>JASHSX010000036.1 GCA_030040865.1 Thermoplasmata archaeon | reverse complement strand
CCACGGAGAGCGAGCGGTACCGCCGGGGTGACCGACTCGAGATCCCGGCGATGACGTGGATCGCGGGGGGTCTCCGATGACTCCCGTTCACCGGAGGCGCGGCGGTCGCGCGATCGTCGGCGACGGGAGCTCGCGAACCGGCATCTCCGATTCCCCGGGGTGAGGGTAAGATGACGGGTCGCGACGCGCCCCGTGGCGACGCGCGGACCGATGGACAGACGGCGCCGGGGGACCGGCCGGTGCTCGTCGTCGGCGGGACCGGCGACCTCGGCGGCCGGGTTGTCGACCAGCTGCTCGCGCGCGGGAAGCGGGTCCGCGCCCTCGTCCGACCCGGGAGCGACGCCACTCGCTTGGAGCGACTTGGCGTCGAGGTGGTCCGCGGGGACATGCTGGCGCCGGAGTCGCTCGACCCGGCGATGCATGGGGTCTCCGCCGTCGTCTCCAGCGCGATCGGCTACTCCAAGCGGAAGAAGGGCGACTCGCTCCGCACCGACTTTGAGGGAAATCGGAACCTCGTCGAGGCCGCCCGGCGCCAGACCGTGCCGCGATTCGTCCTGCTCAGCATCCTGTGCTGCGACCTCGCCCGGCAGGTTCCCCACTTCTGGGCCAAGAAGGAGGCCGAAGACCTCCTCGAGCAACGGGGAGTTCCGTTCGTGGCCATTCGACCAGGGGCCTTCCTCGGCGGGCACTCCGGAGGCTTCATGAGCCGCGGAGTTCGCCGAGGCAGGGTGTTCCGGATGATGCCGCCGGGGGTACGGATCACGTTCATCCATCCGGACGAAGTGGCTCGGGCCCTCGTGGCGGCGACCGAGGAGTCGGTCGCGCTGAACCAGCGGCTCGACCTCGGCTCCGACCGGCCCCTCTCCACCGAGGAGCTCGCGCAGATGCTGACCGCCGTGCTCGGACGGACGGTGGAGCCCCAGGGGTCGGGAACGCTGCGCTTCCTGCACTTTCTCGCTCGATTCAACAAGTCGATGCGGGATTACTCCGCGATGTTCGACTTCTTCGCCACCGGGAAGTACATCGCCGACACCACGCTCCAGGCGAAGCTGTTCGGGCCGGTTCCCAAGGTCGAAGATGCCGCCCGGAAGATGGTCCAAGAGGCCGGTCTCGGCTGAGCCCGTGGCGCCGATGCGCGGCGCGGGAGGGAGGTCCGCGGGCGAGATTCTCGTACCGAGGCCACGCCCCCGGGTCGGAAGGGTGAGTCGTGGAGGGCGGGGCCCGGGCGGGGCGCGCTCAGAGATAGCGACGTCCGTCCCGGAACCCTCCGGGGAGTGGACTGGTCGGGATTTGAACCCGAGGCCTCCGGTTTGCAAAACCGGCGATCTTCCGGACTGATCTACCAGCCCACGCGGCCGGCGAGGGGTGCGCGTCGGTCTTATTCTTTCGGGACGACCGAGGGGGCGACTGCCTCCCAGACCCGGTCGAGCTTGGGCACGGTCGGGCGTCGCCGGATCTCGGACGGTGCGACCCACTCGGCCTGCGTGTGCTCCCAGTCGAGCGTCACGTTGGTCCGGTCGACCCGGAACCGGAACGGGTGGACGATGAACACACGGGCCGCGTCGCGGGCGAGGACCGGAGAACCGGCCGCGGCCACTCTGAGCTCGTCCCGGTCGAGCCCCGTCTCCTCCCGGACCTCGCGGAGCGCTTGCTCGACGGGACTCGGATCCTCGAGGAATCCCGAAACTCCTGCCCACCGGCCCTGGAAGCTCCCCACCGCCCCCGAGCGCTGAAGGAGGAGGATCGCTCCGTCCGATCGCTCCAGGAACGTCGTGACGACCTCGATCTCCTCGACGCCCGAGATCGACACCGTCCCGGCACTGCCGTCGACCGTCACCTCCTCGCCCTCGCGCAGCACGTCGGCATCGATCCCGGCGACCACCGGAACCGCCACCTCGTCCCCCGGCTCGCTCGGAACGCCCTGGAGGAGGACGCCGGCCGCGGCGTCCGGGAGCGGCTCGCGGGGCGGCCACCACAGCGACGGAAGGCTGAGCACGTCCGCCGACCCCGGGCGGCCCGACGACCAATCGAGCGGATCGGCGACGAGATGGACCGTTCCGGCGGCCTCCCCGCCGACCAGCCCCAGAGCCGGGAGCGCCACGACCGGGCACGTACCCCGCCGCTTTGACCTCTCCCTCGCCGGGGCGACCCGCCAAACGCCTTCTACCCGGTCCGGGTCGTGCGGGCGTGCGGCTGAGCGCGTTCTCCGTCGTGGACGAGTACCCGCCCGGTCCCTTCGAAACCCCCGACCGCGCGCGGGACGTCGTGAGCCTGGCGGAGGCCGCCGAAGCGGGGGGGCTGTCGACACTCTGGGTCGCCGAGCACCACTTCCAGCCCGGTGGGGTCTGCCCCGCACCAGCTGTCCTTCTCGCGGCCTGCGGCGCCCGTACCCGCCGTCTCCGCCTTGGGGTCCTCGTGAGCGTCCTGCCGTTCCATCGGCCAGTCGAGCTGGCCGAGCAGTACGCCCTGCTCGATCGTCTGCTCGACGGGCGCCTCAACCTCGGCGTCGGGAGCGGCTACATTCCTCTCGAGTTCGAGGGGTTCGGGATCGATCCCGCCACGAAACGCGAGCGGTTCGAAGCGGCGCTCGCCACGCTCCTCGCGGCGCTCGACGGGCGTGAGGTCACCGTCGACGACGGGCGAAGCGCGCCGGTGCGGATCAACGTACGGCCGGTCCAGCGGCCGCACCCTCCGATCTGGGTCGCCGTCCAGCGCCGGGAGGCGATCCCGTTCGTGGCCCGAACGGGTCGGTCGATCGCCCTCGTGCCGTACGCCACCGTCGCGAGCATCGAGGCGCTCGCGGAAGAGATCCGGGAGTACCGCTCGGCGCTCCCGACGGGGACCTCCGGTGAGGTCGCGGTCGCGGTCCACGTCTACGCGGGGGATCACGAGGAACGCGCCCGCGCTGCGCTCCAGCGATATCTCGACAGCCGTCTCGCCACCCAGAGCGCGTTCTACGCGGAGAAGGTCCGCCGCGACCCGCACCACGCGAGCGCGGCGGCGATCGAGGCGTCGGGTTTCGCTCTCATCGGATCGGCCCGCTCGGTCGCCGATCGGCTTCGGGCGTTCGAGCGGATCGGCGTGGACGAGCTCCTCGGGATCTTCGATTTCGGAGGGCTCCCCGCCCCGGACGTCGCGGCCTCCGTCCGCGCACTCGGCGCCGAGCTCTCGGGGGCCGGACGGTAGCCGAGTCCGGACCTCCCGGGCACCGGCCTCCCCGAACGCCCTTTAACGAGGGAGGGTGTGCCCGCCGCGGAGCCGTACATGGCGGAAGTTCTCCCCGGCGTGCACATCGTGGAAGGCGTTGACCCGTCGCCCGACTTCACCACCCACGTCTACCTGCTCAAGGACCGGGGGAGCACGTGGACTCTGATCGACACCGGCCTGCCCGGTTCTGAGAAGGCGATCGCGGCGTACCTCCAGAAGGTGAAGGTCGAACCGTCCGCGGTCCGGAAGATCCTCATCACCCACCTGCACCGGGACCACACGGGTTCCCTCAAGTCGATGGCCCACTTGACCAAGGCGCGGTCGTTCGCGCACTGGA
>JASHSX010000035.1 GCA_030040865.1 Thermoplasmata archaeon | reverse complement strand
GTCTCGCTCACCTCGGGCGATACCTGGAGCGTCCCCGCCGGCGCGGCCAGTCCCCCGCCCATCGGGAATTCGTGGCGGAGGGGGTACGCATACGGAGTGCCGCTCAGGTCGACCCCGGAGAGCTCCTCCTCGATCTCGAACGACGCCCCGGGAAGCCATTCCCCGAGCTGGGGCAACGAGGCCCGCGACGTGAGCACCCGTTCCTCGGAGTCGCGTCGACGGTATCGGGCGATCACATAGGCGGATTCGGGCCGGAGCAGGAGAGCGCTCGTACCCAGGAGACGCCACGGGGCGTCGACCCAGGCGAGGGCGTGGACCTCCCGGTCGTGGACAGTGACCGGGAAGCGTACGAGGTACGTCGGCCCGAGTTCGTCGCGGTAGACGATGCGGCCGGGCGAGAGGGCCGCGGCGCAGCTTGGACAGACACGGAACGGTTCGTCGCGAAGCACGAACAGCCCCGCGCGGGCGAGCCGTGAGACGATCCGTTGGCTCTCCACGGTTCGATCGCTGCGGTCCCACGGCTTCCCTCCGCTCCCGCCGGTCCAGATGCCGAGCGAGGTGAGGAGCGCCCCCACCTTCGGCTCCGGGTCGACGCCGCGGTACGACTCGCACCGCAGCGTTCCGACCGCCCTCCGGCCGGCGATCGCGAGGTACCGGGCGTCGACGTCCGCCACCACGGCGCGCTGGGCGACGAGCTCGTCCCGGTCGCCGGGCGCGAACGTTCCCTCGAACTGCCAGACCCGTGGACCATCGCCGTCGCCGACGGTGCCGTCCTCGCTCAAGAACCGGCGTCCGGCCCACTGCGCCCGCGCGTCGCGCTCGCAGGCCGTCGGGTCGTATGGGTCCGGTAGCTCGACCATGGCGCGTCGGAACGCGTGCTCGGTGGACCAAGGAGGCCCGTCGAGAATAAACTCTACGTGACCATCGGCTCAGAAGCGCACCTTCCCGCAGCAACACTTATGCGACCTCGGCCCTCCGGGGGCGCTCGGAGCGACCCCCGATGGCCTGGACCCAGCAGGAAGTTCGCGAGCTCAAGGAGGGACGGTACATGCTCATCGACGACGAGCCGTGCCGCATCCTGAGCATCCAGACCTCGAAACCGGGGAAGCACGGGGAAGCGAAGGCGCGGATCGACGCCGTCGGCATCTTCGACGGCTCGAAGCGGAGCGTCGTCTTCCCCGTGAAGCACAAGGTCCAGGTCCCGATGATCGGGAAGCGACAGGCGCAGGTCCTCTCGCTCACCGACGCGGAGGTCCAGCTGATGGACCTCGAGACGTACGAGACGTTCTCCCTCGCGCTCGACCCCGCCCTCAAGGGCCAGCTCACCCCGGGCGCCGAGGTACAGTATCTCGACGCGATGGGCAAGCGGCAGATCACCCGCACCTAGCGGGACGATGCTCCGGAGCCCCCGGACGCCCCGCCGGCTCCTCGACTGATTAATAAGGGGGTCCGGGCATGAAACGAGTGCCCGGCTCGCCGACCCGTTCGGGCCCGTAGCGGCTGGGATTCGGAGGCGGACGTACGTCGGGACCGGGAGGCGTGGGGTCCCTGCCGTCGTCCCGGCTGACGCGGATCCTTCAGGAAAAGGCCGAAGCCCTCAAGAAGAAGCGCCAGGCCGGCGAGATCGCCCAGAAGGACGCCGAGGAACAGATCACGGTCTTAGAGCGCCTCGGACTCCTGCCGTCCGAGGCGACCGAACGGATCCGCAAGGTCCGGGAGCTCGCGCGTCGGTCGGACTGGGACGCGGTCGAGGTCGAGGCGAAGGCGCTCCTCGACTACCTCGCGCGGTCGGTTCCGGCGACGATCGAGGCCCGGCGCCAGAAGACGATCGCGGCGATCGATCACAGCACCGGCGGCGGGATCACCATTCCTCCCGAGGTCCGCGGGGAGCTCGATGCCCTCGCCAAGCCCGCCACCGAGGCCGAGTGGACCGACACCATCGCCCGGCTCGCGAAGGTCGAGGAGGCCCTGCTCCGGGCCCAGGGCGATTACGTACGTCGGGCACGGACCCAAGCGCTCGAGGTCGGCCGCTGGGCCGGTTTGAGCGCGGACGGTCTGGCGGCGTTCGACCGGAAGCTCGAGGAAGCGAGCCAGCTCGCGAACGACGGGCGGGTCGTCGAGGCCGGCGAGGCGATCGGCCACCTCCTTCGGACCGAGCTGCCCGAGGCCGTGCGCCGCCGGGAGCGGGCCCGCGACACGGCGGATCGGCTCGTGGGGGCGGCCAAGGAACACGCCGCGTCCCCGTCCCGGCTCGAGGCCGCGCTCAAGGCCGATGCCGAGGCCGACCCGACGCGGTGGCCGGAGACCGTCTCCGCGGTCGAGGTCGCCAACACCGAGCTCGGCGAGGTCCTGCGCGAGCGTGCATCGCAGGTCCTGGACGGCCTTCGGACCACGCTCGCCGCCACTCCCGAATACGGCGTCGACGCGGGCCCGGCCCGCGCCGCCGTCGAAGAGGCGATCGCCCGGCTCCCCGGGCTCCCCCCGACCGAGATCTCGCCGCTCGTCCTGGAGGCCCGGAAGTCGGCGGAGGAGCCGATCGTCGCGATCGTCGCGGGGCTGCTCGATGAGGTCCGGCCCCGCATCACGGAGGCCCGCCGGCTCGGGCGGGACCCGTCGGACGTCTTCGCGGCGATGAACCGGGCGCGCGAAGCGCTCCGCCTCAAGATCTACTCTGAGGCGCTCGCCGCGAGCCAGGAGGCGCTCGACCGAGTCGCGCGGCTCACGGAGGACCTGGAAACCGTCCAGGACGAACTGACCGCCCTCGAAGAGCTCCTCGCGCGCTTCCGCTTGACCGGATTCTCGACCGAGCCGTTCGACGCCGGTATCGCGAAGGCGCGCGGACTCGTCGACCGCGCCGACGTGAACGGGGCCCGCACGGCCCTCCACGACGTCGTGCTGCACGTGGGCCGGGAAGCGTTCCAGTTCTTCCAGCAACGGTGGGTCGGTCTCGACAAGGTCCGCGAGTTCGCCCGCGAGCGGGAGTTCCTGCCGCCGGAGGCGGAGCGGGCGATGGCCTCCGCACGGGAGCTGCTCGACAAGGGCGATTTCGCGGCGGGCGCCGAGGAGATCGCCCGGGCCGATGTCGAGATGCGGAAGGCGGCGGCGCCGTACATGACCCGCCGGATCGAGGAGATGGAGCAGGGGTTCGTGGACATCCCCGACGAAGCGCTCACGGCACCGGTGCGGCGGTCGCTCGCCGACGCCGACGTGACCCTCCGGGTGAAGGGCGACACCGTCGTCGCGATCGAGAGCTTGAAGCGCGCCGAACGCGACTTCGCGGCCGTCTTCGCGACCCACGCCTCCGCCCTCGTGGAGATGCTCGAGGAGGAGGGCCGGATCCTCGAGTCGATGGGCGGCGCGAGCGACGAGATCCAGCGCCAGATCGACGAGGTCCAGCAGATCTTCAACATGGGCGACTTCGTGAAGGCGTCGCGGGCCTCGCAGGAGATCCGCACGCGCGCCCAGCAGCAGCAGCTCCTGCGCAGCGAGGATGCGGTCTCCCACGCGAAGCTGTCGCTGGTGGAGCTCGAGACGATGGGGCTCGACCTCGCCCGGTTCCGCGGGCAGCTCGACGAGGCCCAGGCGGCCGCCCGCGCGGCCCGGTACGAGGAAGCGTACCGCCTCGCGACTCGCCTCGAGGAGAACGCCACGAAGACCCGGGCCGCCGCGGCCGAGGTGCTGGACGGCATCGGCCGAGCGCAGGACCTCCTCACCCGGCTCCGCGACGGCGGCGTCGACACGGGACCGTTCTACGAACCGTTGCGCGCGGTCCGGCTCACGTTCCAGGCGCTCGACCTGGAGGGGGCCCGGACGCAGATCGAGGCGGTGACCCAGAAGCTCCACGAGCTCGGCGCGCGGGTCGAGTCCGACCGGCTGCTCAACGAGATCGCACTCCTCCTCGAGGACGGGCGTCGTCTCTCGGCCCCGATGGAGCCGTTCGCCGCGCGCTTCGAGTCGCTCAAGACGGAGCACGCGACCGCGCCCGCCGACGCGACGGCGACGGGGGCAAAGATCCTCCACGAGGAGCTCACGGCGTTCCTCCGACCGATCCTGGACGAGAACCTTCACGCGCTCGAGCGCGATCTTGACATCGCCCGCGCCGCCGGCGTCGATGTCGAGAAGATCCTCGGGCCGCTCGGCGAGGCCCGCCGCCGCATCTCCCTGCCCGTCCCGGTGGGAGCCGCCAGTCTTCTCGACACGGCCCGGACCGAGTTCATCGCGACCCGCGGGTTCGTCGAGCAGGCCGAACGGATCGCCAAGCGGGCCCGGGAGTCGCTCGCCGAGGCGGATCTTCTCCACGTCGAGGTCGGCCCCCTGCGGGCGCAGATGGAGCGCGTCGAGATGGCGCTCGCCGGGCGCCAGTACGCGCGCGTGATCGAGGTCGGGGCGCCGCTCGAGCGGGAGTTCCTGCAGGCGACGTACCACCACGTCTCGAAGACGCTGGCCCATTTCCAGGCGACCGTCACGCGACTGAGGCGCGAGGGCAGCGACACTACCGTCGCGGAGAATCTCCTGCACCAGGCCCGAACGGCGCTCGATGAGGGCCACCCGGTCGAGGCCGTCCAGCTGGCGGCGAAGAGCGAGGCGGAGCTCGAACGGGCCGAGCTCCAGCGGCGGCTCGCCGAGGGCTCGCTCGAGGCGACCGACAAGACCCTCGGGCGGTCCCGCGCCGACGGGATCGTGGCCCGGGCCGCGGACGACGAGTTCGACGCCGCCAAGGCCGCGTTCGCGCAGCGAGAGTATCCTCAGGTGCTGGAGCACGCGATCGCCGCCTCCGAGGCGCTCCAGACGGCCCGCGAGGGCCACCGCCGTAGCCGCGACGCGCTGGCGGCGGCCGAGGCCCAGATCGCCGAGGCTACGCAGATCGGTGCCGACCCCGCGGAGGCGAGCCAGCGGCTCGCCGAGGGACGCACCGCCGCGCTGGAGGGCCAGTACGCGGCCGCTATTCGCGCGGGCCGTGAGGCGGTCGAACGCGGGCGCTGGGCGATCGAGCGCCTGTACGCCCGGCCCCTCGGAGAACTCCGAAGCCTGGTCGAGAACGCGCGCAAGGAGGGGATCGGCGCCGAGATCGACGCCGTCGAGGGGGTCCTCACCGAGGCGGAGACCGCCCTCCGCGCCCAGGACTGGGGTCAGGTGCGCCAGGCGGTCGAGCGGGCAGACACCGCGAGCCGGCGCGTCTTCGACGCGGTCCTCGACGGGCGGTGGCGGGAGGTCGAGGCTGAGTTCGGCCGTGGCCACGCCGCGAGCCCGGCGGAGATCGCACGGCGCGAGGAGGTGCGGGAGCAGCTGCGGGGGCTTCGACAGCGGCGTGAGTTCGGACCCGCCCTCGCCCTCCTACGGGCCGAGATCGATCTGGCCCGGCGCCAGCGGCGCGAGGCGATCGAGGCGCGTGCCGCCGACGCGAAGGACCGTCTGTGGGTCGGCGAGCGGCTCGGGATCGACACGACGCCGATGATGCAGACGTTCAGCGAGGCGCGGAGCGCGCTCGACGCCCAGCGCCTCGACGAGGCCGACCAACTGCTCCAACGGGCGACCGAGGCGTTGAAGCCGGCCGTTCATGACCCGTTCGCGCGCCGGCTCAAGGACCTGCAGACCGAGGTGACGTTCGCCCAAGAGGGGCTCCACGTCAGCGTCGGCTCGGTCCGAGAGAAGCTCCGGTCGATCGAGGAGCTCGAGCGCGGCGACCGGTTGCTCGAGGCGGCCCGGCAGCTCCTCGCGGCCGAAGAGGAGCTCGCGCTCCGCAAGTCGCTCCATCGGGAGCTCATGAACCTCCACTATCTCATCGACGCGGCGCTCGCGCGGGCGCAGGAGCGACGGATCGATACCACGGAGGCCCGCCAGCTGCTCGCCGAGTCGATCCGGCTCCGGGACCAGGACTACGCCGCGGCGCTGGCCAAGGCCAGGGAGGCGCTCCGCCGGCTCCAGGACGAAGGGGCCGGGTCGCCCGAAGCCGCCGCGCCGGCGGCGGCCGCGCCGGCGGCGAATCCGCTTTGGCCGTTCCGCCGCCCGCCGACCGAGCCGTAGATCGCGAGCGGGCGACCGGTCACGGGGTGGCGAAGCCCGCGCCAGCGGTCGCGCCGGGGGGCAACATTCCGGGGAGTCCCCGGGGCGGTCCCAGCGGAAGCCGGTCGTACTCGACCGTGTGCTTGATGCCCCGTCGCCGCAGCATCGTCGAGACCTGCTCGGTGATCTGGACGACCTCTTGGCAGCGGGCCGGCTTCGTGAAGTAGAACTCGGCCCGGTGCTCGTCGACGATCGGGAAGATGAGGCGGAGACCGAACGGGTCCTGCCGGTTGTACCCCACGGGCTTACGGTTGCCCCGCAGGTCCCGGAGGTTCTCCTCGAGCAGGACCTCGGGCAGCAGCGGATCCGACTCCTTCACGAACGGTCGGTTCATCTCGATGACTTTCTTGTGGATCTCCGGATAGACGCGGACCAAGTCCCGGTACGAACGCTTCGGGTCCAGCAGGATGTGGCCACTGCGGGCCTTCACCGGAGGGATCACGGGCTCCGAATCGGTAGAACGCTCATAGGAGCTTCGCCCGGCGGGAGAGGAACGTCGCTGCGCGCGAAAGGCTCAAGGAGGGAGGTCCCTACCGCCCTCCCGGGCGCTCCCGTAGTCTAGTGGTCAAGGATAGAGGCCTCTCGAGCCTCTGACGCGGGTTCAAAGCCGGTCGGTCCGCGCCGACCGGGGAAACTCCCGCCGGGAGCACCTCCGCCCCGACGATGGGATGCCAGAAGGCCGGCGTCCCCGAGCGCTCGGTGAGTTCTTCGTACCGGTGCGAGTTGTCGCATCCCAGCCGGGTCGTCGATTGCTGCTGCTTCGAAGGCCGCGGCTGCGTCGCGAGAGGAAACGCCCGGCAGCGTTACTCTTCGTCGGCCTCTGACACCGGGCTCCCCGAACCGTCGGGTGCGTCGCGGTCGATGACGGATCCCGACGTTGCGGGAGACTCGGATGGCCGTGTCTTCCGCCGCCGACGCACCACGAGGATGGCAGTTACGATTACGATCGCAGCGACGACTCCGGCCAACGCTGCCCAGATCGCGCCCGAATTGGGACCGGAGGCTGCCGGAGCGGTCGCCGGGACGGGTTGGACCTCAACGAGGAACTGTTTCGACGCGGTGCCGCCCACCGTGTCGTTGACCCAGACGGAGACCGTGTAGTTCCCCGGGGTTCGGTAGGTGTGAGAGATGGATGCTCCGCTCCCGGTCGTTCCGTCCCCGAACGACCAGTTGTAGGTGAGACCCCCGGTGCCTCCGCTCCCGCTGGCCGTGAATGAGACACTTGAGCCGACGACCGTCGAGGTGACGTTGGCCGCGGCGGTCGCTGTGACCCGAGCGCTGACCGTGACCGTGACCGGTGACGACTCCGCCGAACGTCCGTCGGTGTCGGTCACCATGACCCGGACGCCAAAGCTCCCGGTCGCGGTCGGGGTGCAGTCGATTCCGGAACCCGAGCCGGCGCAGCCCCCGGGCAGCCCCGTCCACTGATACACAGCCACCCCTGAACCTCCCGAAACGCTTGCGGTGAAATCGACCGCCTGACCCAGATCGAGGGCGACGTCCGTCACGCCGAGTTGGACGGTCGGGGGCGCGTAGACCGAGAGCGATACCGATCGGCTCGAGACCGTGTAGCCGTTGGCGTCCGTCGCACTGACCTCGATCGAGTAGGTGCCGCTGACGCTCGGCTCGCATGTCAACGTATCCGACTGGTTCGAGGCACATCCCTCTGGGAGACCGGTCCATGCGATCGTGAATCCACCCGCCCCTCCGGCGGGGGTTGCCGAAAACGAGACCGGCTGTCCAAAGTCCACCGAGTCAACGCTGGCGCTCAGGTCCACCGTGGGGTCGCCCAAGACGACGAACGAGAGGCTCGGGCTCGGCGAGGACGTGAAGCCGTTCGAGTCGGTGACCGAGACCGAGATGGAGTAGCTTCCCGAGGAGAGGTTGACGCCCGAGCAGGATACGCTCGACTCCGTCCCCTCGCATCCCGTGGGTAGCCCGTTCCAGACGAAGCGAGTGTAACTCGACGAACCGTTGGCGGCCACCGAAGTGAACACGACCGCCTGCCCCGCGTCCACGTGCCCCGATTCGATCGAGGCGGTGGGAGTCGCCGCCGTGGGGTCGGAGTCGACCGAGAAGTTGAGCGTCGGCGTCGAGGCCGTTCCTCCGACCGAGTCCGTCACGTCCACCTGTACGGGATAGGTTCCGGGAGCGTCCGGCGTGCAGTGCACCGAGGCCGTTTCGCCTGTACAGCCGGACGGTAGCCCCGACCAGGTGTACGAGTATACCCCGGTGCCCGAAGAAGCCGCGACGGTGAAATCCACAGACTGACCCAGGTCGATCGACGGGGCGGACGGAGTCACGTTGGATACGCTGGGCCCGGCCAGCACCTGGAGATCGACGCTCGCACTGTCGCCCTCATCGTCCGACACGGTGATCGCGTAGTCAGCGCCCAGCGTGGGAACCGGCGGCACAACGAAACTGGCCGAGAAGGCGCCGTCGGGGGTGGACGTCAGAATTCCGGCTTCGCAGGACCCTGCCGAGGCCGCGGTGCAGTTCACCGGTGTCGAACCGACCGTGAACTCGCTCATGGGCGCGGAGGCACCGAACCCAGTGCCCTGGAGGACGACGGTCTGACCGACCTCCCCCTCGCCCGCCGCGAGGCTCAGGTTGGCCTCGACCCGGAAACTCGCACTGTCCAATCCGATGCCGTTCGCACCGTTGTAGACCGTGACGTCGCTAGGGTATCCGTTCGACCCGATGAACACCTGTCCGGTGTCCGGCACGTAGGCGATGCCGTACGGATTGTCGTTGTCGACCTCGAATTCGGCGATCACGCTGTTCGTCGAATCCGAGATCACGGAAACGTTGCTCTCGGAACCGCCGGAACCCGCCGCCACGAAGATCTCGCCGGCGCTCGGGCTGTAGGCCATCTCGTGCAGGTAGACCTCATTGGAGGCTCCTACGGGAATCGCCGAGACGACCGTGTTGGTCGATCCCGCGATGACGCTGACGTTCCCCGAGCCGTAGTTGGAGACGAAGATCTCGCCGGTGTTCGAGTCGTAGACGACACCCTCCGGCTGTACCCCGACCGGTACCGCAAGCACCGTGGGCGAGGCCGCGGCGGGGTCTTCGATGACACTGACCGTACTATCGCCGGATCCGGGGCCCTGATTGGCCACGTAGATGGCCCCGTTGCCGGGATCGTACGCGATTCCCTCGTCCGGAGATTGGCCGACGGGGATCGTTCCCGTCACCGTCAGAGTCGTGTCGTTGATGATGCTGACCGTGTTGGAGTCGGAGTTGGTCACGAACATTTCGTGAAGCACCGGGTCGTACGCTACGCCCTCGGGTTCGATCCCGACGGCCACGGTCGTCACGATAGTGTCGGTCGCGTCCGAGACCACGGTCACGTTGTCTTTGGATGTGTCGGCCGCGAAGATGTCGTGGGTCGAAGAATCGTAGGCGATTCCGAACGGGTAGGTGCTGTCGGGCAGGCTGATCGTCTTGACGACAAGGTCTGTGGAGACGTTGATGATCTTGATGTCGGAGGATCCCGAGTCGGCGACGAACACCTGGTTCGTGTTGGGGTCGTAGACCAGCCCCTGAGGGGCCTCTCCCGGGCTCACCCCTTGGTCCAGGCTCACGGTAGAGTTGAGCGGGAAATCCGTTGAAGGACCGCGTGCCGAGACGATCTCCTCGCCGCCCGGCACCTGCGGTACCTCGAACTCGCAGGCGGTTCCGGTCGAGCCAGGGTACGCGCCCGCGGAGTCCGAGGCGCACCGGGACGGTACTCCCTGTCCGTCGACGGTGAAACCGACGGATTCACCGGCGGGGAAATTAGTTCCGGAAGCATCCACCAGCGTTCCGGCACTTCCGCTTCCCGGGGTCACGGCCATCGTGTCCACGGTGAAAGGGAGTGTCGAGGAGTGGGTCCCATCGGAGACCGCGACGGAGTAGGTGCCCGGAGACTCCGCCGGGACAATGAACTGACACGGGGTGCCGGAGGTACCCGGGAAACTCCCGTTGGCATCCGTACGGCAGTTCGAGGTGACGCTCTCTCCGGCGAACGAAATCGAGATGGCGGTGGAGGGCGAGAATCCGCTCCCGGCCACAGTGCCCGTGAAATCGGACGATCCGTACGCGGGAAGGAGCTCGGCGGAGGGTGTGACGACGAACGTCGAACTGCCTTGCACCGGAGTGACGGCGCCGATACTCTCGAGGGTGTTGGTGTCGTAGTTGCCGAGGACGAACTGGCCGGTGACGCTGTCGAATGCGACCCCGAACGTGTTGCCGAAGCCACCCGGAGCTCCGTTCGTGGCGAGACACGCGAAGGCCGTGTCGTTCGTGACGCTGACCACGGAAACGCATCCTCCGAAGAGCAGGACCGCGAAGACCAGACCTGACGTGGGGTTGTACGCGAACGCCGTGGCAACGGCGACCGGGATCGAGGCGACGACCGAGTCGCTGGTGTCGTTGATCACTTGGATGTCTCCGGTACTGGTCTGGGTCCCGTAGTCGAAGTTCCCCCCACCCACCCAGACCTGGCCCTGTCCGGGCAGGTACGCGATTCCACCCCAGAAGGCGTCGTTGGTCAAGATCGTGGTCGCGATGGTGTTCGTCGCCGCGTCGATCACACTGATCGTGCCGGGGCCGGAGTTGGCCACAAAGTACTGTTGAGTTCCGACGTCATAGGCGATTCCGTTGGGCGCCGGCCCGACCACGATCGTCGACACGACCGAGTCGCTCGCATCGCTGATCACGCTCACGGTCCCGTCGCCGTTCGCGTCGACGCTCGCCCCCGAATTGGTCACGGCGACCTGGTCCAACGCCGAGTCGTACGCCACGCTCGTCGGTTCGGGGCCGACGATCACCGAAGCCGCCAGAGTGTCCGTCGAATCGTTGATCACGTCGACCGTTCCGTTGCAGTTGGACGTGAAGCAATCTCCGTAGTCGGCAACGAACACTTGGTGGGTTCCCGCGTCATAGACCAACCCCTCCGGCTCGGATCCGACGGGCACTATCGCGGCGATCGAGCCGTTGGAGTCGTCGACGACGCTCACCGTGTTGTTGCCGTTGTTGGCCACAAAGATCTGGCCCGTGGAATTGTCGTAGGCGATTCCCCACGGGGAGTTCCCCACCGGGAGGGTGACGTTCGACCACGCTGCTCCGACGGCGGTGACCGTGTGGGGGCCGGCCGGAGCGGACGGCACCTGAATCGTGCAGGGGGTCCCCGAACTTCCCGGGAAGCTTCCGGTACCGTCCGACGAGCACGTAGAGCTCACCGCGGTTCCGTCAAAGGAGAGGCCGATCACGGTGTTCGCCTCGAACCCGGTTCCGTTCACCGCGACGGTCGACGCCACGTTGCCCGTACCCGGGGAAAGGGTAACGGACCCTGTCGTCGAGATCGCGGACCGTACTCCGGAAGTATGGTCG
>JASHSX010000034.1 GCA_030040865.1 Thermoplasmata archaeon | reverse complement strand
CGGGACGAGCGCGCCGCGCGCTTCCTCGGCTACAATGTCGTGGGCTCGGACGGCGGAGCGATCGCGGTCCATCCGGACGACGTGCGGGTGGAGCCTCCGCGGCCCGGACTCCGGACCGGGGAGCTGCTGGCCGCGGGCAGTACCGGGCGCGGACTCCTCCGGGTGGTCCGGCTCGATACCGGCGAACGGATCGAGGTCCGGGGCGCCTCGCCCGACGATGCGGGACCGGCGGAGCCGCGGGTCGGAGTCTCGTGGGAGCGGTCGATCCCGCTCGACGACCGGACGGATCGGGTACTCCCAAAGAGCCCTTGAACCGACCGCACATCGGTGGGACATGAGCGCCCGCGATCCCCTCGGCGCCCGCGACGATCTCCACGTCGGTTCCGTAGCGATATCGATCGTCCGTCCGGAGCGGGTGGCGGGGGTGGACCCCGGCCGTTTCGCCCGACGTCCTCGGACCGTGCGCGTGATCCTCGAGAACCTCGTCCGCCACTTCGATCCGGCCCTCGGCGGCCCCGAGGCGATCGTGGCCCTCGCGAACGGAGCTCCGGTCTCCGAGACCACCGAGTTCGCGTTCTATCCCGAGCGGGTCCTCCTCCAGGACTTCACGGGCGTCCCGGTCGTCGTCGATCTGACGGTCCTCCGGACGGCCGCCGTCGCCCGGGGGCTCCCCGAGGACCGCGTCGACCCGGTGATCCCGGTCGACCTCATCGTCGACCACTCGGTCCAGGTCGACAGCTTCGGATCACCCCGATCGATCGGGATCAACCTCGACCGGGAGTACGAACGCAACGGCGAACGGTACCGGTTCCTGCGGTGGGCGAAGGGGGCGTACCGGAACCTGAGAATCGTCCCGCCCGGCAACGGGATCTGCCATCAGGTCAACCTCGAATACCTCGCCGCCACGGTGACCCGGCGCGACGCCGACGGCCGAGTCTCCGCCTTCCCGGACACGCTCATCGGCACCGACTCTCACACGACGATGGTGAACGGAGCCTCGGTGCTCGGTTGGGGAGCCGGCGGGATCGAGGCGGAGGCGGTGATGCTCGGCGAACCGTACTTCCTGCCCCGCCCCGTCGTCGTGGGGGTCGAGCTCACGGGCGCTCTGCCGGAGGGATCCACGGCGACCGACCTCGTGCTCACCGTGACTCGACGGCTCCGGGAGAAGGGCGTCGTCGACCGGTTCGTCGAGTTCTTCGGATCCGGGGTCACCCACCTCTCGGTCCCCGACCGGGCGACGATCTCGAACATGTGCCCCGAGTACGGGGCAACGGCCGCCTACTTCCCGGTCGACGAGGCGACGTTGGCGTACCTTCGCGGCACCGGACGCGACCCCGCGCACGTCGCGCTCGTCGAGGCGTACGCGCGTGCCCAGGGGCTCTGGGGCTCCCCGGAACGCGGGGCGATCGACTACGACGATACGCTCACGATCGACCTCGGCCGGATCGTCCCGACGATCGCGGGCCCCCGGAATCCGGACGAGAGCGTTCTGCTCGGCGACGCCCCGCTCTCGTTCCGCCGCGCGGTCGAGGCGTACCGGGCCGGCCGACCGGCGAACGCCGTGCCGGCGCGCGGGAACCTCCCCTCGCCTGCGATCGACGACGGCGCCGTCGTGATCGCGGCGATCACGAGCTGCACCAACACGTCGAACCCCTCGGTGATGGTCGGCGCCGGGCTGATGGCCCGCCGGGCGGCCGAGCTCGGGCTCGCCGTTCCCCCCCACGTGAAGACCTCGCTCGCGCCGGGGTCGAAGGTCGTCACGGCGTACCTCGAACGCGCGGGCCTCCTGAAGCCGCTCTCCGACCTGGGGTTCGCGGTCGTCGGGTTCGGGTGCACGACGTGCATCGGGAACTCCGGCCCGCTCATCCCGGCCGTCTCGCAGCAGGTCCGGGAGCGTGACCTCGTGGTGGCCGCGGTCCTGAGCGGCAACAGAAACTTCGAAGCGCGGATCAACAACGACACCCGGGCCGCCTACCTCGCCTCGCCGATGCTCGTCGTCGCCTATGCGATCGCGGGCCGGATCGACGTCGACCTCACGACGCAGCCGTTGGGCAAGAGCCCGGACGGCCGGCCGGTCTTCCTGAAGGACCTCTGGCCGAGCGCTTCCCAGGTCCGGGCGATCGTGGAGCAGAACCTCGAGCCGTCGATGTTCCGCGAGAAGTACCGGGCCATCGAGGTCGGGGACGCGCACTGGGAGGGGCTCGACGCCCCGACCGGGGCGAACTACCCGTGGGACCCCACGTCGACCTACCTCGCCGAGGCGCCGTACTTGACGCTTCCGCCGCCGTGGCTCCCGAAGGACGGGACCCTCGTCCGCGACGCCCGGGCGCTCGTCGTCGTCGGCGACCGTGTCTCCACGGACCACATCTCTCCCGCCGGCGAGATCCCCGAGAGCTCGCCGGCCGGGCAGTGGCTGATCGCCCGCGGGGTCCCGGTCCGGGAGTTCAACACCTACGGCACGCGCCGGGGGCACCACGAGGTGATGATCCGCGGAACGTTTGCGAACGTCCGGCTCAAGAACGAGCTCGCCGCGCCGCGAGAGGGCGGAGTGACCGCCCACCTCCCGGACGGCGAGCTCGGCTCGATCTTCGACGTCGCCGAGCGGTACCGCCGGGAGCGGACTCCGTTGCTCGTCCTCGCCGGGAAGGGGTACGGCCAAGGAAGCTCGCGCGACTGGGCGGCCAAGGGCCCGCGCCTCCTGGGCGTCGGAGCCGTGATCGCCGAAACGTTCGAGCGGATCCACCGGTCGAACCTCATCGAGATGGGAGTGTTGCCGCTCACGTTCCCGGCCGGACGGGGCTGGAAGGCGCTCGGGCTCACCGGCCGCGAGCGGTTCGAACTCCGAGTGGTCGGGGGAGCGCTCGCGCCGAGATCGACGGTGACGGTCACCGCGGTGCGCGAGGACGGGACGGCGACGAGCTTCGACGCGCGGTGCGAGGTCCACTCCGCGACGGAGCTCGAGTACTACCGGATCGGAGGCGTGCTCCCGTACGTCATGGAGCACCGGTTCGCTCGGTAGGGGCGACGGGCCCCTCGGGGACCTCCGACCAGAACGCGAGCGCCTCGACCCGGCGGAACGTGAACGACCGATCCCCGATCTCGGCCCGGGCGGCCTGCACCGCGTCCGCGAGGACGTCCTTCGGGATCTTGAGGGTGTGCCGGCTCGCGCCCCGCTCGATCATCCGCAGGGTCCGGTCGATCGGTTCGGTGACCTCCCGGTCCCCCACCACCTCGAGGCGATCGGGCGGCATCTCCCCCAGGAGGACCCGCTCGCGCCGTGGGGGACCCTCGCCGGTCCGAGGCACCTCGTATCCTTTCTCCGCGAGGATCCGGTAGACGATCCCGCGAGCGTTCCACGGGGGGACGTTCCGGTCCCTCCGTTCGCCCGTTCCGGGCGGGTGCAGGAGGGCGTACACCCCGGTACGGCTCACGCGCCGCGCCTCCCGCAGCGCGGACCTGGGTTCGTCCAGGAGGTGGAGGACGTGGACGAACAGGGCTCCGTCGAACGGTCGGCCGTCGAACGGGAGACGGTAGGCGTTGCCCCGCACGAGTCGGTCGAGGCCCTTGGCCCGAGCCCGGCGGAGCATGCCGGGGGACGCGTCGACCCCCGTGACGGTCAGTCCCTGGTCGGTGAGAGGCCGTGCGATGCGTCCGGTGCCCACGCCGACCTCGAGCAGGTCGTGCACGCCCTGGTCCCGAAGCGCTTCGTAAAGGCGGGTGACGGTGGCGAGATCGAGCGGCTCGCGCGTGGCGTCGTACTCGCCCGAGATCTCGTCGAACTCCCGGGCAACCTCCCGCGTGGCCATCGGACCGGGGACGAGTGAACGGAAGTATTTGGGGCCGGGGCTCGTACGCGCGCGGCGCGATCGGTCGGGCCCTCGGGAGGCAGGTCCCGGAGCGGTCCGCCCACGGTCGGTGAGGCTATCTCGGCGTCCGACCTCGGGCACGACCGGGTCCGGCCCGATGTCGACTCCGGCGTCCGAGCCGTCCGTCGCCCCGCCGGTCCGCCCGTCGGATCCGTACTCCCCCGGTCCCCCGGCTCCGACCCGGCCCACGGGCCCGTCTCGTCGGAAGCTCGGGATCCTCGCCGCCGGCGCGGTCGTGGTCGTGGTCGTCCTCGCCGTGCTCCTGGGCGGGCTCGTGCCGGGACTCCACCCGTCCAGCTCGCCGCCGTCGGTCGCTACGGTCTCGGAACAGACCGCGGCGACCACGGCCGCCCCGCTCGTGGGTACGATCTCTG
The DNA here is from genome assembly GCA_030040865.1 of Thermoplasmata archaeon. GTDB lineage: Archaea > Thermoplasmatota > Thermoplasmata > Lutacidiplasmatales > UBA184 > Lutacidiplasma. The sequence continues at coordinate 7,397 of JASHSX010000034.1, read as the reverse complement.
GAGGGCCGTGGGTCGTCGGGATCGCCGAGGGCATGAACTCGATCCTAGGCTCGTCGGAGTCGGCGAGCTCGACGTTCGGCAACGCCTCCTGCCCGCTGCACGGCGGGACCGTGACCGACATCTCCTTTCCGGGGTTCAACGGTACCTACTCGAACGGCGAGGCCACAGGTTGGCTCCTCGCCTACTATTCGACGGCGGTCGCGGAGACATTGCTGTTCGTGTTCGTCACGGGCGGGGTCGCCGGAGAGGTCGGGGTGCTCTCGGGCCCCGGCTGCAACGTCGACGCGGTCGGAGCCCCGCTCCCGGCCGGGCTCATCGACAGCACCGCCGCCGCGACCGCGGCGACCTCCACCGCGGCCGGGGCCGCCTTCGTCGCCGACTACCCGCGCGCCAACGCCACGTACGTCCTGGACCCCAAGCCCGGGGACGGCGGTGCGATCGGCCGCCCGGCGCCGTTCTGGTTCGTCGAGTTCGAGTCCCCCTGTTCCTCCGATTCCGAGCTGGGCGTCTTCACGGCCGAGGTGTTCGCGACCAACGGGACGATCGAGACGGCCGAGACCAACCTGCACTCGTGCGGCGTCTCGTCCTCGACTCCGATCGCGAGCGCGTTCGCGGTCGGCAATCCCATCGTGGGGAGCTGCCCCTCCGCCGGAGGCGGTTGCCTCGCGGCCGGCGACCTCGTCGAGACGTTGACGATCGAGGAGTCGGCGGTCACGTTCGGGAGCGTCCTCTTCGAGGTCACCACGGCGTCGGGCGCCGTATGGGACTGCGGCTCGGATGGGACCGGCACGGGTTCGGGTACCTCGTGCGGCTTCTCGGTCGTCAATGCGACGGGAGCGGTGGTCGCGGCCAGTGCGACCGTCGCCGCGGGAGACCCCGTGTCCATGTCGGGGGGTTTCGCGACCTATACGGGCGTGACCAGTGCCTCCAGCCTGTTGGCCGGGCTCGACTCTATCGTGGTCGACTTTTCCGGCGCGGGCTCGACCGGCCTGGGATTGGACTTCGTGGTCGTCGGTCAGGCGGCCTACTCCGGAACGACCCCGCCGCTCGCCCTCCCGTAGATCCTCTTCGTCCCGCGCGGCGGCCTCCGCTCCCTAAATACAGCGTCCGCTGTCGGCGTACGCGATGCAGCTGCGCCACCCGGAGTCCACGGACCCGATCGGACGCGCCCTCGACTGTGCCGTCCGGTGTGCCAAGGACGGAACCCAGGACCACCCCCTCACCCCCGAGCTGTTCTGGGAGGACCTCAAGCGCGACGGGTTCTTCTTCGCCCACGACCCGCCCGGAAGCGACGAGCACGGCCGGTTCTTCGCTCACCTCGTGCTCGACCATGCGGTCGCGCTCGGGAAGATCACCGGGAACACCGCGCTGCACCACTACTGGTCGGTAGGATAGACGCCCGGCGGCCGGACCGGGGCCCCCTCGACAGCGTTCGACCCGTCCTTCGAGCTCCCGGTACTGCGACCGCCTCTCGACGTCTCGAGTCGACCCCCTTCCTCGGAAGGCCCCACCCGAGCTGACGGGGTGTCCAAAAATCGATGCGAAGTGAGGTACGGGCCGCCCGAGCTCGGGAGGCGGACCGCGGGACGCGGCCCCCCCCCGGGCCGATCGGCCGAGCGATGCCCCGTCGGCGCCGGTCGCCGAGGGGGGAACGCGGATCCCGCGGGGCGGGGATCCGTTCGGCGAGGTCGGTCCGCAGCAGCGCGTGTCCCATTAATTCAGTACGGATTGCCGCCCTTGCCCCGCCGGTACATGCTCCGGACATCCTGAGCCGTCGAGGTCCACACAAACGGACTCGGGACGCCGTGGGCCGCCTTGAGGTGGTCCCGGAGCGCCTGACGGAGGCGTTGGGCGCTCGGGGATTCCCCCGTCCGCGCCCGGCGTCGGGAGAACCCGACGACGAGTCGATCGATCAGGGTGAGTCCCGCCCGGTCCGACGGCAGGTAGTGGAGGTGGAAGCGAGGACGCTGCGACAGCCAGCGCTCCAGGATGGGTGGGGTGGGGGCCAAGCGGCTGTCGAGCAGCAGGTGGATGTCCAGCACCGGAGGGGTCTCGCGCTCCACGAGCTGCAGGAAGGCGCGGAGGCGGACCCCGTGGCTTCTGCGCCGGAGACGGGCGAGCTCCCCGAGGTCCACGGGCGACGCCCGAGCGGCCACGGCTCGTTCGTCCGTGGCGAACGCGATGGCGCGCTCCGGTGGGTCGAGGTAGAGGCCGACCATGTCGGTGACACGGTCGAGGAACTCCATCCCGCCGGCCGCCCGCGGCCGTTCCGCGGTCTTCTGGGGCTGGACGCCGCGGGCCTTCCAGATCCGCTGGACGGTGGACTTGCTGACCCCCGTCTCCCGGGCCAGGCTGCGGGTGGACCAGGGCCGGGCCCGGGACTCCGTGGTCCCGATCGTCGAACGGAGGACCCGCTCGACGCGAGCGTCGGGGATGGACGGCGGCCGGCCGGGACGGGGGGCATCTCGAAGGATCCCAGGGGTCCCGTGCAGGAGGAACCGCCGTCTCCAGCGCGCGACCGTCGCGGGGTCGGTCCCGACCTCCCGGGCGATGCGGACGTTCGGGACGCCGCTCGCGGCTCGGAGAACGACCCGGGCCCGGAGGCGGAGCTTCGCGGGGGTCGACGGAGCGTCGACGAGGCCGCGCAGTTGGCGCCGCTCGCTCGCGTGGATCCGGATCGTCGGGGCTCGGCGCACGCCGGGCCACCGGCGCCGGCCCCGATAAAGTATCGGACTAATGGGACAATCCACCGGTTTATATGGCGCACCGACCAGGGCGGGCCGTGATCGAAGCATCGGTCCCGCACAACGCATCCGCCGCCTCTGACCCGTCGGGACGGGGCGCGCCGCCGGCCGAGGTCCGCCCATGAGCGGCGCGCCGGCCGAGCCGGCCGACGAGATCGACCCCACGAAGGCCCCCTCCAGCGCCACTCCGGTGGTTCGCCGGAAGCGCGGTCGGGGGATCTGGGTCGTCGTCGGGGTCGTCGTCATCGTTCTCATCCTGGTCGGGGTCGGCTTCGGTACGAGCTGGTACGGTCTGGAGAAGAAGACGACGGCGTCGACCACGTGCGCGAGCGGCGTGACGATCCAGGGCGCCGGCGCGAGCTTCCTCAATGCGGTCATGAGCGTCTGGACCTCGGGCTACTCCACCGCGACCGGGAACACGATCGATTACACCGCGAGCGGCGCGGGGGCCGGCATCACGGCGTTGGCCGAGAAGCAGGTCGATTTCGCGGCGACCGACGAGCCCCTCAACGCCTCGGACGTCTCCGCGATGCCCGGTCCGATCCTCACCCTGCCCGTCACGGGCGGCCCGGTGGCCATCGTCTACAACATCCCCGGCTTCTCGGGGGTCCTGAATCTGACCGTTCCGGAGCTGGCCGGCATCTACCTGGGGACGATCTCGAACTGGAACTCGACCGTGCTCGCGGCCAACAACCACGGCCTGCCGAGCGACCCGATCGTCTCGGTCCACCGGTCGGATCAGGCCGGCACGACGTACGTGCTCACGAACCTGCTCTCGATCTACAACGCGACCTGGGAGAAGACGGTCGGCACGACGGTCCTTCCGACCCCGTGGCCGACCACGCCGCACCAGCTCGCCGAGAAGGGGAATTCGGCGCTCGGGAAGACGGTGGCCGCGACCTCCTACTCGATCGGCTACCTCGACCTGCCCGACGCCATCAACGACAAGCTGGCGACCGCGGGCGTCCTCAACACCGCCGGGCACTACGTCCAGCCGACGCTGGCGGCGACCAACGGGGCGATCGCGAACCTCTCGGGACAGCCGATCCCTCCGGCGACCGGCAGCTGGGCGAACGTGAGCTGGGTCAACTCGCCGGGCAGCTTTGACTACCCGCTCGCCACGCTTTCGTACTTCGTGGTGCTCGTGGACACCTCGCTCGGCTACACCTCGTCGCTGCAGCACGCGCAGATCCTGGTTCAATGGCTCAACTACGTGCTCACGACGGGCCAGGGCGACTCGGCCTCCGTCGACTACGTGAACCCGCCCGCGAACATCGTCACGCAGGACCTGAACGCCCTCGGCACGATGGAGTACCAGGGCTCGGCGATCGCGGCGTGTTGAGGCGGGCCGCGTGACGGCCGGGGGCCCCGCCCTCGGCCGCCGCGTCGCCCGGCTCCGGCGGCTCGGCGGCGCGTTCCGGGCGGGAACGCTGGCGGCGGCCGCGATCGTCGTCGCGCTGGTCGTCGCGCTGGCGGGGCTCCTCCTGCTCGAGTCGATCCCCTCGATCGACCGATGGGGACTCGGTTTCTTCACGGACCCCGCGTTCAGCGCGGTACCGGTCATCGTCGGTACGTTGCTCACGAGCGCCCTCGCCCTGCTGATCGCAGTCCCGATCTCGCTCGGGGTCGCGATCTTCGCGGCGGAACTGGCGCCGCGGTGGCTCCGAACGCCCCTGGCGTGGATGGTCGACCTCGGCGCGGCGATCCCGTCCGTGGTCTACGGGTTCTGGGCCCTCGTGGTCGTCTCTCCGTGGATGGCGCGGACCGGCGAGCCGGCGCTCGCCCACCTGACGGGAGGGACCGGCCCGTTCTCCGGACTTCCCCTCGGCGAGGACTACCTGACGGCGAGCCTGATCCTCGCGATCATGATCGTGCCGACCATCTCCGCGTTGAGCCGCGAGGCCCTCCTCGGCGTTCCCCGCGCGCCGCGCGAAGCCGCCCTGTGCCTCGGCGGCACGCGGTGGGACGCGACCCGGCTGTCGGTCCTCCGCCCGGCCGCGCCCGGGATCCTCGGGGCGATCATGCTCGGGCTGGGGCGCGCCATCGGGGAGACGATCGCCGTCGCGCTCGTCATCGGGAACATCTACCAGCTCCCGACCTCGTTGTTCTCGCAGGGCGGCACGATCCCGAGCATCCTCGTCAACGAGTTCGGCGGAGCGTTCGGCCTCCAGCAGAGCGAGCTCATCGAGCTGGGGCTGGTCCTCTTCGCGATGTCGTTCGCGATCAACCTCCTTGCTCGCCTCCTCATCCGGAGGGCGCAGCGGGAAACCGGGCGCGGTGGATGGTTCTCGCGACGGCGCCGTCGCGGCGTCCCGGCACCGGACCCCGTCGGGACGAACCTCCGGGACCCGCTCGACCGGCCGCTCTGGTGGTCCCGAGTCGAGGCGGGGCGCCCGCGGGCGGTCCGGCGTAGGCGCGTCGTCTACCTCATCGCCTTGGTCCTCGTCGTCGGGGCGACGGCGGCCGCGGTCTACCCGCTCGCCAGCCTGATCGGCACGGCGGTCCAGCAGGGGGGTGCCGCGGTCGTGACCCCGTCGTTCTACACCTCGACGCCGCCGCCGTACTGCCTGGAGACGAACGCGAGCACGCACTGCCCGCTCGGGGGGATCGGGCCGGCGCTCCAGGGGACGTTGATCCTGATCGCGCTCGCCTCGGTGGTCGCGGTCCCGGTCGGGCTCCTCACCGGAATCTACCTCTCCGAGTACGCCCGACGTCGGACGAGCCAACTCCTCGGAGTGCTGGTCGACGTCATGGTCGGGGTGCCGTCGCTCCTGCTCGGGGTGTTCGTCTTCGTGCTCTTCCTGCGCGTCGATCCGCTCGACGCCCGGAGCGCGCTCTCGGGCGCGGCCGCGCTCTCGCTGCTCATGATCCCGATCATCGCTCGGGCGACGGAGGCCGCGCTGCGGACGGTCTCGGTCGAGGTCCGGGAGGCGGCGCTCGCCCTGGGGTTCCCGCGGCACCGCGTCACGCTGAGGGTCGTCCTCGGGAACTCGAAGAGCGCGATCCTCACGGCGAACTTCCTCGCCCTGGGCCGCGCCGGCGGGGAGACCGCCGCGCTCGTCTTCACCGCCGGAACGAGCAGCTACTGGTTCACGAGCCTGCGGTCCCCCATCGCCTCGCTCGGGCCGCTCATCTACGACAATCTCACCATCGCGTCCGCGCCGAACTGGACGATCGATGCCTGGGGCGCCGCGCTCGTACTGTTGCTTATTATGGCCGCGGTGAGTCTCGCCGCCCGTTTGGTCCTACGAGCCGATAGGACACCGGGTTCGGTGTGATGGCGTGGCCTCCAAGCTAGCGGTGTCGAACCTCGACGCGTGGTACGGGGCGCAGCAAGTGCTCTATGCGATCTCGCTGGAGCTCCCCGACCGGGCGACGACCGCGATCATCGGGCCGTCGGGGTGCGGCAAATCGACGTTCCTGCGCTGCCTCAACCGTCTCCACGAGGAAGTGCCGGGGGCCCGGACCGCGGGCGAGATCCGGCTCGACGGCGACGACCTCGCGCGGCTCGATCCGGTGCTCGTGCGCTGCCGGGTCGGGATGGTCTTCCAGAAGCCGACGCCGTTCCCGAACCTCTCGATCTTCGAGAACGTCGCCGCCGGGCTTCGCCTGCTCGGGGTCCGTCGGGCCGAGGAGCTCGACGAGGGCGTCGTGGACGCACTGCGCGACGCCGCCCTCTGGGAGGAGGTCGAGGACAAGCTCGACGCGCCGCCGAGCAGCCTCTCGGGCGGTCAGCAGCAGCGGCTGTGCATCGCCCGGGCGCTCGCCGTGCGGCCCGAGGTCCTCCTGCTCGACGAGCCGTGCTCGGCGCTCGACCCGATCGCCACCGCGAAGGTGGAGGCGCTCCTCGCCAAGCTCCGCGACGAGTACACGCTGGTGATCGTGACCCACAACCTGGCGCAGGCGACCCGCGTCGCCGACCACACCGCGTTCTTCTACCTCGGGAAGCTCGTGGAGTTCGGGTCGACGGAGCAGGTCTTCAAGGCGCCCGCGGAGAAGTTGACCGAGAACTACGTGAACGGGCGCTTTGGCTAGCGTCCCCGGGCCGGGGTCTAGGCAGCCGCCGCGACGAGCCCGCGTTGCGCGAGGAACTGGAGGATCCGGTCCGTCGACTGCACGACGGTGAGCCGCTCGGTGTCGACGAGCAGGTCGGGGTTCAGCGGCTCCTCGAACGGATCGTCCATCCCGGTCATCTTGCGCAGATCGCCCCGGGCCGCCTTGGCGTAGAGGCCCTTCGTGTCGCGCTGACGGCAGACCTCGACCGAGCACTTCAACCACACCTCGATGAACCGCTCGGGCACCTCGGCCCGAGCCGCCTGGCGGGAGGTCTCGTACGGCGTAATCATCGCGACGAGCACGGCCGCCCCCTGGTCGGCGAGCATCCGCGCGACGTAGCTCACCCGGCGCGCGTGGACCTCGCGGTCCTTCCTCGAGAACCCGAGTTCGGGCGAGAACATCCGGCGTACCTCGTCCCCGTCGAGGATCTGGACCCGGCGGCCCGCGGCGCGCAACCGTTCCGAGACGGTCCGGGCGAGCGTGGACTTGCCCGAGCACGGCAGTCCCTCGATCCACACAACGAAGCCCGGGGGATCCCCCGCGCTCGCGGCCGGCATCGACGTCGGGACCCGGACCGGGTAGAAAAGTCGTCCGTCC
>JASHSX010000033.1 GCA_030040865.1 Thermoplasmata archaeon | reverse complement strand
GGGGTGACCCTCGGGGCGCTCGGGGACATCGGCGGGACCGCGGCGATCGCCCTCGGCGTCCTCGGCATCGCCCTCCTCGTGGTCTTCGTGGCGATCGAGGCGAGGGTCCCCTCGCCGATGCTCGACCTGTCGCTGTTCCGGAATCGTCAGTTCGCGACGACCGCGACGGCGACGCTCATGAACGCCCTCGCGAGAGGCGCCTTCACCTTCATCCTCGTCTTCTACCTGCAGGGACCCCCGCGTTTCTTAAGTCCCTTCACCGCGGGCCTCTTCCTCATCCCGACGTCGGCCTCGCTGGCGACGTTCGGACCCGTGAGCGGATGGCTCTCGGACAAGTACGGGCCCCGGTGGTTCATCCTAGGGGGGCTGGTCGTCACCGCCTCGGGGTTCCTCTGGCTCACGACGATCGGGCCCGACGACTCGTTCCTGCAGCTCGCGGCCCCGCTCGTCCTCGTCGGCGCCGGCATGGGGATGTTCGCATCCCCGAACCGGGCCGCGATGATGAATGCCGTTCCGCCGAGCCGACGCGGGGTCGCCTCCGGCGTCGGGACGACGTTCCTCAACAGCGGGTCGACGATCAGCCTCGGCGTCACGCTCGTCGTCATGTCGAGCGTCATGCCCCGGAGCGCGATCGACGCGATCCTGACCGGCGGATCGGCGGCGGGCGTCCCCGTGAGCGTCGGCTCCGGCTTCCTCCAGTCGATCCACCTGATCTTCTACATCTCCGGGGCCCTCGCGCTCCTCTCGCTCATCCCGTCCGTGCTCCGGGGCGCGACTCCGAGGTACCTCGCCGAACCGGCCGCTCCGCCTCCGACCGAGCCGGAAGGCGACTAGCCTCGGAGGTTCAGCGGCGCGGCGGCTGCGGCGTCCGCCGGCGGGTCATCCACGCCGCATAGGTGGGCAGGTGGTGACGCGCCGACAGCGGTTGTGCGGCGACCCGCTCGAAGTGGAACCGGGGCTCGAAAACGTCGGCGATCTCCTCGAGCGACGGTCGGTGCGGAGGACCGAACGGTCGCGTGTACTCCCGGGCCACCCACGAAAGGAGGTAGCCGCCGCCCGGCCGCACCACGCGGGCGACCTCCCGCGCGTACTCGGCGCGACGACCGATCGGGAGGGTGTGGAAGCAGCCGTTGTCCATCGCCCCGGAGAAACGCCCGGTCGGGAACGGGATCGCCAGGGCGTCCCCCTCGCGCACGGAGATCGTCAGCCCGGCCTTCCGCGCGCGGTCGCGCGCCGCGCGCACCGCACCGGGCGACAGGTCGATGCCGTGTGCGCGGTACCCCGAGCGGGCGAGGTAGAGGACGTTCGACCCGGCGCCGCAGCCGATGTCGATCACGGGGCTTCCGCGCGGCCAGAACCGCTCCCGGACCGAGGCCCTCACCGGGTCGCTCGGACCGGGCCGGAACCACGGCAGCCGCTCGTACGCGGTCGCGTCGTACGTGCGGCGCCACGCCAACCGGGACGCGAGGGAGCTCCCGCGGGATACCGGACGGGAACTACGCGTGGCCCTTCTCCTCGTAGTCAAAGTAGATCCGGACGAGCGCGCGGTACTCCGTTACTTTCTCGCCTGTCACCGAGCCCTCGAACTCCGTCACGCGGAACCACTTGATCCCGCGAACGGTCTTCGAGGCGATGGTCACGGCGTTCTCGGCGGCCTTCGCAAAGCTCTGGGGGTGCGTTCCGACGACCTCGGTCACTCGCTGAACCATGGGAACCTCCCGGAGGGGAGGACCTCCTCCGATTTGAACCGGAGCCGCCGCTACCGCGGGTCGCTGCGGCGGACGCCGGCGCCCGGCGGCCGGGGGCTCCCACCGGCAGGGCTCGATCGGAGTAGCCGTCGGGCCTTCACGAGGCACGCCCGCGAACACGCGATGCCGACCTCGGGAGTCGTCGCTCCGGGCACACCGCCCCGATGGACATGGGTCCATCCGTCCGGAAGCGGCCGGGCGAACTTCCCGCGGAGGGCGCTCACGCGAACGGCAGCGCGCGCCCCGCATCCGTCGCAGATCGCCGTCAGCTCGTAGCTCACGGTCGGCCCCCCCTTCTCGAGCGCGTGGCCGGGCGAGGTCGCTGCCCCCCGTTTCGGCCGGAACGGCCCAGCGACGGGGCCGACTTCCGCAGCTGCCAGATCGATTCGATCGGCCAGTGTCGGCCCCAATCCTGGTCGCGGGCCGAGAAGTAGGAGGTCCGCCACGTTCGCGGTGCGACGGGCTCGAGCAGCGACTCGACCGACAGCCCGCACCGGCCGAACAGTCCGATCCATTCTCCGTACGGGAGCTGGAATTCGACGCTGTACCGATCCCGGAGCTCGTGGAGTCCGAAGTAATCCCGCATCAGCCGGCGGGTCTGATGATCGTTCCTCGCGTCCTGGGTCAGCGATCGCAGCGGGCTCATGTGCGCGAAGACGAACCGTCCTCCGGGGCGGAGTACCCGCGCGGCCTCCGGCACCGTCCGGTACGGATCCGTAAAGGTCGTCGCCCCGTAATCGGAAAGTACGATGTCGAACCGGTCGTCCGAGAACGGGATCGCCTCGGCCCGCGCTTCCACGAGCGGGAAGCGGACCCGGGCGGCGCGCATCCGTTCGCTCGCCTGGGCGAGGCGCACGGGCGAGAAATCCATCCCGACGGGCCGCGCGCCGGCGCGGGAGAGCGCGATCGACCACCCTGCCGAGCCGCATCCGAGTTCGAGCACGTCTTTCCCCCGCACGTCGCCGAGGAGCCGGAGCCGCCGTTCGGAGATCCGGAACGTGCCCCAGGCGGCCCCCCCGTCACGGCGGAGCACGCTGGCGTGGCGCCGCTCGTAGGCGGCTGCCGTACGGTCCCACATGGCGCGGTTCTTACGAGAGTACGGCACCGGGACCCGACCGGGGGTTCGACGTCGGTCCTGCGGGGCTCCCATACGCCGCCGACCAGCGGCCGGAGAGGATTACGCTTCCCCGGATCGACCGGCGCGGCTCAGCTTGCAGAATCGGTCGTGAGGCCCCGACAGTGTCGGCAGGAGCCGAGCGCACCGTTGAGAAGCGACACGCTGAGGCACAGTCGGCACATCGGCTCCCGACACTCCGGGCACGGAGCCCACGCGTGAAAGTCGACCAGGGTCCGCTCGCAGTCCCCGCAGTGACGGGCCACCGGCCGCACCCGGGGTGCCCCCGCGCGCGCCCGGGCGACGGCCCGGGCGTCGGGGATCCGACCGAGACGGGGGAGGGCCGGCTCCGTCGCGTCGAGGTATCCGGGGTGATCGAGCAGGTCCAACGAACGCACCGTGCCCATCGCGCCGCCCGAGATCGACGGGGCTTCTCCGATCGACGGGTCGTCGGGGAAGTCGTTCCACGAAGCCCCGGGATGTTCCGCTTCCGCCGCTGCGTCCGGCTTCGTGGTCCGGACCGGTAGTGGGGCGACCGAAGTGGGTGACTCCCGGGACGGAGCGGACGCCTCCCTCGACTCCGCCCGATCGATCCGTGATCGGACCTCCGCGGCGATCGAGTCCAGCTCGGCCACCGCAGAGTCGGCGAGGATTCCCTCTCCATCGGGCGGGAAGAGGCGGTCGAGCTCCTCGTCGGAGTACGCGGTCGGGCCGACCCCTCGCGACGGAGAGAGCGGTCCGGACGGGACGACGACCGGAACGCCACGGCCCGTCGGCGCCACGGGCATCGGTCGGGTGCCGTCGACGAGCGGCGAAGCCGGGCGGAGGCCGTGGTCGGTGAGGAACACGGCGTCCGCGTCCTTCTCGGGAAACGGCGAGATCGCGTCGGGCCGCGGCGGAGTGTACGCGGTCTCGGGCACCGGCCCCACGAGCGCGGCCCCGAGCGGCGAGGCCGCCGGTGTCGCCCACCGACCCCAGAGGTCGTCTCCGAGGTGAGCGACCACCGAGACGGCCGTCCGCCCAAGACCGCTCACGGGAGCGTGCGGATGCGGGAGGTCGATGGGACCGTGCGTCGCCAATCGGGCCCCCTCGATCCGGTTCCCCGCGATCGCGAGACCGTCGTGGCCGGCGGACCGGAGGCCGCTCTCGACCCGGACTCGGTGGCCGGGAACGGCGGCGAAGGCCGCAATGAGCGCCGCCACCCCGACTCCGAGCAGCGCGAACGGAAGGTAGCGGGCCACTTCGGCCCTCTCGACGAAGAGGCTGAGAGCCCCCAGGGCGACGGCCGCGGCCCCGGCGAGCGGCAGCACGTACCGATGGGAGTGGCGCGCGACCGTCTCGACCGTGACCGGAGGAGCCATGCGTCCGAACGTTCCCGAGCCCGGAGTTGCGGGAACTGGCGGGGGCTCCGAAATTCGAGGGATTAAGGTATCGAGCCACTGGAAACGGAAGGCGCGGATCGACGGAGTCCGGGAGGCCGCGACCGGCTCTTCCACGGCCCCCCGTGGGTCTCAGACCTCTCCCGGCCTTCCCAACACGGTCGGACGTTAGCGGGGCGACCGAAGCATCGACGACCGGACTCCCGAAGAACGCAATTCCTACCGCGAGCCGGTCGGGAAGGTCGCCCCTCGCCGAACACCGAGTGCGGCCCGGCGCCGTTTCCCGAGAGCCCGGCCCCCGACCCGGTCTACGCGGCGGTCCACGTCGTGGACACCGTCACGGCCACCGTCCCCGACCCACCTCCGGAGACATCGACCGTCCCGGACGAGGAGCCGGTGAGCGCATAACCGGCCACGGAACCGATCGTGTAGGCGTACGAGCCGTTCGCGATCCCCTTGAAAGCGAGCCTGCTCGCCGTGCCGCTCTCGACCGCTCCGGCGAGGGTCACGCTCCAGGTCGTTCCCTTCGCGAGCCCGCTCTCCGTGAACTTGACCTCGTACGTCGTCTTGGAGAACGCCACCTTGACGGTGAGCGCCGCACCGTCGACCGAGATCGCGCCGGAATCCTTCGCGTGCTCTCCCGGCACGAGCCCGACGCGGTACTCGTACGAGCCGTTCGCGAGATAGAAGTAGATCTTGTTCCCCGAGGCGGACTGGGTCACCGCGTTCGTGGTGACCGACCATCGGGTCCCCGACGCAAGGCCCGACTCCAAGAACGTCACTCGATGGAACGTGAGGTCGACGTTGACGACAGCGTCGTCGGCCACGAACGATCCGGTGAGGTTGCCGCTGCCGGTCACGTTGACCGTGTAGTCGTAGGTGCCGTCCGGCTCGGCGAAACGAACGGTGCTCGTGTCCGACGAGAAGATGGTGCCGTCGACGGCGACGCTCCACGGAGTGCCCGACGCGAGGCCGACCTCGTGGACCTTCACGGAGTTGGGAGGGCCGCCGAGCGAGATCCATCGCCCGTCGGAAAAATCCCAGAAGTCGTCGCGAAGGGAGGAGCCCGTGAGCGTCCCGCTGAGGCCGCTGAACATGAGCACGCCCTCGGTGGCCGGGTCGTACGTCATCGCCGCGCCGAATCGGGTCGGGGGCGAGAGGTCGAGGGAGGGGGTCAGGTTCTGCCAGGAGGTGCCGTCGAACTCCCAGGTCTCGTTGAGCGTCGCGTTGGCGGACTTGTAGCCATTGTCCTGTCCGCCGAAATCGATCACGTACCCGTCCGCCGCGTCGTAGGCCATGTCCGTGAAGACCGAGCCCGGCGGGTTCGACCCGGAGGCTACGGCCGACCAGGAGTTCGAACCGAGATCTCCCGCGAAGGTCCAGGTGTCGTGCAGGTGAGGACAGACCGCGGGCGTGCAGGAGCCGTTCGCCGTCGAGGTCCCGTCCTGTGCGCCTCCGTAGAGGATGAGTTGGCCCGAACTCGAGTCGTACGCCATGCCCGCGCCGAAGCGGGCGGAGGGAGAGACGGTCGGGTGAAGGTGGACCCACCCGAACGAACCGGGAGTCGAACCCGGCACGTACGCGTAGGTCTGATCGGTGTCGTTCATGAGCCAGCTACTGGCGGAGGAGTCGTAGTACGAGGAGTTGGCTCCCCCGAAGACGATGACCGCACCCCCGTCGAACTGCGGATCGTAGGCACAGGCCGGGTACTTCAGGGCCGGCATGGGCCCGACCTCGGACGTGACGTTCGTCCACTCCCCCGACGCGTACGTCCAGGTGGCGTTGAGCGGATGTCCCGCGAATCCGATTCCGTTCATGAACCCGCCCCCGGCCCCGCCGCCGAAGAGCAGGGTGTCGCCGGCGGCCGGGTCGTAGGCGAGGCAGTACCACGAGCCCACCGACGGCTCCGGGGAGGGGTCGAGCTCGGTCCACGCTCCGTTCAGGTACGTCCAGGTATGGTGGAGCATCAGGACGTAGCCTTCCGCGGTGTCGTACGCCATGCTCTGTCCCCAGGCCACGGGTGGGTAGCTCGTCCCGGAGTCCGACGAGAAGGTTCCGGCTGCGAGGGGAGAACCCCGGCCCAAGCCGACCGTGAGGCCGAACAGAGCCGAAAGCACCACGAACATCGCCACCGCGATGACCGACGCGGACGTGATCCGGGGTCCTGTCCTCCGGGGCCCGAATCCGCAATCCGGGGCTGGACCGGTCA
>JASHSX010000032.1 GCA_030040865.1 Thermoplasmata archaeon | reverse complement strand
CGGGACGGTCCCCGGGAGGTAGTTACGTCCCGGGCCGGCGATATCGCCGTGATCGTCGCGTCGATCGTCGCATTCGAGTTCGCGCGCAGGGTCGCGATGCCGGCCATCGGCCCCGGGAAACCGATTCGGGGCATAAGGCTGCCTCTCCCTGCCGGGGGGCCGCCGGGCCGAGTCGGCCGTTGGACCGGGGCCCTGCGAGGCCCCCGCCGGGCGAAGACACGCCTAGAGAACGAGCCGTGGGTCGTCGAGCTCGTACCGTCGGCCGCAGGCCACGCACTCCACGTAGCAATGGACGTCCCCGCTGACCGGCTCGCCGAGGGGGCCCCCGCAGTCGGGGCACGAGCGGCGGCCCGCCGTCGGGGAGGTCTCAGCCATCCTCCCGAAGGAACGTCTGGGAGTTCTTGCCGATTGGGGGCCCGCCGCTGGTGGAGGACGGGCGTCCGTCTGGGGGCACGGCGCGGGACCGTCGAAGCCTCCCGATGATCTCACCGGGGTGCCACGCCGACGTTCCGCAGCAACAGGCGGTGTTCCTTCGGGGTCATCCAGCCGACGTGGAGATACTCGCGCAAGAACGCGTCGGTCGCTCTGCGTTCTCGGGCCAGCGCGATCACGAACCGGTATGCCTCGATCTCGGTCGGGCGGTCCGCATACCGGTATCCCTCCTGCCAGAGGTCCCGTCCGGCGGCCCGCTGGATCACGTGGCAGAGCTCGTGCAGGATGTCCATGTAGAGGATCATTCGCGCGCTGCGACGGAGGTGGCCCAGGCCGACGACGATGCAGTCGCCCGGCGCCGTGAACGGCGTGAACCCGCCGCGACGGAGGATCTCGGGGATGGCGTGCGGTGCGACGTACATGAACACCGGGCCCGGGACGACCTGGACCCGGGTCGAGCGTGCCATCGAACGCTGTCGGGCCGAGGAGGTCGGCAGCGAGCGGAAGCCCGGGAGTCGGTCGAGCCCGGGGAACACGGTGAGGAGTGCGTGCGATCCTTTCGGTCGCGCCCGGTCGACCCGGAAGTTCGGCGGGGCCGAGACCCGAGGAATCCGGCTCATCGTGCGGCGCTCGGTGGGTCGCGAGCGCGCTTCGGTCGTGTACGTCGGCCGATCGCGCGCCCCGGCGAACGCCGCGCGCGGGGCCCGGGGTCGGAGGCGAGCCGGCCGTACTCGAGCAGGTCGACGAACGCAGGGCCGTCCACCGCGGCCTCCCGGCGGACTCCCTCCCGGCGGAAACCGAGGCGGCGGAGGACGCGGATCGATCGGTCGTTGCCGGCGACGACGACCGCGTCGAGCCGGTGGAGCCCCAGGGTCGTGAACGCCCACTCGATCGCCCGCGACGCCGCCTCCGGCGCGTACCCGTGTCCCCACTCGGTCGCCGCGAACGCGTAGCCGATCTCGGCACGCCGGTCGTCCGGGTTCACGCCAAAGACGGTGACCTGGCCCACGAACCGGCCGTCCGAGCGGGCGCGCACGGTGAACCGGATCGCCAGCCCGAGCCGCGCGTTGCGCTGGGCCCGTCGCACGGACTCCGCACCGGACTCGCGACGGCGGGCCGGCGGGAGGAATCGGTTCACCCGACGGTCGTGGAACAGCCGTTCGAGGTCCGGAGCGTCCGACCGCCGCGCCGGGGTCAGAACGAGCCGAGGCGTGCGCAGCGGCGAGCTTCGGAGTCCCGGGGCGCGTCGACGCACCCTCGGGGCGAGCGACCGGACGACTTCAAATGTCGGGCTCGCGCCGCCTCCACGGAGAACGGACGCCGTCGCGGGAAGACGGCCGATTAGCGGGGGCTCCTTCGGCGGGAGCGGCGGGCGAGCCGGTACGCGCGGGCGACGTTCTCCCCGAACATGAACGAGAACTGCCAATCCCGATACCGCTCGGGGATCGGAACCCCGGCTGCCTCCGCGGCCGATCGCCCGTCACGCACGGCTTTCGAGGCGAGAGCGACCAGGTCCGTCAGATATCCCCGCACGGCCGCGAGGGTCCTCCGATCGCCGACGGGTCCGTGACCGGGCAGCACGCGATCCGCCCCGAGCTCCTCCATCCGGGCGAGGATGCCGATCCAGCGGTCCGGCCACCCGTCGCCGACCGACGGATGCAGTCCCACCATCGCGAGATCCCCGGCGAAGATCGTCCGCTCGTCGGGAAGATGCGCGAAGACGTCGCTCGGGGAGTGGCCACCCCCATGGGAGACGAGCTCGATCGAGCGTCGCGATCCCGTGATCACGAGCCTCTCCTCGAAGGTGACGTCCGGCGGCACGACCGGGACGACCCTCGGGCCGGCGAGCACTCCCTCGAACCAGCCCCGCAATCGTCGCCGGTCCGCAGCCGCCACCGGGGAGCCTTCGCGGTCGAGCTCTCGGAGCTCCTTCGGGAACACGCGCCGGCACTCCCGCCACTGTTCGCGGCTCCTCCGCTCGATGACGCGTCGGACCGTCCGCGTCGAGACGACGTGCGGCGCACGAAGTGCGGAGTTCCCCCAGATGTGGTCCCCGTGCCAGTGGCTGTTGACGACCCAGTCGGGGCTCCGGCCGGTCGCGCGCCGGGCCGCGGTCCTCAAGGCCGCGCCGGCCTCGGGGGTGAGCATGGAGTCGAACACCACGGTCTGCCCGCCGAGGTCGACGATCCCCGAGTTGCACAATCCGTGACCGTCCGGTCGTGCGATCGCGACCCAGACGCCGGAGTGGATCCGTTCGATCGTGAAGTGCGGCGAGCGGAACAACGAGGCCAACCCTTCCCCGCTCCCGGGAGCGGGACGGGGTTCTTGGACCCTCCGTCGGGAGGGGTTACCGCTCGGAACGCCCCCGGGGGGGCATCTCGGGTGGGGGCGACGCACTCGCGCGACGCTGCGGGATGGCGTGGAGGAGCCACGGCGAACTCTGCAGGACCGAGGCGGCGACGTTCGACAGGCCGAGGGCGAGGGCCGCTCGGAGCATCGCGATGTGCGTGAGTGCCTGGGGGTAGTTGCCGAGCGGGATCGACCGTCGGGGGTCGTACTCCTCCGAGAACAAGCGGAGGGGACCCGAGGCCCTCAGCAAGCGATCGAAGTTCTGCCGCGCGCGACGTCGCTCCCCCGCGCGGGCCAGGCACTCGGTCAACCAGAACGAACACGGCAGGAACGCCCCTTCGGGGTCGGAGAAGCCGTCGTCGTTCCGGTACCGGTAGACGAACGGTCCGTCCCCGAGCTCGCTTTCGACCCGAAGGATGGTGCCGGCGACCCGCGGGTCGTCCGGCGAGAGGAAGCCGACGAGCGGGATCCGCAGGTTCGCCGCGTCGACCGCCGGCCGATCGAACGCCTGCACGAACGTCTCTCGGCGCGGGTCGTAGCCGCGGTCGAGCACGAGCGCCTGGATGGTCCCGGCCTCCGCCTCCCATCGGGCGACGCGGTTCGCCCGTCCGAAGGACCGCCCCAGTCGGATCGCGCGGTCGAGAGCAACCCACGCCATCACCTTCGAGTGGACGTAATGCAGCGGCGGACCCCGCACCTCCCAGATCCCCTGGTCGGGGTCGCGCCAGCGACGGACGACGTCCTCGGCGAGGCGCTCCAGGTCGGGCCACGCCTCCGCGAGCGCCTCCCGGTCGATCTCCGAGAGGAGCAGCGCGGCGTCGAGGAGCTCCCCGTAGATGTCCAGCTGGAACTGCTCGGCGGCCGCGTTCCCGATCCGGACCGGCCGGGAGTGGCGGTAGCCGGTCAGGTGGTCGAGCTCCTGCTCCACCAGCTCGGCGTCCGGGTGCGCGCGGTAGAGGACCTTCAGGCCCTCGCCGTCGGGGGTCCCGCGGAGGATCGCGAGCACCCAGCCCAGGAACGACCGCGCTTCGTAGACGTGCCCCATCAGCAGGAGGCTCTGGGCCGCGAACGCCGCGTCCCGGATCCACACGTACCGGTAGTCCCAGTTCCGCTGTCCGCCCGGCCACTCCGGCAACGACGTGGTGGGCGCCGCGACGAACGCGCCCGTGTCGGCGTGCGAGAGCAGCTTGAGCGTGATCTCGGACCGCTCGACCCACGGATGCCATCGGCCCGCGAGCAGATGGATCGGGCTCGCCGGGCTGTGGACCCACGCGGTCCAGAACCGCTCCGTCTGCTGGAGGAGCTCGAGCGGGGCGGCCGCCGCGGGGCGTTCCTCGCCCCAGTAGACCTCGAAGGCGACGCGCTCCCCGTCGCGGAGCGTCACCGCGCCCGTGAGGCCCTCGTCGCCGACCGTGAGCGGCCAGCCGGCCACGCAGCCCAGACGGTCCTCTCCGCTCCGGGCGACCCACTCCGTGCCCCGGAGCTCCCAGGTGGGGAGGCGCCGCCCGTAGTCGAAGCGAGGGTCGATCACCGCGCGGACGGCCACCGGACCTCCGAACGCCTCGACGACCCGCACGAGCATCGGGGCGCGCTCGCCCACCGGGGGCGGCAGCACCGGCATGAAGTCCACGATCGAAAGGCGCCGTGTCGAGTCGGGCGCGAAGACCGTCTCGAGGACCGCCGTGGATGGGCGGTAATGCTGCTCGGAACGACTTGGATGCTCGGGGGCGATCCGGAACGTGCCGCCCCGCGCCAGGTCGAGCAGTCGGCCGAAAACGCTGGGGGAGGCGAACCGCGGAAAGCACGCCCAGTCGACCGATCCGTCGTTCGCGACGAGCGCGGCCGTGTGGAGGTTACCCACGAGGCCGAGATCGTACAGCTCGGGGAACGAGACGTTCCGGGCGCCGGCGCGATCGCGACCCCGGGAGCGGGGCCGTCCGACGAGCGCAAGCCCGTGGGCCCCCGGGGGGGCCGAGGATGCGGCGGCGATGGCGCTCGTACCGTTCCCTCCCAGCGCCCGCGGCGACGGCCCCTTCTCGGTCGGGGGATCGAAGGTCGGCTCGTCCGACGGCGCCCGGTCTCCGCTCATGGCGCAGCGGTCCCCCGAGCGGGGACCCTGCCCGTACAGAGACCGGGGTCCCCCTTATGCGTATGCTGGCGCAGGCGCGGTCGGTCGGTTCCCCCGGTAGTGCGGCCTCAGGTTGTGCTGGGCGAGGGCCTCCCGGCTCGAGAACCGGGCCCCGCACAGCGCGCAGACCAGCCCCGGGGTCGTCGCTTCTGGGTTCATCTCCAGGCTCGCTTTCGCGTCCCCTCCGTGGTGCTTCGCCTTCACGTGGGTGACGAGCTCGGCCGCCGACGCGAACGAGGCGCCGCAGTCCGGACATTCCTCTGCCATCGTTCTCCCTCCTCCCGTTGCGTTGGGGTACGGAGGCCGGGGAGCGGGTTTTGAGGTTTCGTCCTCCGGCTATGCTCTTGGATAGGTCGGCTACGGCCGGTTCCCGGTCCCGGAGGTCCGGTGTCGACTCGAGCGTCGAGTACAACTAGGAGTGCGGTCCTGGGTCGGCGGATCGGCCCATGCGGGCGCATCGGTGGCACGCGCATCGACGCGGCGGGGTCGTCCTCGACCTGATCCTCGGCGTAGGGCTCGTTCTGGTCGGAGCGTTCGCGCTCGGGCTTCTGGGCCTCAACTTCGGCGAGATCCTCGAGGGCGCGAAGCGGTTCTTCGGGGTCTAGCGGCCCGGCGGGCCGTCAGAGGTCCTTCAGGATCCGGTCGATCTCCTTCGACGCGGCCTCGAGTTCCTTCGCGACCCGGTTCCCGACCCGGCGGGCGGCGCGCGACGGGTCCTTCGCCGCGGTCTCGGCCTTCGTGAGCACTCGCCTCGACAGCTTCGCGCTGGCCACCGCGAGGTCCTTCGCGGCGCGTTTCGTCTCCCGAAGCACGTCGTCCAGGGAATCGGTCATGCCATCGTTCTCCGCCTTCCGTCAGGGGCCGGCCGTATTTACGGGGGTCCGGAGCCCACGGGGGGAGGTCGGTGCGCACCTATCCGCCCGATTACCCCGTGAACGCGGTTTGAATTACCCCGGGAGGGCGTCCCGACCATGCCCGTAGGCGCACGGCGGAGTCCCCGCCGGGATGGCGCTGCGGAGCGATTTCTGGGGAGGTGAGTAAAAAGCATGGCAGAATGGACCGAACAGCGGCTGGGGTACGGCTTCGGGCTGCTCGGGGCGGGCTTGATCGCCCTCGGCGGGCTCGTGGGTCTGGTCACCGGCGCCGCGGATCTCGCGCTGGGACACCCCCTCGGGGCGCTCGGCGCGGTGTCGGCGGCGATCGTGCTGCTGGTCGTCGGGGGCCTCGCCGGGTTCTTCGCCTGGATCGGCCGCCACGACTGGAGCGGTCGACCGATGGCGAGCGGCATCCTGTTGATCGTGATCGCGGTCATCGGCTGGGCCGTCGTCGGGATCGACGCGAGCCTCCTCGCGCTGATCGGCTCGCTGTTCGTCTTCCTGGCGGGCATCCTCTTCGTCCTGGAGCCCGCCCGGCGGGCGGCATCGAGCGTCGTGAGCGCGTAGGGTCGGCGACCTCCCCGCGACGATGGGCGGGAGGCGGCCTCCCGAGGTCCAACCCCTTCCTCGAGGCCGGGACCCCCTGGGCCCGCGCCGTCCGTTATGTACGCGGCCCGTCTCGGCGCCGCGGGGATCCCGATGGCGAAGCCGACAAAGCGGGCGCCGCGCGTGAAGGCCGGGGAGCCCCGGGGCCTTCCGATCCCCCGGGGGTTCGGCACGGTGACGCCGTACCTCGCGGTGGTCGACGGGCCCGCGGCCATGGAATTCTACAAGAACGCCTTCGGCGCCCGAGAGCTCCAGCGGGAGGTGACGCCTGCCGGGAAGCTCGTGCACGGCCGCCTCAGGATCGGGAACTCCATCGTGATGCTCTCCGACGTGTTCGAAGGATCCGATCGGGCCGCACCCTCGACGGTGGGTGCGACCACCGTCACGTTGCACGTCTACGCGACCGACGTGGAGAAACTGTGGAACCGGGCGGTGGCGGCCGGCGCCAAGATCACGATGCCGCTCGAGGATCAGTTCTGGGGCGAACGGTACGGGCAGCTGGTCGATCCGTACGGACACCACTGGTCGCTCTCGATGCGGGTCCGGATGAGCGCTGCGGCGAAGGCGGCGAAACGCCGAGAGGCGATGCAGGCGTTCGCGCAGAACGAGGCGCCGGACCGGACGCCGATCGACTCCGATATCTAGGCGGGAGCGGAGCCTTGCCCGAGCCGGGGTCGGACCCGGGCCCACCGCGAACCCGGGGACGGAAGCGCGCTGCCCCCGCGGGCCCGGTCGCCCCGAAGCCGCCGCGGGCGATCTCTCGTTTCATCGTGATGGCGATCCTCCAGGCGGCCCGGGCCGAGAGACTCGGGCTTCCCGAGCCGTCGGCGTACTCCTGGGGTCTCAACCGGGCGATCTTCTTCGCCGCGGCGAAGCGGGGATTCCAGGAGAGCCCCGGTAGCTCCGGCGAAGCCGGCGCCCCGCGTCCCGAGGGGACCCGAGAGCCGTACCGGGTCGGCCAGGACTTCGCCTACCGCGATCGCACGCGCTCGACCGTCTACTTCACGATCGGCGACGAGACCCAGACGGAGAAGGAGTTCGAGCGGCAGATCATCGCGAGGTTCGGCCCCCGCGAGAACTTCGAGCGCGCGTGGAAGGAAGCGACCGAGATCGTCGCGGCCGCCGACGCGGCGTCGATCGAGTACAGCCGCGGGTTCTACGACCGGGTGTACCGCCCGCGGCGCGACGCGCTACGCGCGAAGTGGACGCTGATGATCGGAGGACGGGTCGAGCCGTGATCCCGACCGCGGCAAAGGTACTTACGACCGCCGCGGAACTACCGACGGCCGCGAGGCAGGAACCGAACGATGCCGCGCAACGCCGCCTACCGACTCCCACAACCGCTGTTCGACGAACCGACCTTTAGCCAGGGGCGCCCGACCCCCGACCCCACCCGGTTCCGGGTCCCGCACCCGTCGGACGCCGAGCTGTACAAGCGGATCCAGGGCCTGCTCTACGAGGACGTGGTCCCGTTCCCCGCCGCGCGGGGGACAGCGGCCGACCTCTACGAGCTTTCGACCGCCCTGGGGCCCCACGGCCCGGAAGAGACCGCCGCGGTGGCACGCGCGGGTCGCATCGTCTTCCACATGGTGGGGGACATCGGCGCGTCGACGGCGGCGAAGTACCCGGGGGAGCTCCGCGTCTCCGACCGGATCACGAACGACATCCGTACCTCGGCCCCCGCCGAACGACCCCAGTTCCTGTACCTGCTCGGCGATCTCGTCTACGACTTCGGCGAGGCCCAGTACTACTACGACCAGTTCTACGAGCCGTACCGCGACTACCCGGCGCCGATCTTCGCGATCCCGGGGAATCACGACTCGTTCGTCGTCCCGGGGACGCCGAGCGCCCAGGCGCCGCTCGTCACGTTCCAGCGGAACTTCTGCGCGACCGAACCGATCGTGACCCCGGAGGCAGGCTCCCTCCACCGGACCGCGATGACGCAGCCCGGGGTGTATTTCACGCTCGACGCGCCGTTCGTCCGGATCGTCGGGCTGTTCAGCAACGCCCTCGAGGACCCCGGGGTCATCTCGAGCGAGGACGGTAAGTGGGCCGCGATCCCGGACTACCAGCTCGACTTCCTGACCGCGCAGCTGCGCCGGGTCACGTCGGACGGCTTCTCGGGCGCGCTGCTCCTGGCGGTGCATCACCCTCCGTTCTGCTACGAGCCTCCGGCGGGCGCACCGGGGGCGGGCGGGATCCACCAAGGGAGCCCGGCCGTCCTCGCCCAGATCGACCGGATCTGCGCCGCCGCGGGGGTGTATCCGCATGCGTTCCTCTCGGGCCACGCCCACAACTACCAGCGGTTCACGCGGTCGATCCGATTCGGCTCGAGCGGCTACCAGGTCCCGTTCCTCGTCTGCGGTGGAGGAGGACACGACGTGAGTTCGCTCGTGCGGGCGCAGGGCGGGGCGGCGGCGCCCGAACCCGCGGACGGGGCCGACGTGAGTTACCTCGACCCCCAACCGGCGGTGCCCGCGACCCGACTCGTGTTGGAACGACACGACGACCGTACGTACGGCTACCTCCGCGTGGCCGTCGACGCGAAGCAGCTTCGGTTCGACTTCTATCAGGTCGGAACCGGTGCGTCGCCCTCGCAACCGGCCGACTCCGTGACCGTCGCTCTCGCGTCCCACACGGTCGTCGCCGGTTCCACCACCGCCCCGGCGGGGCGCCGGACGGAAGGTCGGCGGTCCGCGGGCCTGCTGCGCCGGAAACGCTAGCCGGCGAACGGAGCCGGCGGCCGGACGCCCGGTCGACCTACGGAGCCGGCCGACCGGTGGTGGCGGCCCTTCGCGCGGTCGGCGCCGTGTCCGTCCGGCCGATCGCGCGTCGCGAATAGTAGTCGAACATCGGCGCGCAGAGGAAGACGAGCCCGTAGAAGGCGAGCCAGCCCAGAAGGAACACGTCGGGGACCGTGACTCGGGCCCCCGCCCAGATCCCCCAGCGGTACGCTGTGATCCCCGCGATCGCGAAGAGGATCCCCGCGACCGCGGTCTCGAGCTTCGAGTCGCGGACCGCTGCCCGGAGGTCCGCGCCGGCCCTCGACCGTGTCCCCGACTCCTTGGGGGTCCGGACGAAGGACAGCTTCGCCCCGCTCCAGCCGCGCAGTGCGGCGCGCAGGTCGTTGATCTTGATCGCGTACCAGAACCCCATGATGCCGAGAACGTCGCGGTACGAGACCGGGGTCTCGGCCCGCATCGCGATGCGGATCTTGAGGATCCCGTCGAGCATCAATAGGAGCGGCGCCGAGGCGAGGATCGCCACGGCTGCCAGCGACTGGATCGGCAGCGTCACGCCGAACCACGTCGCGACGACGAGCGTCGCCAGGGTCGCGCTCAACGTGGTGAGGAAGAGGCCGTCGAGCCAGAACCAGCCGCTCATCCGGAAGTCGCGGCGCTGACGGGCGGTGAGCACGGGGTCGCCGAGCGCGTCGCGGTCGATCCTCAGCATCTGGAGTCCCCCGAACGCCCACCGCCGATGCTGGGATCGGACGGCGCTCATCTGTTCGGGAGCGAGCCCCCACCCGAGCGGCGTCGTGAGGTAGATCCCGCGCCAGCCCTCCGCCAGCATCCGCAGCGAGAGCTCGGCGTCCTCCGTGACGCACTCCTCGGACCAACCGCCCGAATTGCGGAGGGCGCTCTGGCGGACGAGTCCCATCGTCCCGCAGAAGATCAGCGACTGGACCCGGGCTCGGACGGGCTGCACGACCTGGTAGAAGTATGCGTCCGCGAGCGCGTACCAGCGGGCGAACGACCCGGGCGGGGCGTTGCGGTACGCCTGGGGCGTCTGGACGAACCCGACGCTCGGGTTCCGGAACGGCTGGACTCCGCGGATCAGGAACTCGGGGTCGACGACGTAGTCCGCGTCGACGATCGCGACGAGGTCGGGCAGCGGGAAGAACGCCGTCAGCGCGTCGTTGAGGGCGCCGCCCTTGAACCCACGACGGTGGGCACGGTGGACGAAGCGGACCCCGGAGTCGGCGCACAACCGGGCCAGCTGGTCGACGATCCGGGGATCGGTGGAATCGTCGACGAGCTGGATCGCGTAGCGGTCCGGCGGGTACCGGAGGCGGCGGATCGCGGCGAGGCTCTGGCGGACGATGGCCGGGGGCTCGTTGTACGACGCCACCTGGACGAGGACGAACGGCTTCCAAGCAGGGTCGATGTCGGTCGGCGCGTCGATGCCGTCGGCCCGGCGACCCGCGATGTACTCGAGGGTGTAGAACTGGTAGGCCAGGAACAGCGAGAGGCCGAACAGCTCGAGCCCCACGAGCCAGACCCCGAGCCCCTGCGCGACAACGCCCCGTGACGTCTCGACGACGAGGAGCGAGAATCCGACGAGGCCGAGCGCGACCAGGTCGAGGCCGAGGTACGTGAGTACGCCCGAGACCCGCCAGCGCGACGACGTGCTGAGCCATCCGGCGAACGCCCCGAGGGCCGCGACGACGGCGAGGGCCGTCGTGTTCACGAGCGCGAACGCCCGATCCGACCCGACGGTGCGCAGCAGCCACAGCGACGCCACGCGCAACCCGAGGAGCGCCGTGACGATCGTGTACCCGAGGAAGAGCGTGCCCACGACGAGGTCGGTCGTCACCAGGGTCACGAGGTGGCGCACGGCCGCGGAGAACAGGGCCGCGATCACGAGGTGGACCGCGCTGACGAAGCTGCCCCAGCCGTCGATCGCCCAGCCGTGCCCCCGGAGCGCGGTGTACGCCCCGAGGATCGTCACTCCGGCGGCCACGATCGCGCCCCCCATCGCCCGGAGACCCGCCGAGCCGGGTCGGCCGCGGGACGCCTCGTCCTCGTCCTTGCGTCGGGGGAGTGTGAGCCACCCGACGAGCACGAGGATCGCCCCCCCGATCGTCCACGCAACGGCGAGCGACAGGGTGAGCCAGTCGAGGATGCCGAACGGAGCGCTCACGATCGTCTCCCCGACGCGACGCGGTGGGCTCGACGCCGCGTGAGCTGCGGTGGGGTAACCGACCGGCAACGGACGGGTATGATACTCGAGGCTTCTCGATACGGAGAGGATCGACGATGTCCACCGCGGCCGGCCGGGTACGGTTCGCGCTCGCGGTGCTGGCCGTCGGCTTCGCCCTCGAAGGCGGGGCCGAGCTCTACTCGCTGCTCACGCCCGGGGCCGTCACTCCGGGCGCCAGCCTCCTGTTCGCCTTCCCGCTCCTGCTGGCCGTGCTCGGGCTCGCGGTCGTCGGGATCGGGCGCAGCGAGTGGGACACGATCGAGCGCGCGCGGGCGCGCACGGCCGCCGAGGTCTTCGGCGCCAGCGTTGGCTGCGGGCTGGGGGCGGTCGCCCTCGTGGCGCTCCTCCTCGAGCAACCGGGCCTCGGAACGTCGGCGTGGGCCGCGGCCCTGTTCGGCGGGCTCACGGCCACGGTCGTCTTCGGTACTTTCGTCACGTACGGGTACCTGATCTCCGGCCTCACCTCGCGGGTGGGCCGGGCCCTCGTCGTCGGGGCCATCGGGTGGGCCGTCGGAGTGAGCGCGCTCATCGGGGCCGTCCTTGCGAGCCAACTCGGGGTGGTCCTCGGCGCGATCGCGAGCCGATCCCTGGTCGTTCCCTCCTTCGTCGCAACGGTCGACGGGCTCCTCGCCTACCTGTGCGTCGCGTTCTTCCTGCTGCTCGCCGCCGTGGTCGACGCCCAGCTCTCGTTGGGGCGTCGCGTGGCGGTCCGTGCACCCGGAGCCGGGGTCCCGGCGATCCGGTGACCGGACCGAAGTCCCCGGAAGCGACAGAGCGTACACGCGCTCGCCCTCGATCGTGCGGCCGGTCCGACCCGGTGCAAGCGCGGCCGGGGGTCAGACCACGATGTATCCCAGCAGAATGAGTACGACGACGGCCGCCGCGATCAGGAGGATCCAACCGATCATAGTTCACCCGGGTGCCCGGGCGAACGAGGGGCTTCCGAGGGTTAATCCCTCCGTGAAAAGTCGCGGACGACCTATCCGACCGGCAACGAATTCGAGGGCCTTTCCGCGCCCCCGGGCGTCGGCGGTCGGCCGCCGTATCCGTACGGCGAGGAGCTACCCCAAGCTCCACCGCCGTGTTCCGGCCCTTATATCGCCCGAATCCGGTCGTGCGACGCACGGGGAGGAACCGTTCCGATGCGGAGTCCGAGCGGCGGGGCGACGGTCGTCGGCGAAGGGGCCGGGCGCCGGGTTCCCCGACCCCCGGCCGTGCGCGGCAAGCGCGAGGCGGAGGCGCCGGGTCCCCGCGGGCGCGTGAACGCGTCACCGACGATGGCCCGGGGCGCGGAACGGCTCGCGGACGACGTGCCACGCTCGGTCGGCCGCGCGCTCCGGAACCCCCGGGCGATCGTCCGCCGCGATCCCGCTTCCACCTAGCGGCGCTCCGGTTCCCCCACCGGGGACGCCGCGGGGCCCCGCCCTCCCGGGCGGGGCCCATCCCGAGAGGCCGTCCGTTCGGGGGTCCGCCTCCGGTCCGAGTTCGGGCGCGTTCACCCGGGGTGGTCGGACGACTTCGTGGGGTCCCGGCCGAGGACCTCTTCCACGCGAGCTGCGAGGAGCGGCTTCACGATGAACTCGACCTTTCCCTGCGCCACGAGATCTGCGACCCGGGGGTCCGAAGGGTCCGTCGCCGAGCAGAGGATCACCCGGACCCCGGGGTTCCGGCCGAGGAACAGCAACGCCAGCTCCGCGCCGTTCTTTGGGTCCTGCGGCGAGGGCCGGGGACCGACGGTCCCGAGACCGCCCGCCGGGGCGTTCCGAAGCTCGATGTCGAGGAAGACGACGTTCGGACGCCACTGCGTGAACAGGGTCAGCGCCTCGACGACCGAACCGGCGACGCGGAGGTTCGGAAGTTCGGCGCCCAGACGGAGCAGGACGTCCTGGATGAGGCGCCGGGCGGACGGAGAGTCCTCGACCACGAGGATTCGGCCCGCACGGGCCGCGGGGCCCGCTCCCCGTCGCGTCATGCCGGTCCCTCGGAGGTCGAGGACTCCGCCACCGGCCCGTCGGTTTCGCCGCCCCGGCCCGCGGCGCTCGGAGCACGGGGCCGGAACGGCTCCGCCGGAGCGGTCCGTGCGAGGATCGATCGGACGTGATCGAGGAGGACGGTCCGCCGGATCGGCTTCGTGAGGTAGTCATCGCACCCGGCCGCGCGGGCGCGCTCGGCATCGCCGGGCATGGCGAACGCCGAGACCGCCAGGATCGGAAGTCGCTGGGTCGCCGGTCGGGCCCGAAGCTCTCGGGCGAAGGTGTAGCCGTCCTTGACCGGGAGGGCCATGTCGAGGACGATCAGCTCCGGGACCCTCTCCGCGATCGCGCGCTCGGCCTCGAAGGCGTCCGCGGCCGGGGTCACCGAGTGACCCGCCCCCTCGAGGATCACCGTCGCGAGCTTGAGGTTCTGGGGGTTGTCCTCGACGATCAGGACGCGCGCCATTCAGGCCCGAACCTCCTCTCCTTCGGCGGCGGGGACCGTGGCGGCCGGGCGGACCCACGGGAGCCGTACCTCGAACGTCGACCCGGCGCCGACCTCGCTCTCGACGCTGATCGATCCGCCCATGAGGTCGACGAGCCGCTGGGTCACCGGTAGGCCGAGACCCGTGCCGGAGAATCGTCGGGTCGTGCCGCTGTCGAGCTGTTCGAACTCCCGGAAGATCCTCCGCAGGTCCTTCGCGGGGATCCCGATCCCGGTATCGTGGACGCTGACGACGAACCGCGTCTCGCCCACCGGGGCGACGGCGAGCGTGACCGATCCGCCCTTCGGCGTGAACTTGATCGCGTTCGAGAGGAGGTTCACGAGGATCTGCTTGAACCGAACGACGTCGAGCACGACCCGGTCGATCGCCGGGGCGATCTCGACGCGCAGCTCGAGCTCGTGCTCGAGCAGCTGCGGCTTCATCAACGAACCGACCTCGTCGATCGCGTCGGGGAGCGGGAACGAGACCGGGCGCAGGTCGAGCTTCCCCGACTCGATCTTCGCCAGATCAAGGACGTCGTTGATCAACGAGAGGAGGTGGTTCCCGCTGTTCAGGATGTCCGTGAGGTACTCGCGCTGGTGCGCCGTGAGCACGCCGTCGACGTCGGTGAGGAGGAAGTCGGAGAACCCGATGATGCTGTTGAGCGGCGTCCGAAGTTCGTGGGAGACGCTCGCGAGGAACTCGCTCTTCAGCCGGTTGGCCTCCTGCACCCGCTGGTTCTGGATCTCGAGCTCGCGGTTCCGCGCTTCGAGCTGGTCGCGGAGCCGCTTCGACTCGGCGATGTCGCGCACGGCGGCGATGATGCCGGTCGCCCGCTCCTTCCCCTCGAGGAGGACGCTCGCGTTGCACGAGATGTCGAGGAAACTCCCTCCGGGGAGGCGGAGCTGGAGCTCGTAATCCTTCACGCGGCCGTCGGCGAGCACCCGCTCGATGACGTCGGCCGCGGCGAGCGGCGGGGCGATGAGCTCCTGCCAGCGGGTCCCGAGCAGGTCCTCCCGGGAGGTCCCGCTCAGGCTCTCCATCTCCTTGTTCACGCCCGTGATCCGTCCCTCCAGGTCCGTGATGAGGAGGCCGTCGCTCGCCGACTCGATGATCTCGCGGTTGTACGCCTCGGAGTCGCGGAGCCGCTGCTGGAGGCGGTCCTCCTCCGAGATGTCCTTCGAGATGCTGAGGTAGCCGATCGGGCGACCGCGCGCGTCGCGGCGGACGGAGAAGACGGTACGCGCCGGGAACTTCTCCCCGTTCTTCCGGACGCGGGGGCTCACCCCCTCCCAGTGTCCGTGGTGGAGCGCTTTCGAGAGGATCTCGTCCACCCGCCCCGCGGCCACCGCTTCGGCCGGATACAGCATCCGGATGTTGCGGCCCATCGCTTCCGCGGTCGTGTAGCCGTAGATCCGGCGGGCGCCCTCGTTCCAGAGGACGAACGTTCCGTCGAGCTGGACCGCGGTGATCGAGTACTCGGTCGACGCGTCCAGGATGCTCGAGAGGACCGACGAGTACTCCTGCTCGGAGTCGTCGGGGGCCTCGTTCGTCATGGTCGGCACAACGGACGAGACTCCGGCCGACGCGCGGCCGTGGTCGCCTCCCACACGACGCGACCCCTCCCCGGCGTATTAGACCACCCGTTCCCGTTCGGATAGGTCGTACCTCGCGTCCGAGCCGGAAATCGGCGGGAGAGGCCCACCGATCGGGCCCGGCCACAGCCTACGGGGAGGGCACGGGAACAGCGTTGGTTCCCGGGGGCCCGCCGCGCTCGCGACGGCCGGACTGCTCGAGGAACAGCAGCACCGGGTCCGACAGCCACGCCACGGTCCAGCCGCGGTCGGTGAGCAGGTACCGCACCCGGGGCGGGCGGGCGTCCACGATCTCGCGCCGGACCATCCCGTGCTCCTCGAGACCTTTCAGCTTCAGCGAAAGGACCCTAGGGCTGATGCCGGGCAGCGCCCGGCGCAGCTCCTCGAACCCGGCCGACGGGGACGTGTGCAGGGCGACCAGGACCTCCATCGACCACTTGCCGAAGATCGAACGCACCAGACGCACGTCGGCCGCCGACGGGGACCGCCGATCCGAGTCCGGCCCCATGAGGTCGTTCACCCGTTCCACGAGGCGAACCGCCGACTCCCGGAAGTCGCGGAAGCACCGGTCGATCTCGTTCCACGGGACCTCGGAGGGGCGAGCCAGGACCGACCGTGCGGGCGGCGTCTCCTTCCGGGGTCGCGGGCTCGGCATCCGACGCGGGCACGGACGCGCGCGATATAATGGCGGAGGCCGCCCCGGGGTCCGACGTGCGTGCAGGGACCGGCGCGTGTTCCGGCCCACCGGGGAGCTACCCGTTCGGTAACGGAGTTGGCCACCGCTCACGGGCGGTTTATCCCGCGGCTCCCGGTGATAGGCTCGGAAGCCCGGGGACGGGTCACCGAAGTTCACGTGGAGGACCATCATGGAAGCGATCGATCACCGAGCGAGCGGCGGGACGCCCTCGAGCACGAACGACTGCGAGCTCTGCGGAGCCCACTTCCCGACCGAGTCGGCGGTGCGGAGCCATCAGAATCTGGTCCACTACCAGACCCTGGAGTCGCGCCGCCTGGCGGCCATTCCGACGGCCCGCAGGGATCCGTCCCGGCCCGAGCGTTCGCCCTACGCGCGCGTCGACCCGGCGACGGAACGAACGCCGGAGGACCCGCTCTCGGAAAACGATCCCCGCGCCGTCGATGCGCCGGTGGATCCGACGGAGGCTCGGTCGAGGAGGGAGCGGTGGGAGGACGTCGGCCCCTCCTCCACGACGGAGGAGCTCGCGGCGCCGTCTACCCGCCGAGGAGTGGGCGGCAACGCCGAAGCGAGCTCCGAGGAGGAGCGTGCCGATCCGCCGTCGTCTCCGCCTCACGGCGACTCCGGACCGAACGGTCGATCGCCCCCACGTCGCCGAACGAGCCGATCTCGCCCGTCGCGACGGTCGGACCCCGACTCGGAGTAGCCTCCGGGACGAGGGGAGGTTCCGAGAATGGAGGCCGAGACGTCATCCGGGATGCGATCGGGAGACGCACCAGCCTTGCTTCCGCCGACCCCGCTCCCGTGCGACGTACGATTGCCGTGTCTCGAGATGCCCGACCCCCGTCCGGCGACCTCGAGTACCCCGAGGTGGCTCCGCGTTGACCGGACCAGCCTTGTGGGCGCGTCCCTGTTCGTCGTCGCGGCCGTGCTCTTCGCGTGGGTCATCGGTCCTCTCGGGCTCGTCGTGCTCGTCGCGGCGGGGCTGCTGATGTGGTATGCCCTGGGTCCAGGCGCGGAGCTCCGACGAACCGTTCCTACGGGGTGAGGGAGCGTTCGATGCCGGATCTGTGGGAGCCGCGTCTGCGATTCGAACGTCCCGTGACCGTCGTCCCGGGGCCGGGGTGGAGCCCGGCCGGCCCCACGCCCCGCTCGCGAACGCCACGAGCGTCCCGCGCCCGTGGTCGATCGCGGAAGGAGCGCCGGAGCGCGTGACGGCCTACGGGATCGGCCGGTTGCCGCTCGGGGTCGCGATCATCGCGGTCCTGGTCGGGATCTTCGGATTCTTCGTGCTCCTCGCCGGTCTCCTCATCGCGCTGGTCGGCTTCGGTTTCGGAATCGCCGCGGGCAGCACCGTATTCGGTGCGACCGGGGCGCTCGCCGGGCTCATCCTGTTCGTCATCGGGGCGATCATCCTCGCGGTCGCGTTCGGCCTCTGGGATCAGGAGCTCTGGGCGCTCGTGCTCGCCATCATCGCCCTGCTCTTCTTCGCGATCGCGGAGTTCACGACGTCCGCTTGGCTCGGACTCCTAGTAGCGGTCCTGCTGATCGCCTACCTCGTGGCCGTGTCGAACCACTTCGACTGATCGCGGACCGCGTCGACCTCGCCCTACGGCCTCCGCCGGGTCACGTACGGCGTCCCCCGGCGACACCGGGGAAGTACGCCGTCTGGATCCGGGCGAGGTGACCGAGCGCCTCCCGTCGCCCGACGGTCTCTGGGTCCGCCGCCGGGGCGCGACCGGCCCGGGTCGCCTCGAGCGAAAGGGCTTCGCCGAGCAGGTCGCGCTCGAGGCGGGAGAGCGGGCGGTCGAAGATCTCCTCGGCCCGATCGACGAGCGACGGCCGCACCGGCGAGAGGACCGGCCACGTCTCAGGAGCGCGAGGGGTCGACCGGGTCAGGAGCGGCGCAAGGTCCGCCGCGACCGCGTCGCGCGCGGTGAGCGGTGGCCCCAGGTCCCACCGGGTCCGAAGCGTCCGGATCACGGACGTGTGCCGGAACTCGGCGGTCACGACCGTGCCGGCGTCGATCCACGGCGAGACCGCGACGGCGGGAACTCGGAGACCGGAGCGGGCGAAGTCGAAGCCCATCTCCCCCCGCTCCGTGGCGCCGGGCGGCGGGACGGGCGGAGGGGGAACGTGGTCGTACGTCCCCCCGTGCTCGTCAAAGAGCACGAGGAGCAGGGTGTTCGCCCAGTTCGACCCGGTCGGGGTCGCCGACGTCCGGATCGCGTCGTAGACGCGCGCGAGCAGCTGCTCGCCCCGGGCCATCGCCTCGGGAGGGGGCGCGTGGATCCGCTCCCGGAAACGCGCGGCGCCGGGCGGGTGCATGTCCGAGTGCGGGAGGAACATGTTCGGTTCTAGGAAGGAGTACTCCGGCAGGCGACCGGCCCGCGCGTCGTCCTCGAAGTCAAGGAGGGTCGAAAAGTGGTCGGCGAAGTACGGCGCGAGCCGTCGCGCGTGGATGAGCGCGGTCGCGGGCACGATCTGGGCCGGGTCGATGTAGACGCGCCAGGTCCGCTTCGCAGCTTCGAGCTTCTCGAAGACGGTCGGTGCGTCGTTCTCGGCCTCGAACTTCCCGGGGGGATGGTTGAGGACGAACCCCGACGAGGAGGCCGCGTGCAGGAACGAGCGGTTGGGATACGTCTCCGTCGGAACCTCGCAGAACCAGTGGTCGAAGACCGCGAAGCTGCGGGCGAGCCCCGACAATACCGGCACTCGGTCCCGGGGGTAGCAGGCCAGGATCTGGGCGCACTGCTCCACGGTCGGGAGCCGCCCGAGCTGCTGTCGGTACTCGCGGACGTAGTCTGCCACGAAACCGTCCATGGTCGGGACCGCGTTCGGGTCCGAGGGGGCGTTGAACGGCGGCTGCATCCGGTCGATCGGAGCGTTCGCGTTCTCGGGCGGGTCTACCCTGTTGAACACCTGGGTGTTGACGTGCGGGAACTCCTCGCCGGGATTCGGGTCGGGCAGGTCCATCGAAGCCGCCGGATGGACCGACACCCGACGCGGCCCGCCGCCGTCGATCTCGGGAGGGAGCGGGTTCGACAGCGACCTACCGGCGACGCCCTCGAAGGAGACGACCTCCCCCGGGTCGTAGAGGTAACCGAGCAGATTGTCGAACGATCGGTTCTCGAACATCAGGACCACCAAGTGATCGAGTCCGTGGTCGCGGGCCGGGTCGGTCACGGAGCGTTCCGAGGTCCGGTCCGCCGTGCGGGCCGGCCCCCCTCGACCCGAGGGCCTCCCGCCTCTTAATCGCGGGCGTCGGTCGGGAGGTCGGTCGTCGGCGGTGCTGGTCGACCCGAAGGGCGTCGGGCCGCCCCCATCCGTTGTAGCGCGTCGGCGGCCCGCAGGTACCTCCGGGTATCGTACGGACCGTACCTCGGCGGACGGCGGAGGGGTCGGACGCGGCGCTTAACCGTCGCCCCGTCGACGGCGCGTCCCCCGGCGGCGGAGCTGCCGCCGATAATCCTTCTCCAGCGCCCGGCCGAACTGCCGCCACATGTCGGTGATCTCTCGCTCGAGCGCCGACCGCGGGGGATTCGAGGGCCCGATCGCTGTGGGCGTGCGCCGCCCCCGGATGCGCAGCTCCGTGATGTCCGGAGCGAGGGCGATCAGGCGGTAGTCGATCGACCAGGTACGAAGGTTCCCGACCTCCTCGGCGTGCCAGCGATCGGGCGGCTCGAGCCAGGAGGTCCCCCGGGACCAGGACCATCCCCGCGGCAGCGGATACAGGTCCTCGAAGACGACCCGGCGAGCGCGTCGCTCGACGACCCTTCGCTCGTAGTCGCCGCGGTGGAGCCCGGGGTCGCGCTCCGAATAGTCGGTGCACCACCGGAACGCGAAGCCGAGCGGGGCCCGGAACGTCGCTCGAACGGAGTAGGTTCGGCTCGGTCGGCGGGTGGGCGAGGCGGCGGATGCTGGCATGATGCTCGCGTGGCCGGTCGGGCATTCCCTCCCGGCTGTGCGGAGCCACCGAACGCCGAGCCTCATTTATCCCGGAGCCCGTGCCCCGCCCGCCCATCGGCGCGTCGGAGGAGGTCGGACGGTTGCGTAGAGCCTCGGGCGAGACGGCATGACGTCGGTCGGCGATCTGGGGTCGCCGCTCGTCTTCCTCGCGAGCTTCCTCCTGAGCCTCCTCGTCCTCGCCTACCGCTGGCCGACGTTCCCCCGGGTCCGGGCCGGAGTCGACGCCGTCCGCGAGCGGCTCACCGGCCGGACGGACTGGTCGTGGCTGCGCCTCTGGCATCTCCTCCTGCCGCTGGCGGCGATCACGGCCGCGAACATCGTCTGGAACGTGACCACGCTCCAGTGCGAGGACTCGTTCGCCATCCTCGCTTCCGGCCAGGCGGTGCTCCACGGGCAGAATCCGTTCGTCGTGAGCTACTGCGGGGGCACCCAGGACCAGATCCCGTACGGCCTCGCCGAGGTCGTCCTCAACGCCCTCGGGGCGACCTCGGGCTCGATCCTCGGGATGTACCTGGTCTGGCAGCTCCTCGCGCTGGCGGTGGTGCCGCTCGTCTGGGCGGTCTCGGGCGACGACCGGCGCTACGTCTCGGTCCTCGTCGCGACCTCGGTGCTCTACCTGCCGAACATCGCGACGAACATCGGCGTAGAGAACGCGATCGTCCCCGTGGCCGTTCTGCTGATGCTCTACGCGCTCGGCCTCGCCGCCCGTCGACGGTCGGCCGTTCTCAAGGGGGTCGCCGCGTTCCTGAGCACGGCCCGGTTTCCGGCGGTCTTCCCGCTCCTCGGCTCCTCCGCATCGCTCCCGCGCGGCCGGTGGGCCCAGGCGACCCTGGTGCTGGGGGTGTTCCTCGGCTCGGCAGGCCTCGCGTATGCGATCTGGGGGTGGGACGCGGTCCAGGTCGTCTACCTTGGCCAGTTCTCGCGCGTCCCGGCCGAGTCGCTGAACGTGTTCGCCCTCCTGCTCGTCTCGGGGTGGGTCCACCCATCGCTCGTGTCCGCGGCGGTCCAGGGGATCGGCCTGCTGGGGCTGGTCGTCTTCGTGAACGTGCGGGGCTACTCGGCGGTCGCGGCGAGCGCGATCCCGCTCCTGGGGGTCATGCTGCTCTCCCAATACCTCTCGTTCCATTTCGTCGTGTGGATCGTCCCGGTCCTGCTGCTGGGCGGCACGACGCCCGCATGGCTGCTCGGGTACGGGGCGATCGCGTACCTGGACGAGACGTACGTGCTCTGGCCGCTCGGATACGATCGGGGGATCTGGTGGCCGTACGAGCTCCTCGGGGTCGTCCTGACGGCGATGCTGCTGGTGGTCCTCGTCCGGACGATCCGGAGCGAGGAGGCCCGGTTGCGCGACGGCAGAAAGGTCGATAATCTGTCGCGCACCTAGACCGGGTCGCGCATGGCCTCCGGCAACGCGTCACCCCCCGGGATCTCCCCTTGGACGCCGCCGTCCGGTTCCGCCTCCGGTTCGGCCGGCCCCACGTTTCGACGCCGTCCGTCGCGCCAGCGGGCGATGATGGGACTCGTGATCGTCGCGATCCTCGTGGCGGTCTTCCTGGTGGTCCTGCTCGCGGTCACCGGGGCATTCTCGTCGTCCGGCGGAGGAGGCGGTTCCTCCACGGGAGCGAGCGGGGCGCTCTCGTACGACGGGGCCATGCCCATCGCCGACCGCGCGGCCAATGCCTCCGGCGGTGGAGCGTGGACCCTCGTGATCGCCTCGGGGGTCCTGCCCCTCTCGGCGGCGACGGAGAACGCGTCGTCGAGCGGCTCGTCCGGTTGTAACTTCACCCTCGCCCCCGGAGCGCCCTCCACGGTAACGTCCGAACCGGGCGGACCCGGCACCGCTGCAGGGACCGCCACAACCTGGGTCTTCCTCTACCGCAACGCGACGAACACCATCCTCGCGGTCGTGGTCCTGAACGGGACGGCGTTCGTCTACGGATCGATCGCCTCCGGACAGACCTGCTCGCTGTACCTGTCGTTCCTGAACCCGATCCCCGACACCGTCCTCGACAGCACGACCGTCGCCGCGGACGTCGCGTCCTCGGCCGCGCCGTTCCTCGGGGAGCACCCGAACGTCACCGCCGTCTACGCGGTGATCGGCGGCTACTCGGTGCTCGGGCACACGAGCGGTTCCGAATGGGAGCTCAACTACACGACCTGCCCGTTCGGGACATCCGGCGGGTCGATCGGCGCGTCGTTCAACGCGACCGTGAACGGCGACACCGGGGCCGTCGTGTACTCCCGGACCACGCCGTCGCTCGTCTGCCCCGCCGGTTCCACGATCACGCTCGTCGCCGGCGACGGAAGTGCGGGATCGGCGGCGTCCGCCCTCGTCGGTCGCGGCGCCTGACGGACCGACGCGTCGACTACTTTCCCTTCGCGTGGAAGGCGCCCGGGGCGCGGGCCTTGCGCGCGGAGTCTTCCTTGCGGACGAACTCGTTCGCTCGGACGATCCGGTCGAGCTTTTCCGCGAACGCCGCGAGTCGGTCGCCCTTCACGCCGACGATCATCTTGTCGACGCCCAGGTCCGTGTAGATCCGCGAACCGGTGCAACCGAGCGACAGCGCGGTCGGTGCTCCCTGGGCGAGGATCGGCATGATCGCGCACATCGGCCGGCCGTTCATCGGCACGGCCCAGGTGTCCGGCCCCGACCCCGCGGCCTCCGAGGCGAGCATGGCCCCGTGCGGGTCGGCGAACATGAGTACGCCGGTCGGTGCGAACGGCAGCGAACCGAGCGGTCCGTAGGCGACGTACCGCGGCGCCTTCTCGTTGTGCGGGACCTTCGCCTCCTCGCCGGGATTCAGGTACCCCTCCTTCTGCATCGCGCCGATCGTGCCCATGAGCCGGCTCCCGACGTCGCCCTGCGGCGGGATCCCGAGGACGAAGGCGCCGATCTCGCAGTCCTCGTGCTTCGCGAGGCCCGCGAAGAACGGGGACCGCGTGCCGTAGGCGAAGTACGTGCAGACGGACGGCACGCCGCCCGGGTGCTCCGGGACTCCCTTCGGCGGCTCCTCGAGGTACGTGACCTGCACGGGGGGACGGTCGAGGTCGAGTTGGTGCGTGAGCTGCTCCGCGATCGTGCGATATGCTTCGGACATCGTCGGCTCCGGGGGGGCGAGCCCGCTGCGCTATAGAGGCTTACTCTCCCCCGTCGAGGTCGCCGAACAGGCTCCCGAGGGTCCGTGCCCCGACGCCGGATCCGAGCGGGGCGGGGAGCCGGGCGGGCCGCTTAAGTTCGGACGGCGAGAGCCGGGCGCGAGCGGCGCGGAGCGCCGCCCGGGCCCCCGGATCGTTCGAGCGGGCGGCGAGGCCCGCCACCGCCTCCACGAGCGCGTCGAACCGCCGTGCTTCGGCGTCAGAGACCAACCGGACCGCTCCGTCGCCTTCCGCCATCGTGCGTCGTGGGGCGGTGGCGCGGGGGTGTGCCGCTCCGAGGAGCCGCGCGAGCGCCGGCACGTCGTCCTCGTCCCCGAGCCGACCGATCGCCCAGATCGCCGCCAGCTGCACTTCGGGGTCCGGATCCGCGAGCGCAGCCCGGATCTCCGGAACGAGCGCGCGGGCTCCGAGCTGCCCTGCGGCGTAGACCGCCGCACGCCGCACCCAGGCGCTCCGGTCGCCCATCAGGGGCGCCACGGCGAGCGCGTCGGTCGGCCCTCCCGTGCGTCCCAGCGCGAGCGCGGCCGCGCCGCGCACGGCCCACGCAGGGTCCTCGAGCTTCGCGAGCGCCACGGCGGGGGCCCGGGGGGCGCGCATCTCCGAAAGGCCATGGAGCGCGCAGACCCGCACCCAGCGGACGGGATCGTCCGCGCCGCGCGCGAGTCCCTCGGCGCACTCCGGCGTGCCGATGCGGCCGAGGGCGACGAGGAGCGCCGGTTTCTCCCAGAGGTCGGCCGTCTCGAGGAACCGGAGGAGATCCGGGACCGAGCCGCGGTCCCGGCGCAGACCCAGCACCAGCGTGGCCGCGATGCGGACGCGTCGCGCAGGGTCGCCGAGGAACCGGCGCACCTTCGCGGGCGCCTCCGGGTCCCGGCACCGTTCGATCGCGATCACCGCCTCGCGACGGACCCGGTCCGACTCGTCCTCGAGCGCCCGTTCCAACGAGGGGATCGCGACCGGGTCCCCGATCCGACCGAGGGCGATGGCGGAGGAGTTCCGGACGAGGGCGCTCGCGTCGGTCTCGATACGCGCCCTCAGCAGCGGGACCGACCGAGAGTCCGGAATTCGAGAGAGCGAGTACGCGGCCTGGGCACGAACGTGCCAATCCGGATCCGAAAGGAGCCCTTCGAGAGCGCGCCGGCTCTCCGGCCGACCGATCGCTCCGAGCGCGGATGCCGACGCGAGACGGATCTGGGGGTCCGGAAGGCGAAGCGCGCGTTCGAGCGGCAGCCGGGCCCGCGCAGCTTTGCGTGCGCCGAGCTCGAGCGCAGCCCGTCGGGCCCGCACGCGGTCCGGACTCCCCAGTTCCCGCATCAGTCGGGTGCTGGATGCCGATCGTCCGGAGTTCGGCCGCGGGGTCCGCGCCCGGGGAGCGGTCCGCTTGGGCCTCGGTCGGGTGGCCGGCGAATCGGTAGCACGGGTCGCTGCGGCCGGCACGAGGACCGGACGGCCGCGCCCCCGTAAGAGCGTGCTCCGCACGTCGGCCGTGCGACGGGGCGGCATACAGCGCCGACGACTCCGACGTAGGTTCTAAATTACCCCGCTTGCTGGCCCGGCGAGGGTCAGGACGTGGTCGAAGTCGTCGTCGAGCTGGAGAAGTGCACCGGATGCGCCCACTGCCGTGACGTCTGCCCGGTGAATGTCTTCGAACTGAAGCCCCGGGACCAGTTCCCGGACGTCGTCGACGACCCGGCGGTCGGAGCGAAGTTCCAGTTCCGCGGGGAGAAGTCCCTCGTGATCCACGGACCCGACTGCATCGTGTGCGAAGCGTGCCTCTTCGAGTGCGAGGGGGAGTGCATCACGATCAAGGACGACGAGGGGAAGGTCCACAACTCCACCTACAAGTGAGTCGGGGCCGGTCCGAGGATTCCCCTAGCTCAGGGTAGACGACGTCCCGCGAACCCACGGGACGATCCTCTGGCGCATGCTGCTCCGGTCGGGCCGCCGCTCAGCAGGGTGAGCCGCCTCAACTCTGCCCCACGCGCGACCGGCCACGGGACCCGCCGGGCCCCGGGGGGCCTCGTTCCGCCTCCCTCTCTCGATCGCCCGCGGCCTCCGACCCGGGAGCTCCGGAACCCCGGAGAGGGTCCTCCCTCCGCACCGGTCGACGACCTACGCGGCGGCTCGAGGATGTGGGATGCCGAGCGCGTGGTCGGTCCTCTCGATCGAGCTCTTGGCGTCGGGCGAGAGGTCCAAGACCGCGCGGATCGCATCGACCGTCTCGGGAATGACGATCGATTCCTGGTGGATGGCCTGGAAGAAGTAGAGGTCCTTCCCCTTCAGGTGGATCCCGTTCTCCCAGAGCACGTTCTCCATCACGTCGGGCCGGCCCCCGAGGCTCCGGTCGCGGCCGTACTCCATCACCTGGGGCGTGCCGCTGACCCGATCCCCTTCCCGGAAGATGTGAAACCGCGGTGAGGCGCGGAACCGGTC
>JASHSX010000031.1 GCA_030040865.1 Thermoplasmata archaeon | reverse complement strand
TCGAACTTCGGGCGGCCCGGATCCGCTCCAGGATCTCCGCGGCCGGCGCCTCCCGGTCCAGGCGGAAAGTGATCCCATCGATCTCCAGTCCCGGGACGCGGTAGCGGTCGCCATAACCGATCGCCACGTCGAGCGTACGGAGCTCGATGGACACGATGGTGGCAAGCGGCCTCTGCCAGACGGGGGGAGTCTCGAGCCGTCGGCCCGCAAGTCGGCCGACGTTTCGCGCGAAAAGGCAGCGATCGCTCGTGAGCACCAACCAGCCTCGACCGCCACGCGCCGCGCCTCCCTCGCAAAGGTCTGCGGGCCAGCCCTCGAGGACCGTCTCCCGGCCTTCGAGGTCGAGCTTCGGGACCGATCGGGACGACACGGAGCCCCTCCGGGCCGAACGGCAGCGGCCCGAAAGCTCTGTTCACTCGGCCGTCGCGCCCTCCCGGAGAGGGGTCCGCCCCTGGGATCGCTCGCCCCGGACCATCGCGGCGCCGGGACCTGCGTTCGACCCCCTTTCCGCCCGACCGAGCCCGGCACGTTCGCGGAGGACCGGAGAGGGGTCCGGGGGAGATCGGGGAGGCCCCGAACCGCGGTCCGATCACGAAGCGATGGCGGCGTCGGTGGACGCCCGTTCGCGGCACTCGAGGCATCGGAGGTCTCCGTCCTCGAGTGAGGACGCGAGGGCGCAGTCGACGCACAGGCCCCGTCCACAGTCGGAACAGCAGCTGGGGGAGGGATCGGCGGCCATCGACGCGTGGCAATCGCAGCACGCCGGGACGCCCTTGGGCATGGGCCGAGCCGGGCGCGCCGGGAAGCGGCTGTTGTGCTCCCGGACCATCGCCTCGATCTCGGCGACGAGTTCGGTCAGCTCGGCGTTGTTCCACTTCCGATTCGGGCCGAGGTCCGCCCCGGACGGCAAGGAAGGCACCGCCACAGAGCCTCCGGGACGCATCGAAGCGGCTCGCGGCGCCGGCGGGGCAATTCCGACCGTGGACGGCACCGGGGCCGCGCTGGGGGAACCTTCCGGACCCTCCCACCATATCGGAACGGCGTTCTTCCGATAGGCCCGGGACGTTGCGTTGGGCGCACCGCGCCCCCTCCGGGCGAGCGGAGCGACGGCCTCAGGGACCCGCGGGAGCGCGGTCTCAGGTTCTACCGAAAGGGCGGAGAAGATCCCCGCCCCGGCGATGACTGCGCCGACCCCGCCCACGAGTCCGTAGAGCGGCAGATGCGAACTGTGCGCACCCAGCTCCTGCTGCGCGAGGATGACGGCGTAGACGAGCAGGGCTCCGCCGATCAGGAGAAGGGGGAACGCGCCCTCGACGTTCCTTCGTGACGTTTCCCCGACGGTGCCCATAGCCCCAGCTGTTCGAGAGGAGGGGCGGGTCGCCCCTCCCCTCTCTGGAGTCTACCCTAGTCCGTGGCGATAACGCTGATTGTCTGGACCGTGCCCGGACCGCTCGAGGCCGAACCGACGTCGAACAGGATGGAGATCGTGGTCGGGGAGTTCGCACTCGAGATCTGCGTGTAGTCGAACGGAATCCCTGCGACGGTCGTCAGGCTGCCGCCCACCGGGGTGCCGGTCGCGTATACCGTCAGCGTGAGGGTCCCGACGAAGGCGGTGCCCGCGACGGTCGTAAGGTTGACCTGTTCCGCGTAGTCGCTGACCGCGCAGCTCGTCGAACCGACGAAACCGCCCGCGCAGTCGATGGCTCCGGTGGAGGTGACGCTGCAGGGCGCGGCGTGGCTGCACGTGGTGAACGGGCCGATCGAGCTCGTCACCTGGATCAGTTGGGTCGAGACGTAGGTGATACCCGGAACCGCGGTCACCGTCGTTGTTTGGGAACCCTGGTAGCTCGTGTTGGTTCCGCCGGTCGAGATCGACGCGAGGGCGAATCCCCCGATCATCGACGCTACGATCGCGGCTGTCACTACGTATACGGTCCTCTGCGAGACGCGCGAACTCATGTTTCGATCCCCCACTCTCGACCCCGGCGATGGGAGTAGATGCGGGTTATACGTATAAATCCGTATGGGTCCGTCGGCGCGACGAATAACTGCTGCCTACAGCCCCCGGCCCTCCACCCCTCCCCTCCCCGCCCCGGTACGGCCCTCCTCTCCGGTCGAACGGCGCGGTCCGGTCGACCGCCCCGTTCGTACGGGAGAACGCTGCGGCCGAAGCACCGCCGAGAAAGCTCAAGGGCGGGAAGGGCGATTGGGGTGAGCTCAGACTCGCGGAGGTCGACCGTTCCCCAACCGTGTCCGCATCCTCGACTGGCGGCGAGGTCCGACGGCTCGCGGCCATCATGTTCACGGACACGGTGGGGTACACCGCATCGACCCAAGCGGACGAGTCACGAACCCTGCAACTCCTGGCCGAGCAGCAGCAGCTCCTCCGGCCGCTTGTGGCTTCGCACCAGGGCCACGAGATCAAGTCGACCGGTGACGGTTTCCTTGTGGAGTTCGGCTCGGCCCTCGACGCGACGCGCTGTGCTGTCGATATCCAGCGGCGGCTCCACGAACAGGCGACGACCGGGTCCGGTCCGCCGATCCGGATCCGTATCGGGATCCACCTGGGGGATGTCGTTCAACGGGGCGCGGACATCCTCGGCGACGCGGTCAACATCGCGGCCCGGGTGGAACCGGCCGCCGAGAGCGGAGGCATCTGCGTCACGAGCGCGGTGCGCGACCAGGTCTGGAACAAGGTCCCGGAGCGGTTCGAGAAGCTCGGCCCGACCTCGCTCAAGGGCGTTCAGTCCGCCGTCGACATCTACAAGATAATCTTGCCGTGGATGGACCGGCGGCCCACGTCCATGAGCGGGAGCGGTTCCGGCCTCGCCGTGCTGCCGTTCGCGAACATCAGTCCCGACCCGAAGGACGAGTACTTCGCGGACGGGCTCACCGAGGAGCTCATCACCGTCATGTCGCAGCTGAAGGGCCTCCGGGTCATCGCCCGCACGTCCGTCACGCCGTACAAGTCCACCACCAAAGGCGTCGCCCAGATCGGGGCAGAGCTCGGGGTCGCCTCGGTGCTTGAAGGGAGCGTTCGGAAGGCGGGCAATCGCCTCCGGATCACCGCTCAGTTGATCGACGTCGGGTCGCAGGGACACCTCTGGGCGAACACCTACGACCGGGAGCTCGACGACGTCTTCGCGCTCCAGGCGGAGATGGCGAAGCAGGTCGCGGAAGCCCTCCAGGTCCGCCTCCTCGCCCG
The DNA here is from genome assembly GCA_030040865.1 of Thermoplasmata archaeon. Taxonomy (GTDB): domain Archaea; phylum Thermoplasmatota; class Thermoplasmata; order Lutacidiplasmatales; family UBA184; genus Lutacidiplasma. The sequence goes on along the minus strand of JASHSX010000031.1, from coordinate 7,706 downwards.
GGAGTCGGAGGCCCTCGACCACCGACCCTCGGCTCGCCCCGAGTCGTACCTCGAGTACTTGCAGGGCCGCAACTCGCTCCACGGCTTCTCCGAGGCCGAGCTGCGGGATGCGCAGGCCCATTTCGAGCGGGCTATCGAGCTCGACGAGAGGAACGCGGCGGCGCACGCGGGGCTCGCCGAGGTCTACCGTCTCCGAGGAACGATGTACTTCCATCTCCCCCGGGCGGAGTGGGAGGCCGCGAGCCGGACCCACACGGCACGGGCGCTCGAGATCGACCCGAACCTCGCCGAGGGACACGTGGCGATGGCGGACGTCTATGCCGTCGACTACGACTACGTCGCCGCCGAACGGGAACTCAAGCTCGCCGTCGCCCTGAATCCGAGCTTTTCCTGGGCCCACCTGGGCTACGCGAGCGTGCTCGGCGACCAGTTGCGGATCGACGAGGCGCTGCGCGAACTGGCGATCGCGGAGGAGCTCGACCCGTTGTCGGCGTTCGTCCTGCACTCGCGCGCGAACCTGCTGACCTCCCTTCGTCGCCTGGATGAAGCCGAGGAGTGCATCCGGAAGCTCGCCCGCATCGAGAACGAGGGCCTGCTCACCACCGATGCCCGATTCTCGCTCCACGAGGCCCGGGGCGAGCTCGAGGAGTGCCTCCGGGACATCCGCCGCGTCGAGGAACTGATCCCGGGGCGGGCCGAGTCGGTCGCCGCCGCTGCCATGTACCACGCCCTCAAGGGAGAAGGGGCGCGGGCCCGCGAGCTGGTCGGGACGATCGAAGGGTTGCCCGAACCCGTCCGGCCCGATCCCCAGATCGCGGGGGTCTACGCGCTCCTCGGCGACCTCGACGGGGCGTTCCGCTGGCTCGACATCGCGTTCGAGGCGCGGCGGATGGGGATCCGCGGGTGGCGCCTCGATCCGGCGTACGCCGCGGTCCGAGCCGATCCGCGGTTTCGCCGGCTGCTCGAGCGCATGCATCTGGCGTAGGTCGGTCGACGTTCCGAAGGCCGTCGGATCGGGTCCGGCTCAGGCCCGATCCTTGTCGATCGCCAGTCGGCTCGATGCGTAGCGGAGGATCGCGACCGCCGGGATCGCCGGTAGGCACAGCAGGGCCCACTCGAGCAGGGGGTTCGAGATGTACGTCAGCACCGCTCCCCCGAAGAATACCGCCGAAATGCCCGCCGCGCTGTAGAACGTGTTGAAGGCCCCGTTGTAGGCGCCGATCTCGCCCGTCGGCGCCAGGTTCGAAGGCAGCGTGGTCTGCGGGATCGCGGAGACGTTCTCGCCGAAGGTCAAGACCACGACGGAGGCGAAGAAGATCCCGCTCGGAACGATGACCCACAGCGCCGCGGCGCCGAGCATCAGGAAGGCGCCGACGTAGAGCGCGGCGCCGAGGATCGCGATCGTCGTATGGCGTCGCCCGATGAGCCCTTCGGTCGTCGGGGCCTGGCCGACGACGACGATCACCCCGTTGAGCGCGAGACCGATTCCCAGCAAGGAGTAGGAGATGTCCAGCTTGGTGTGCACGAAGAGCGGGAAGATCACGCTCCATTGCCCTTCGATCAGGAAGACCAAGGCGAACCCGGTCGCGATCAGGAGGGCGAGCCGGTCCCGACTAAGGATCGCGAGGCTCGCCCGCAGGCTCCGACTGGGGGCCGGGGCCGACGGGGCGTCCGGCGCGACCGCCCCGCGCCGGGCCAGGGCCTCGTCGTACGGCGACGGGCGGATCTGCGTCAGCACGAACACCGTGGCGATCGCGATGAAGCTCGCGGCGACGAGGAGCGACCGCGTGAAGCCGAACAGTTCCACGAGGAATCCCCCCGCGCTCACTCCGGCGGCGTACCCCGCGTTGAACGTGATGCGGTACCACGTGAACGAGCGGGTCCGCTCCGAGGCGGTCGAGAAGTCGGCGATGTACGCCGAGAAGGCGGCCCCGGTGGCGTTCAAGAGGCTGCCGCCCACGAGGGCGAACGCGATCGCGTCCACGAGGGACCGGACGTCGAACGCATAGGCGAGGCCGGTGACGAGGACCGCCTCGGTGGCCAGCGAGGTGACGATCAGTCTCCGGCGCCCGACGCGGTCGGCCCAGAGCCCTCCCACGAGTCCGAAGGGCAGCTGGACCACCCCGACCGCGGCGAAGATGACCCCGATCTCGACGTACGAGATCTGCATCACCGAATAGAGGAACAGGGCGAGGAACGGGTTGTACATCGCGGACCCGAAGGTGCGGACGGCGACCCCCACGGCCAGAAGCCGGACGTTCTTGTCCACGAACCTTCTCGAAGAACCTCGCGCTAACTAGCTTGCTCACGACCGGAGCGTCCCGCCGGTCTCCGGGCCGTCCGCCCCGACCTCGGTCGGAGAGCTCAGACTTACAATCGGCCTCGCCTTTCGCTCACGACGTGCCCATGAGCTCCGACCCTGTGCGTAACGACCCGACGTCCGTCGAGATCCGGCGGATTCGGACCGGGGAGTGGGCCGAGTACCGAGACGTCCGGCTTCGCGCACTGCGGTCCGACCCCCTCGCCTTCGGGTCCACGCTCGCCCGAGAGGAAGGGTTCGCCGAGCAGGAGTGGACGGATCGGACCCAGCGGGGAGCGTGCGCGGCCGACGGGAGCAAGTTCGTCGCACGAACGAGCACCGGCGAGTTCGTCGGACTCATCGCCGTGGCCAAATACCGCGACGAGTGGCACGTCTTCGAGATGTGGACGGACCCTGCGTGGAGGCGTCGGGGCGTGGGCGGCCGTCTTCTGGACGCGGCCCTCGCGTGGTTCCGTCAGATGGCCCCCGGGGAGAGGCTGCAGCTCGACGTGAACCCCCGCCAGGCCGCCGCCGAGCGACTCTACCGGAGCCGTGGCTTCCGTCGTACCGGGACCTCGGGCCCCCTCGGTCACACCGAAGGGGAGACGGTAGTCGCGATGGTCCTCGTCGCCGAAGGGCCTACGACGTGACCACGTAGGTCGTGCCGCAGGTGCACCGGATCCGGACGTTCGTCAGCGTTCCGCTCGGGGGGTGCCCGTTGACGCCCAGGGCGCCGCAGGTGGGACAAGCGAATCCGTGCGGGGTCCGCACTGCCGGGTAGTCCACGGAATCCCCCGACGAACGCCCGAGGATTATACTTCCGTTCGACCGGTCAGCGCGCGCCCTCGCCCCGGTTCGTGCGGGGACTCCGCGTACCGAAGCGATCGCTTCCACGCCGAAGGCACGTGGCGCGGATACACGATCCGTTCCGCGCCGAGGAATTCCGCCAGCCGTTCGATCGATCCGGCGATCGAGGAGGATACCTCTGCGCCGGTGGGAGCTCCCGGTTCGGCGTGCACGGATCGGATCCCGAGCGTCGACGTTTCGCGGTCGAGTTTCGGGTCGATCCGACCGACGAGCCGATCCCCGTGCAGGATCGGCAGGACATAGTAGCCGAACCTCCGCTTGGATTGAGGGACGTACATCTCGAGGGCGTACCGGAATCCAAAGAGGTCCCGCACGCGATCCCGGATGCAGATCAGGCTGTCGAACGGTGAGATCAGCGAGGTACGAGGCTCGTCCGTCTCGTCGCCCAGCGACTCGAGGAGTCCGAGATCGTCGCGGTGGATGTACCGGGTCAACCGCACGGGCAGACCCTCGATCTCGATCGGTCGGATCACCGACTCGCGAAGGAGGTCGTCAAGGACCCGGTCGAGCTCCCGGTACATCCCTCGGACGAAGTAGAACTGGATCTCCTTGCGCGAGGCGTACCCGAGGGCTCGGATCGCGCGTTCGGCCGCGCGGCGCTCCGCTTCGAGGGCCGTCATCGTCCCCGCGGCCGCCGAACTCGAAAGCCAGGGACCGGCGAGACCCCAGACGTTCTGGCTCCCGTCCCGGCCCACGGGGAGGACCTCTCCGCTCATCCAGAGATGGAAGAGCATCGCCGACACATCGCTTCCCGAGCCCCAGCCCCCCGGGGATCGGGTCGTGCGGGCATGGTCTCGGAACTCGTTCAGCGAGAGGGGTCCGTTCCGCAGCTCCCGCAGGACCCTGCGGCGAAGGTCGGTGTGCCGGGGGATCCACCGCCGGGCCTGAGCTCTCCAACTCCCCCACGAGCTCGAGAGCGACTCCGGATAGCGGGCCATGTAGGAGCGGAACATCGGGAGATCTTCTGCGGAGACGATCGAGTCGGCGTGGGCGCAGTACCGGAACAATCGCCGCTCCTCGAAGAGCAACGCATCGAGGTCGGACCGACGGTAGTTTCCCACCCGGCTCCACAAGGTGAGCACATGCCCGGGAGCCACGACGCTCACGGGATCCCATTGGACGTAGCCGAGGTCTCGCGGAATCGACCGGAGCGCCTCGCGGGTCGCGCGCTGGGGGAGCGGACCGAGGAGACGTTGCTTGGTCAGGAAGAGCCGTCGGGCGATCGCCGCGGTCGTCCGTTCGGGGGAGCTGTTTCGCGGCTTCGTGGGCCGGGGACCGACCACGGCGATTTATCGTACCGGTCGACCGAAGCGGACGAGGAGCCGGAGGACGCGGAAGGGCCCGCGTCTCTACCGCCGACCTACCGGGACTCCGCCGCTTCCGGGTCGCCCCATTCGTGCAGGGGACCGCGGCGGATACCCGCCGCTCGGGCGAGCGCGTTCTGCGTCCCTTCCTTGACCACGGTCGGCGCATGCGTCACGTCGAGCTCGACGTCCTTGCCGATCCCGCCGAGCGCACCGCGGATCTCTCGAAGGTGCTCACGGAACCGGGGCTTGGATGGATCTTCGGTCATACCTACCCGGATCGGTCCGGTGGAAGGTGTCCAAAAACCTTCACTTCGATCGGAACGAGGGGTCTCCTCGCCGCGAGCTGGCCAACTGTTCGCCGTGGGCGGGGAACCGGTCGGACGTCCCCAGAGCGACCCGCCCGAAGACGTCCTAACGACAGGCGCGGTCGCCTACGGTCCGGTCGCATGCCTCTGTACCGCGTCCTCGGGGACCCCGAGCTGGAGTCCGTGTGCCGGTCCCTGAGCGATTCGGAAGAGGGTCTCACAGAGGCGGAGCTGACGGGGCTGCTGCGGCAGTCCCGGATCGACGACCCGTTCGCGGGAGGGACTCGCCGCTACCGTCTCCTGGAGGCGCTCCGGGCCGTGCAATCGGCCGACCTCTGTGCCAATCGGGTCTACGCCTTCCTGGAGGCGACCTTCGCGCCAGACAGTGTCGTTGCGGACACGGAGCGTCGGGATTTGCTGCGGAGCATCGTCAATCGGGCGCTGGTCCCTGCCGGATACGAGGTCGACGGTGACGGCCACCTCGTCCCGCGGAGTACAGAGTCGGGGGCCGCGGGACCGAAGGGTCCGAGCCCCGTCGGATAGGCTCAGCGGCCGGCCCGGCACGTGGCAGGCCCGGAACCCGAGGCTCGGCCTAGCTCGGGGGTTCGGCCGGGGACTCGTCTTCGGCCGGTTTCTCGTCCTTCTTGGCGGCTTTCTTCAGTATCTCGCCGCTGATCTTGTCGAGCTCCGCCATCAGGGAGTCGATGTCGGGCTCTCCCTCACCGGCGCCCGGCGGGGGTGCGGCGCCCGTCGGCGTGGCATCCTCGGTGGTTTCCAGGTACTCGGGCACGGCCGGAACCGCGGCCGGGGCGGCCGTGGCCGCCTCGGACATCGACGCGCCGGCACCGGCCGGCGGGGCGGTGGCCTGCCAGGGCTGCACGCTGGAGGGGCCGGCTCGGGCGAGGCGGCCGCGGCGGAGCAGGAGCACGGCGACGATGACCACGAGAAGGACCACGATCACGAGGACCACGATCCACCACGGGAACGGGGTGCTCGAGCTGCTCGTGACCGTGAAGACGGTCGGGGACGACGCCGAAGTGCCGGTGGCGACGTCCGAGGCCACGACGTTGTACGATCCGGCCCCGACGTTCGGTACCGCGAACGCGCAGTCGAAGGCCCCCTGAGCGTTGGTCGTGATCGTCGAGCCGCTGTAGGTCCCGACGGTGCACGACGTGGGCGTCTGGGCGACGGAGTTGAAGGAGACGGTCACCGCCGACCCTACGGAGAAGCCGGACCCACCGACCGTGTAGGTTCCGCCCGAGCCGGCCGAATTGGGCGTGGTCGTGATCGCGGGCGCGGTGATCCCGAACGTCGCTGTCGCGCTGTCGAGGGCACCGTCAGCGCCGGTGAGCGTCAGCGTGTACGAGTTGGGCGACGTGGAGGTGATCGTGACCGAGCAGGAGAACCCGCCGGTTCCGTTCACGGTGGCCCCACAGCTCGTGACCGTCGCCCCCGAACCGATCGATGCGGAGACGACCGTGCCCGGCGTGAACCCGGTGCCCGAGACCTTGACCGACACCCCGCTCGGACCCTGCCCGGGCCCCACGGAGATCGTCGGCGTCGTGACCGTGAATTTCGCGCTGGCGCCGTCGAAGGTACCGTCGGAGCCCGTCGCGGTCACGGAGTACGTCCCGGGAGTGCTGGAGGAGATAGTCACGGAGCAGGAGAATGTGCCCGTCGCGGAGACCGTCGCCGAGCAGCCGCTCACCGAGGCGCCAGAGCCGATCGCGACCGAGATCGAGCGTCCCGGCGTGAACCCCGTGCCCGAGACGCTCACGGAGGCGCCGCTCGGACCTTGGCCGATCGACAGGGCGATCCCCGGCGTCGTTACCGTGAACGAACCGGTCGCCGACTGTCCGCCCGCGTCGGTGGCGATCACCGAGGTGCCGCTCAGCCCGCCCGGCACGTCGAACGAGCACGAGAAGTCCCCCGTGCCGTCCGTGGTGAGCGAGCCCGCCGCACAGCTCGAAATGGCCGCCCCATCAAAGACGAGCGACGCGAGCGGAGTGGCGACAGAGAATCCGGTTCCGGTGATCGTGACCGACGAGCCCTTGGGTCCCTGGCCGGGCGAGACCGTGATGACGGGGCTCGTGACCGAGAAACTCCCGCCCGCGCTCGTACCACCGACGTCGTTGGCCGTCACGGTCGTGCCGCTGGTTCCCGAGGGAACGGCGATCGTGCAGGAGAACGCCCCCGAGGCGCTGGTCGTCATCGATCCGGAGGTACAACTCGAGATGGTGACCCCGTCGAAGACGAGGCTGGCGAGCGCGCTGCTGACCGAGAAACCGGTCCCGCTCACCGTTACGCTCGCGCCGATGGGTCCCTGGCCGGGCGAAACGACGATCGCCGGAACCGTGACGGTGAACGTCCCCGAGGCCGTGCGACCGCCGACATCCGTGGCCGTGACGGTCGATCCCGAGGTGCCCGAGGGGACGGAGAACGTGCACGAGAAGGCTCCGGTAGCGTCGCTCGACAGCGAACCGCTCGAGCAGCCGGTGATGGGGATCCCGTCGAAGACGAGGGAGGCGACGGCCGTCGAGACGGAAAAGCCCGTGCCGGAGACGGTGACCGTAGCACCGGTCGGTCCCTGGCCGGGAGACACCGTAATCGCGGGGGTGGTGACGGTGAAGGTGCGCGCCGGCGCGGATCCGCTCGTCGCCACGTCGTTCCCTACGACGTCGTACGCGCCAGCGGCGACACTCGGGACAGTGAACGAACAGGCGAACGCGCCGTCATCGTTGGTCGTGATGGTCGTGCCGCTGAAGGAGCCCACCGTGCAGCCGGTGGGAGTTTCGAGGACCCCATCAAAGCTGACGGTCGCGGATCCACTGGGAGTGAAGCCGGACCCCGAGACCGAGAACGTCGCACCGACCGGTCCGCGGGCGGGGCTGACGGTGATCGCGGGGGTCGAGACGGTGAACGTCGCCG
>JASHSX010000030.1 GCA_030040865.1 Thermoplasmata archaeon | reverse complement strand
TGCCGGTCCGACACCACGCCCGTCCAGTCGCCCCGTCTATATACCTCGGCACCGGGTGCGCGCTCGAGCAAAGCTAGTTATCGCCGGTCGTGCACCCGGAACCGTTCCTGCCGGGTGGCCCCACCGGGGCGCTCGGTGCGCGACCGGAGCGATCACCGAGCCCGGATGACGGACGCGACGACCCTCTTCCTGACCGGTCTCTTCCTCCTGATCGCCTGCGCGGTGATCATCGGCGAGGTGTTCGCCCGGCTCGGCCAGGCGCCCCTCGTGGGACAGCTCCTGGTCGGGGTCGTGCTCGGCCCTTCACTGCTCGGCCCGTACGTCGGGCTCACCTCGCTCACCACCGAGCTCTCGGGCCTGCAGATCGTCGCGACCTTCTTCATCATCATGATGGCGGGGCTCGCGGTGAGCCCGGCCCAGCTCCGGTCGACCGGCATCTCGGCGACGGTCTTCGGGATCGTGATCTTCTTCGCGCCGTTCGTCGTCGGCACCGAGGTCGTCCGGCTCCTCTACCCGTCGTACGGGATCCTTACGGACCTGTTCATCGCCCTCGCGATCTCGATCACGGCGCTCCCCGTCCTGGGGGTGATGCTCCGCGAGTTCGACCTCGTCCGCAGCCGGTTCGGGACGTTCCTGCTCAACGTCTCCATCGTGAACGAGCTCGTGGCAGTGACCGTCTTCGCGGTCCTCCTGCGGATCTACGACAACGGGGCCGGGAGCGCCTGGACCGCGATCCTGACCTCGATCGGGATCGTGATCCTGTTCCTCGGCACCGTGCTCGCCGTCCACTGGGGGCTGCGGGCCCTCCGTCGGATCAAGGTCTGGGACCGGATGGTCGAGCGGTTCCGCACGACGTGGCGGACGCGCGACGTCGGCTTCGCGCTCCTCCTGGTCGCCGCCCTCGGCGCGGCCCTCTATTCGCAGCTCCTGGGGCTCACCTACATCGTCGGGGCGTTCTACGCGGGCCTGCTGGTGACCCCCGAGAGCGCGGGCCGGCGGGAGCACCGGGAGCTGTCGACGGTCTTCGACGCGATCACCTGGGCGTTCTTCATCCCGCTGTTCTTCGCGCTCGTCGGCTTCGGGACCGACTTCCGGACGACGACCGACTCGCTCGTCACGCTCGCCCCGTTCATCGCCCTCATCGTCTACGCCCTGTTCTCGAAGCTGTTCGCGGGCGCCGGGATCGCGCGTCTCCTCGGCTGGTCGAGCCAGGAGTCGCTGGCGGCGGGGTTCCTCGTGACGAGCCGCGGCGCGGTCGAGCTCGCGATGGCGGTCATCCTGCTGAGCCTCGGGGTCATCTCGCAGCAGGTCTACACGGTGATCGCCGGGGTCGGTCTCGTGACGACGTTCGTCTCCCCGATCGGCGCCCGGCCGTTCGTGAAGACGATCACGGAGGAGCGGCGGGCGAACGAGGAGGAGGCCCGTCGCGTCAGCCTCGACTTCTCGATCCCGCCCGCAAAGTTCGGCGAGGACCCCCCGCAGCCCTGAGCGCGGCCGGGCTTCGGCACGGTTATCTTTCCGACCGGGGCTGGCGGCGGGATGCCGTCGGCCGGGTCGCCGATCCCCGTCCCCTCCCGGGCCCCCCGGCTCTCGAAGAGCGCCAAGATCGGGCTCGGGCTCCTCCTCACGGTGGTCGGCCTCGCCCTGCTCTCGGTCCTCCTCCCCACGGCGCCGGGCCAGCTCGCCACGCTGCTCCCCGTCGCCGCCGTCGGGATCCTCGCGCTCTGGATCGGCGGGATCCTGATGGGCATCGGCAGCCGGTCGTAGGGGCGCGATGGCGTCCCCGCTCCCGTGGCGACTGGTGACCGTCGACATCGACGGGACGCTCACGCGCGGCCACGGATGGCGCCCGATCGCGGAAGCGTTCGGTCGTCTTCCGGCCTACGAGGCGACGAACCGCCGGTTCTTCGCGCACGAGATCGGGGAGGACCAGCACCTGGACGACCTCCTCGACCTCGCCGCTGGCCGCACGGTGGCCGAGGTCGAGGCGGTCCTGGCAGCGACCCCCCGCTTGGACGGGATCCAGGACGGGGTCGCCGCGCTCCGCGCAGCGGGGATCCGTACGGCCCTGCTGACGCACAACCCCGACTACGTCTGTGCGTGGTACCAGCGGACGTTCGGGTTCGACGACTTCGAGGGCACGGCCGGGCCGGAAGTGCGGAACGGTCTCCTCACGCGCCCCGGGCCGGTGCGGGCCGACAAGTTGGGAGGGCTCGTCCGCCTCCTGGACCGGGCCCGGGTGCCCGCCCGATCGGCGATCCACCTCGGCGACGGGTGGTCCGATGCCGAAGTGTTCGAGCGGGTCGGCGGGGGGATCGCGGTCAACTGCGATCTTCCCGAGGTCGAGCGGAGGGCGCTGCGCGCCGTGCGGACGGCCCGGTTCGCCGACCTCGTCGACGCGATCCGGGAGACCGCGCCTCGGACGTGAACGGTGCCCCCTGCGGTTTCCCAGAATTCTTATAGCGGACCCCGCTCGAACGGTCCCGCATGGAGTACGTGGTCCTGCGGGCGGGCCACCCGACGTGGCTCACGATGCAACTCCCCAACGAGGTCGTCGACCTGCTACGGTTCCGTCCCGAGGAGGGACCGACCCGGGAGGCCAGCCGATCGATCGGCTTCGTCGGTCGCGGTCCGGGGGTGGTCCGGGTCCTCGCCTCGCATCCCGCCCGGGAAGCCCTCGCGGTCGAGACGGTGCGGGGTCGCCTCATCGGCTCGGCGCGCCCCGGGGACCGGCACCTGTTCAGCCTGCCGACCGGCGTGGTCCAGCACCTGGGACTCCAGGTGACCTCCCGGGGCCCTCGCGCCGGGCGCGGTACCGAGGACAGCGTCCTCTGGTTCGTTCCGGCCCCGGAGTACTACGAGTACCGCTCGGTCGTCGAGGCCGGCCGCAGCTGGACCGCGCCCGCGAGCGGGCCGTTCGCGCACGTATATCTCGCGAAGTCGCTCTTTCCGTTCCCCAAGGAGATCGCCCAGCTGGCCGAGGTCGAGTTCCGGATCGAGGAGGAGGAGTGGCGACCGGGCATCGAGGGGCTCCAGCGAGTGGGGCGAGGACGCCGCGTCGTCCTGTAACAAAAGTTCCTCTAGAATTCGTTACCGGACCGCCGGCCGACGAGACGATCGACCGGCCGCCACCGGCGAGAAAACAGCCTGCCGAAGCCGGTCACGACGGAGATTTTCGCGGCTCAAAGTATAATCCGGAACGAGCCGGTTTCCTAAGTTATTTATAGAGACCGGAGAGATAATTGACGACATGCGGGGTAGTGGAGGGAAGGCCAACAAGTCGACGGCTTCGATGAAGCCGTACGTCCTCCGGAATCCGGTCCCGTTGCGGACCCAGGAAGACGTCACGACGACCCGGGCCGGGATCCCTACCGACGCGGCGCTCACCGACGTGGCGGGCCCGGTCGATTTCGACTCCCTCGCGAAGGCGATCCGTCGGTCGGTGGGACACGAGGGGATGCGCCCCGAGGACGCCCGGTCGATCGCCGCCCACGTCCTCAATTTCTTCGGGTTCAACGAGCGGATCATCGACAACGTCCTCGAGCCGGACGACCGCGACACGTTCTACATGCTCGAGGACACGGGGATCCTCGAGACCGAGCGCGACGAGACGACCCTCTACGACGGCCGGGAATGGCGGATCCATTACTGGATGTTCCGCAAGGACCGGATCTTCGACCTGGCGCGCGAGGAGAGCGCCGCGATGGCCGCGGCCGGCGAGAAGGACGTGGTCTACTCGTCCAACGCGAACCGTTCGGGAGCGTTCCGCCTCCCCCACGGGGAGCACGGGACGGGGCTCGCGGCCCACGCCGTCTACCACGAGCTGGGCGACGAGGTGTGGCTCGAGCGCCGCCAGAACCCCCTGCCGGCCCCCACGCCGCCGTCGGGCGGCCGGCGTCGGCCCGACTCCGAGTGAGCCCGGCCCCGGCTGCTTAACCCGACCCGGGCCTCCCCCGGTCGGATGCGTCGCTTCCTGATCCTCGCCCACCGGGTCCCCGTGTCGGGGGAGTTCACCCTCAACGACCTCGCGGGCGGGGCGGGCCGGATGGACGAGATCGCCCGCGCGGTCTCCACCGGGTTCACGCTGTCGAACGATCTGCGCCGGGACACGGAGATCACGGTGCTGTGCTGCGCCGAGCCGCCGCCGTCGGCCCGCCGGATCGACCTCGACGGCTCACGGCTCCGCTACCTCAATCCCGACGAGCGATCGACGGCCGCCCTCCTCAAGAACGCCCTGGTCCGGTCCCGGACGCTCGACCGCGTTCTCGAGGCCTCACCCGGTCTCAGGGTCGGACCGGCCGATCCCCTGGGACTGCTCGCGGAGTTCCTGCGGCGCCCGGGGGCGGTCTGGCTGACGGAGGGCGGCGTCCCGCTCCGGGACTGGGCGGGCGCCGGAGGGGAGATCGCAGCGGTCGTCTCCGACCCGTACGACCCCTCCGAGACCGAACGGGCGGTGGCCGTCGCGAGCGGAGCACCATTCGTCGCCGTGGGACCCCGCTCGCTGCGGACGAGCCAGGTGCTCGACCTCGTCCACCACGAGCTCGACGAGCGGGAGGCCGGGGGGGCCCGTCGCCCCGCCTAGTGGGCGAAGAGCGGCCCGCGCGGCGGGCCCGGTTTGAGCGCGTCGTGGACCGTGCGCGGCTTGAGCCCGCCCACCACGGCGGTCAGGCGGACGACGTCGCGGGCCTCGGGCCGCACGCGGGTCCCGAAGACGAGCCGCTCGGGGTCCCCGAGCCGCTGGCGCATCGTCCGTAGGACCCGATCGAGCGTGCGGAGGGTCAGGTTGGACCCGCCGTCCAGGTGGACCAGCGCCGACGGCCGCTCCGTGAGGTGAAAGTCGAGGAGCGTGTCGCTGAGCGCCTGGTGGACGAGGCGCTCGGGCTCGGAGATGTGGTACTCACCGGTGACGAGGGTCGAGAGCCCCGCCTCGCGGAGGTGGTTCTTCAAGCTCGCCAGATCGACGTTCAATTGCGAGGGGTTCTCGATCATGTCGACGAGGCTCGCGACGAGCGAATGCAGGTAGGCGTTGCGCACCTGGAAGACCCGGTGGATCGGCAGCGACTCGAACCGCCTCAGCTTCTCGTTGGCCAGGACGAGCAGGAGACCGCCCATCTCCTCGAGCTCCGCGACCGTCGCCTCGACGTTCTCCCGACGTCCGGAGTTGGCGTCGAGCTCGACCTGGAACGGCAGGAAGACGACCGGCACGGCGAGCGCCTCGGTCTCCCGCAGCGCCTGGGAGAAGAACGGAAGCAACGCGCTCCCGGTGCCGCCGCCGAGACCCGCGAGGAGGAAGACGAGCTCGCACCGTCCGAGGCGGCGGAGCACTTCCTCCTTCGCGTCTTCGGCGGCCCGCAGCACGACCGCCCGGTCGCCGCCGCTCCCCCGGCCGCGCAGCTCGCGCTGCCCCAGGAGGATCCTCTCCTCGACGCCCATCTTGAGAAGGTGCTTCACGTCGGTGTTGATCGCGACGGCCCGGACCCCCGGGATCCCGAGGCCGACCAGGTCCTGGACCGCCTCGCTTCCGGCGCCGCCGAGCCCCACGACCGCGACCGACGGCGTCGTGGCGAGGGAGGCCCATCCCTCCACGGCGCGCGGCTCGCCGGACATCGCCCCCCCGGCCGCCTACGGCGGAGGGGAGCCTTCGGCGGTGACCGGTTCCCCTTCGCGGCGGTGGGTCCTACCGGCCGGGCCGAGCTGTTCGAGCCGACTGCGGATGTACTCCCGCACCGCGGAGCGGACCGCGTCGTCGACGCTCACCGAGTTCCCGTCGCGCACGAACTCCTCGAGGCGGCTGTTGTCCTGACGGGACAGCTCGACCACCACCTTGCGGATGTTCTGGGGAGGGAGGTTGAGCTCGATGTACTGCTCGAGCCCTTCCCGGATCGTGTCGGAGATCGTCGGCGTCTCCTTGAGCGACTGGATCTGCTTCAGTTTCTCGAGCAGGTCCTGCGGGATCCGCACCGTGACCCGCTCCGACGTGTCGGCCATTTTCCGTCAGACAACACCCCTATCTTTGTCTGACGATTGACATATCCGACTGCTCGTATATAGATTCCACGGGAATGTCGCAGCTCCGCCGCAGCGTGCCCGGACGGCTCGGCGTGAATTCTTGCGCATTACAGCGGAGGGTCTAAGAAGGGGGTCCTACTCCGCTTCCTCGGAAACCGCCATGGCGTACCAGTATCCGCCGCCCCCCGGAGCGCCCCCGATGATGGAGCCCGCCGAGGTGCAGTCGATCAAGTCGTTCCTGCACATCGTCCGGATCCTCGCGATCATCTTCGCCGTCATTCTGCTGCTCGTCGGTCTCGCGTACATCGCGCTGGTCGCCTACTACTACTCGGTCTGCTCCACCTTCACCGGCATCGACGCGTACTGCGGCGCCGCGGTGGTCGTCGCTATCGCCGAAGCCGTCTGGATCGCGATCGGGGGCATCATCGCGTTCCTGTTCTACCGATCGTCGAAGCAGATCGAGGAGAAGGTCAACGCCCGGCAGTACGCCGCGGCCAAGTCCCAGACGCTGATCTGGATGATCCTCGGATTCATCTTCGGGATCATCCTCGGGATCATCCTGCTGGTGACCTACCTCAAGTTCGACCCAGTGATCAACTGGCAGCGCACCCAGGGCCAGATGCCTCCGCCCGGCTACGCTCCGCCACCGGGCACGCCCTACCCGCAGGCGGCTCCCGCGTACGCCCCTCCCGCCCCGCCGATGGCGGCAGCGGCCCCCCCGCCCCCCGTCGCGGCCGCCCCGCCGGCCGCCCCAATCTGCCCGAAGTGCGGGCAGCCGACCACATACATCGCTCAGTACGGGCGGTACTACTGCTACACCGACCAGCTGTACGTCTGAGCGGCGGTAGGGAGCGGGCCGGGGCCCGCGGACGGCTTGGGGCCGGCCGGGACATCCTCCACTAGGCTATCTCGAGCTCCGGCTCCGGAACGCTGCGATGGAACCCGAAGCGTACCGCCTTCGCCCCCTCGAAGACAACGACGTGCCGGCGCTGGCGCGGATCTTCACGGAGCAGCTGCCGGAGCAGTCGATGACGGCCGAGGAGTACCGGTACATCCTCACGAGCCTCCGAGCGCCCCCGCAGATCACCTACGAGGTGGTCGCGGAAGCTCCCGAGACCCGGGAGGTCGTCGCGGTCGCGGAGCTTCGGACCCGATCGAGCGCGTTCGACCCACGCAGGTTCTGGGCCGGGATCCTGGTCGATCCCGCCCACGAGGGTCGAGGCCTCGGCCGCCGGCTCGCAGAGCACCTGATCGCCGAAGCGAGATCGCGCGACGCGCTCTGCCTCGTGACCGACGTGCGGGCCGACCGTCCGCGGCACGTTCGGTTCTTCGAGCGGAGCGGCTTCGTGGAGCGTCGCCGCACCTGGCAGTCCCGGCTCGACGTCTCGCGGCCGACCCCCGGGGCCGTTTCCGACCGGACGGAGGCGCTGCGATCCGAGGGGATCGAGTGCACGACGCTCGCAGAGCTCGGCTCCGACCGGCCCGAGGTACGGGAACGGCTGTACCAGCTTCACGCCGCCGCGTCCGCCGACGTCCCCCGGATGGGGACGTACACGCCCGAGGCCCGAGAGGACTTCTTCCAGTGGACGTTCGCGTCCCCCGGGTTCCTCCCCGAGGCGTATTTTCTCGCCGTGCGCGACGACACGTACGTCGGGCTCAGCAACCTCGAGTCCACCCGGGGCGAGCCCGGGGTCCTCATGCAGGTGTTCACGGGGACGCGTCCGGAGTGGCGTGGCCGCGGGATCGCCACCGAGCTCAAGCGGCGGGGGATCGAGTACGCCCGAACGCACGGATATCGCGAGATCCGGACGCACAACGACACGACGAACGCCCCGATCTGGGCGATCAACCGCCACCTGGGATTCGCGAAGCACCTCGAATTCGTTGTCGGGGACCTGTCGCTCGGCCCCCGACCGCCGGGAACGTGACGGTCTCGCTAGCAGGCCCCGCGGGCGACGACGTCCTCGCAGCGCGACGCCTCGACCACGTCGAGGCTACCGGCCTGAGCGAACGGCGCGAGATACGCCCGCACGGCGGCCTCGCTGGGGCCATCCACGATCACGTAGAGGTGATGGCGACCCCGCTCGACGGCGTCGCTCTCGATCCGGATCCCGTGCGTCGAGGCGCTCTCGTTCGAGAGCAGTTTCAGCAGGAACGGGGCCATCTGCGGATTCGCAGCCGGGCAGCGGTCGGCCGGATGGCGATGCTCGGCGACGTAGAGCGTCATAGCGAGGGACCGACCGAGGAGGGGTGTATCCGTTGCTCCCGGCACAACCGGCGCACGTCGGTGCGCGGAGTGCGCCGACCGCTGGAGCACCGTCATAAGTCATGGGTCGGTCGGACGGGCCGATGATCCGCCTCGCGCCGATCTCCCAGGACGTCGAGGCCGCGGTCGCCCTCGCGCGAAGAGCCGCCGAGGCGTACGGCTACGACGAGCATCACGAAGGACACCTAGAGCGGCTCGAGGCCGCGCTCCGAAGCGGCGAGGCACCGGGGGCCCTCCTCCTCGACGGCGACCGCTCGGTGGGGCTCGCGCTCTGGGACGAGGGCTCGCCGCTCGGGGTGTCGGTCGAGGCGATCTACCTGGTGCCCGAGCGCCAGACGCTGGACGCCTACGAGGAGTCCCTCGACGCGATCGAGCGGGAGCACGGGGAGTCCGCGTTCGTGGAGGGACGGTGGGACGGCGTCGACCCGGCGGGAACGGAGCGGGCGATGCGCGCCCGGGGCCGACGCCCGTTCGCACGGAGCGAGATGCGATTGTCCGTCGACCACCCGCCGGCCGCGGCGACCCCGCCCGAAGGGGTGCGCCTTCGGATCGCGACCGACGCCGACCGGACCGCGCTGGTCGACCTGCACGCCCGGGCGTACCGCGGTCGGCTGGACCGGTATCTCTTCTACCGGGATCCGGACGACCGGAAGGATGCGGAGCGACTCCTCGCCGACCTGTACGGCGGCCGGTGGGGCCCGCCGATCGTCGACGCCTCGGTCGTCGCCGAAGAGGCGGGCTCGGTGGTCGGTGCCTGCCTCGCGGTCCGCCCGCCGTACGGCGCGCTCATCGCGGACGTGATGGTCGATCCCGCGGCCCAGGGGCGAGGGATCGGGCGGGCGGTCCTCGAGGCGAGCGTGACCGCGCTCGAACGGGCCGGAGAGAAGAATATCGTCCTCACGGTCACGGAGGGGAACTCGTCGGCTGCCGGCCTCTACGAACGCGTCGGGTTCGTCCGGACCGTCGGCCCCAGCGGCGGTTGGTACACCCCGTCGAAGGCCCCGGTCGTCGAAGACGGCTAGGACGGCGCGGCCGCCTCCGGCACTTCGGCCCGGGCCGGGGTCGGGTACTTGAGGTTCCGCAGGGCTCGGAACCCCACCGCCGAAATGACCCCGAACAGCGCGATCGCCCCACCGGCGGCAAGGTACGTCCCCTGGACGCCGAGGGCGAGGGTGACGAGCCCGCCCGAGAACTGGCCGACCGGGACGAGGGCGTAGCTCCCGACCTCGTCCGCCGAGAAGACCCGACCCATCTTCTCGTCGGGGACCGTCGCCTGGATCGTCGTCAGGAAGACGGTCATGAACATCCCGGGGACCATCCCGTAGACGAAGACGATCGGGATCGCGAGCCAGACCGAGCGCACCAGGACCATCGCCACGAGCGCGAGGCCGACCAGGACGGTGAGGGCGATCATCACCTGGCCGGCGCGGTGCTCGAAGCGGAAGCGAGAGATCAGCACGAGCCCGAGCGAGGCCCCGGCGGTCATCGACGCGACCATCGCCCCGTACCAGAAGCCCTGCACGAGACCGAGCCACGCGACGACGTAGAGCGCGAGCTCGACGAGCGCGAGCGCCGAGAAGAAGTTCAGCACGAGGGCCGAGAGCGTGATCTCGAGGATGTCGCGCCGTCCGACCAGGTAGGAGAACCCCTCGCGGGCCTCGCGGACGACCGAGCGGATCGGCCCCGAGCGGCGGACGGCGAGGTCGGCCCGGACGAGGGTCAGCGCGATCTGGGTGAGGAAGAGGAGCGCGAACGGGATCACGAGCGCCTCCAGGGTCGTGCCGACGGTGAGGACGACCCCGACGGCGAGGGTCGTGACGGCGCTCACGATCCCGGCCACGGAGTAGATCGTCCCGTTCGCGGTCGCGAGGAGATCGGGAGGCACGAGGCGCCCGACGGACGTATTGAACGCGGGCCGGAACAGGGTCGAGGAGACCGTCACCACCGCCCACCCCGGGTACAGCAGGAGGACCCAGAGCGGGACGTAGAAGCCCGCAGGGCCGGGGAGCGGCACGTGCGCGCCGGGGGCGTAGACGAGCACGACGGCGATCGACGCGACCGCGAGGAGCGCGAGAACGTTGACCGCACGCATGAGCTCGCCCCGGTCGAATCGGTCGGCGAGGGCGCCGGAGAAGACGGCGCTCCCGAGCGTGGGAAGCGCCGAGGCGAGCCCCAGGAACGCGAGGGCGAGCGCGCCGTACGTCGTCCGCTCCCCGGCCGGATACGCCAGCGCGATCGAGAAGAGCAGGACGACGAGGACGCCGGACGGCGCCGCGAACTGGAGGGAACCGCTCCAGAAGAACGGGGAGAACGACGGCTGGCGGAACAGCTCGCGGTATCGGCCCAGGGGATCCCTCCTCCCGGTGCGGCCCCGAGCGGTACGTCGTGCGATAAAGTTGTCGAAATCGCGCGCGCTCCGCCCGGCGCGGCGCGCGAGCCCCTTTAAGCGAAACGCCCTCCCGGTGCCACCGAGGCGAACGGTGCGGCTCGTCCATCGCGACGCGACGACGGGATCGATGAAGCTCCGCCTCGAAACGCCGAGCGACCTCTGGCGGATCGCACGACTCGTCCGCGCCGGCGACCGGGTCGGGGCGTCGACGACCCGCCGCGACCCCGAAGCTCCGCCGGACGTGGCCGGCGCGGAGCGCGAGCGCCGGCGGGTGTTCCTCACCGTGCGCGCCGAGCAGGTCGAGTTCCACGGATTCTCCAAGCACGTACGGGTGACCGGACCGATCGTGGAGGGCCCGTTCGACCTGGGGCGCCATCACACCCTCGATCTCGCCGAGGGCGACGACGTCGTCGTCACGAAGCCGGAGATCTCCGCCGCGGAGCGGGCGGTCCTCGACGAAGGGCTCGCGGGGAAGGGCGACCCCACGATCCTCCTGGGGGCGGTCGACTGGGGCGACTCGACGTTCGTCCGGCTGCGGGGACGCGCCATCGAGACGGTCGCCGACGTGCGCCGGACCATCGCGGGGAAGCAGTTCGACGGCGGGCAGGGCGAAAAGGACCGGCGGACGTACCTGGAGGAGCTCGTCGCGATCCTGACCCGCGAAGCACCGACCGCCGCGGCGATCGTCGTCGCCGGACCGGGATTCCTCAAGGAACACCTGGTCCGCCGTCTCGGCGAGGTGGAGCCGGCGCTCGCGAAGAGGGTGCGGGTCTACCCGACCGCCGAATCCGGTCGCGTCGGGATCGACGAGCTATTGCGGTCGGGCCGGGCGACCGAGGCACTGCGGGGCAGCGTCGCGGCCGAGGAGGCCGAGATGGTCGAGCGCTTGGTCCGCTCGCTGGCGGGCGGGGTGCGGGCCGCGGTCGGTCCGATCGAGGTGCCCGAGGCGATCGATGCGGGCGCGGTCGAGACCGTGCTGCTCTCCGAGTCGCTCCTCGCCGACGCGGCGCTCGCCCCGGTGCTCGACCGCGCCCGGGCCGCGCGGGTCCGCCTGTTCGTGGTGCGCGACGACGGCGAGGCGGGAAAGCGGCTCGCGGGGCTGGGCAGGATCGCCGCGATCCTGCGGTGGGACTGGGTGAGCCCGGGCCGGCTTACGGGATCGCCTGGATCGCCTCGCGAAGGTCCTCGAAGCGGCCCTTGAGGTTCTTGAGCGCGAACCGGAGCGCCTCGCGCGCGGTGAGCGACCCGTCGGTCTCGAAGTGCAGGAAGAAGTCCTCCTCGTCCGCCTCGATCTTGATCGACCCGTCGTCGGCGATCTTCTCGCAGGCGCCGCAGAGGATGCACTTCGTCTCGTCGGTGACGGAGAGCTTGCCGCCGGCGAACTCGAGGATGTTCACCGGGCAGGCGGCCGCGGCCCGCTTGAGGGTCGCGTCGCTCGTCCCGTCCTTCCGCGCGATGCGGACGTGCGGCCGAGGGTACATCCCCACACCGTGGGCGACCTGCCACTTCGCGTGGTCGCGTGCGCTGCCGACCGTCGCGGTCGCGTAGGCGAGCAGCGCCTGCCGCGCGCCGAGCCGAACGATCGGCACGTCCGGCTCGAGGATCGAGAGCGTCGCGTCGCCGAGCGGGACCACGTCCTTCGCATAGACCGTGCACGGTCCCTTCTTGTCGACGGAGAACATCGCCTGGCAGTGCGTGCAGCCGGCACCGCCGCAGTCGCACTCCGACTTTCGGCGGAACTGGCCCAGGTCGGTCGGGATCGGGAGGAGGCCGAGGCGGAGCGCGACCGCCTCGTCGAACATGCTCGTCGAGGAGTCGTAGTCCTTCCCCGTCGCCTCGTCACGGATCGGGCCGAGGTGGAACTCGACGTCCTCGATCGCCAGCT
>JASHSX010000029.1 GCA_030040865.1 Thermoplasmata archaeon | reverse complement strand
CCGACAGGAGCTCGCCCGGAGCGGGGACATCTCGATGGCGGGCCTCGCCGCCGTCGCCGCAGCGGACCGGAGGGAGCCACCGTCCGCGGCGCGCGGGACCGGCTCGGGCGGGGTTCGGGATCTGGCGGGAAGCGTACCGGCCGGCGACGACGTCGCCGTTGACACGCTGCGACCCGCGCAAGGGCGCCGCATCGCCGACCGCCTCCCCACCGGGACGCCGCGGCTGGACGACCTGCTGATGGGCGGTCTGCCGCCGAAGTCGCACATCGTCGTCCTCGGCGACCCGTTCGTGGGCAAGGAGGTCGTCGTCTACGCCTTCCTCGCGGAGGGCCTGAAGCGCGGAGAGCCCGCGGTCATCGTCACCGCGGCTCGACCTCCCGAGGAGATCTCCGAGAGCCTGGGGGTCGTCCTGCCGCAGTTCCGCGAATACGAGCAGATGGGCATGGTCACGTGGATCGACGCGTCCGGCGGCGCACCCGCCGCAGCGCCCCACCGGCTCGTGGCAAAGGGTTCCGACGACCGGGCCGGGATCCTCTCCAGCCTCGTCAGCGCGGCAAAGTCCGCCGGCGGCGACGGCAAGACGTCGTTCCGGTGCGCGTTCCTGGGTCTCTCGGCCGCCCTCGCGCACGGCGACGAGCGGGCGAGCTACTCGTTCCTCCAGAACGTCGTCGGCATCCTGAAGCCCCGCTCGGCGCTCGCGATGTACTCGCTCGAGGCCGGCGCCCTCTCGGAACCCCAGGTCGAGACGCTGCTCAGCCGGATGGACGGGGCGATCGTCTTCCGGCAGGACCGCGACAAGACTTTCCTCCAGGTGAAGGGATTCGGCGAGGTCCAGACCCGCGACTGGGTCGAGGTCCGCACCACGAACCGTGCGTTGGTGGTCGGCTCGTTCGCGCTCGAGAGGATTCGTTAGGATCGCGCGCCGGATTCCGCTCGACAACGCCCCCGATCCCCCCCCGTCCTTCCTGTTGTCTGGACGATGCCCCTCCCGGTGCTCGAATGCGGGCGGGAGGTCTGCGGATCGGTATCACGGCCTCGTGTACGGTGGTCCTCGTCCTCGGGATCGTCGGCACCGGCCCGCTCGCCGCGCCCGGCGGCGGGGTTCGTCCCGCGGGCGGACCCCTTTCGAGCGGGACGGCATATCCGTCGTGCTTCACGACCGCATTCCAGGGTTCGCCGACGTGCATGGACCCCCGGATCGTCTACGACCCGGTCGACAGCTCCCTGGTCGATCTGATGGTCTGCCTGGGGGGACCGACGCTCTTCTCGTCGTGCACCTGGTCCTACGCGAACGGAACGTGGACCAACCTCACTTCCTCGGACGGCGCGAACCCGCCGGCCACGATCTCTTCCGCCCTGGTCTGGGACTCCGCGGACGAAGCGGCCCTGCTGGTCGGAGGATTCACTTATCCCGCGGCCCACTCGCTCGGCACGACGTGGGAATTCCAGCGCGGGACCTGGACCAACACCTCCGTCGAGGCTCCGCCGGAGCCGGACCGGCTCGTCCCGACCGAAGCCGCTTACGACCCGGCCACGGAGGCCGTCATCGCCGTGTGGTCGGGCTCGGGCCCCATTCGGAACGGCGGACCCGTCATCTGGTCGTACGGCGGGGGCGCTTGGACCAACCTGACCGACTCCGGAGGATCGCTCGCCGCGTTGCCCTCCGAGGGGACCCTCGTCCCTGCCCCGAGCGGTTCCGGGCTCGTCTCCTACGGCGGGTTCAGCGCCAACGGCGATTCCCTTCTGAGCGCCACGTGGCAGTACGCCAACGGGAGCTGGCAGAACCGAACCGGAGCCGTGGCACCCCCGCCTCTCTTCGAGCCGTCGATCGGGTACGACCCGTTCACGAACGAGATTCTGCTGGTCGGCGGCACGCTCGAAGCGTGCGATGAGTTCCAGTGCCCACCCGAGACCGAGATGTGGGAGTACGCGGGCGAAGGTTGGACGAACGTTACCTCCACCGTCCGGGGAACCATTCCCGTCGAGGTCGACGGGGTGCTCGTCGCCGACCCATCCGCTCAGGCCATGTGGGAGGGCTTCGGCACGGTCAACCTGACCGGTCAGTTTCCGAACCAACAAACGATCGAGCAGTCGTCGGTCTTTTTCTTCGCGAACGGTGAATGGACCTCGGCGACGGCGAGCGGGTCGCCGGTGTCGAACTCGAGCCTCTTCTTCGTCGTCGTCGGGTCCGGCATCGCCATCGGCGCGTTGTCGGCTGCGGTGGTCGGACGGCGACGACGCCGCCCGTAGCTCGGGTCGCAGGGCGGAGGAGTCACCCGGGACCGGGCCCCGGCCGGTCCCCGGAGGGTCGACCATCACCGAGATACTCGGACCGATCGACCGCCCGGACGATATCGCCCGTCGCGAAGAACTCCGCAAGGTTCCGGACGGCGGAACGGATGGCGCGATCCGTCGAACGGGCCGCGTACCCCGCGGAATGCGGCGTCGCGACGAAGTTCGGAAGGTCCACGAAGCGGAACCGGGATCGGAACGCGGCGTGGGCGAAATCCTCGTCCCACCAGGGGTCGAGCGCCGCTCGGAACTCCGGATGGGTCGCGAGGTGTCGGTACAATGCCTCTTCGTCCGCCGTGGCCGCCCGCCCGACGTTGATGTAGATCGCGCGGGGCCGCATGGCGGCAAGGGCCTCACGATCGATCGTCCCCCGGGTCCGACGCGTGAGGGGGCGCGCATCGAACACGAAGTCGGCCGCCCCCAACGCCTCCGAGAGCCGGTCCGCGGGGTACATGCCGAGGCACCCGGGAGCCATCCGGCCGGTCCGATTGAGCCCGAAGATCCGCGCCTCGAAGCCGAGGAGTCGCTGCGCGATCGCCCGCCCGATCTCACCGTATCCGAGGATGACCACCGTGGACTGCTCGAGGAGCCGGTTCTCGGGCGCGGGGCGAAGCGTTCCGGACCGGATCATCCCTTGGGCCGGGACGATCTCCCGGGCGGCGGCGAGGGCCAGCGCGAGGGCGTGCTCGGCCACGTAGGGAGCGAACGCGCCGATGTTCCCCGCGACGCGCACCGACTCCGGAAACCGCTCGAACGGGAAGTCGTCGAGGCCGGTGAACATTCGCTGGACGAACCGGAGCCGCGGCGTCGTGGCGGGATCGAAGTCGGCGAAGAAACGGCGGGGCCCGAGGAGCATCGCCTCCACGTCCCGGCGGTCCTCGGGGGGAGTGCCGTCGAGCGATCGCCACGGGACGTTCGGCAACTGCGCGTCGAGCGCGGCGGCGATCGCCTCGTCGGCGGTCGCGGCCACGACCAGTCGAGGGAGTTCCGTGGCCATCGAACGCCCACGACCCCGGGGCTATTGGCGGGTGCGGTCGGTCGACGCCCGCCCGGGGGGCCCCGGCGATATATGTCGGACCGAGGTCGCCCGGCCCCATGACTCCGGGACGGACCGCCGTGACCATCGACCTCTGGCACACCCTCCTCTACCTGGGCCCCGCGGAGGAGGAGGCGTACATGCGGGGCCAGGCCGAGGTGGCGGTGGGCGCCCTGGAACGGTCGCCGCCCGTACCCGGGGCGCGGGTGGCCCCGCGTTCGGAACTGTTCACGATCTACGATCGCGTGCTCGGGTCGGCCGTGGCGGCCGCCGAACTGGGGCGCACGGTGACCCCGGCCGATCAGTTCCGGACCATGGCGCGAGAGGCCGGCCGGAGTCCCGACCTTCCTCGCTACCTCGCCGCTCTCTCCGAGCTCGTGCGGGGAACTCCCCTCGTGCCGGCTCCGGGCGGGATCGAGACGCTGCAACGCCTGCGCGACGCCGGGCACCGGGTGGCGGTCATCTCGAACACGGTCGGAGAACCCGGGTCGTCCCTCCGTCCGGCCCTGACCCGGCAGAACTTCGACCCGGTGGTCGAGATGTATACGTTCAGCGACGAGCACCCGTGGAGCAAACCGGCGCCCGAGATCTTCCTTGAGACCCTGCGCCGGCTCGGGGTCGCCCCGGGGAGGTCGGTCCACGTCGGCGACGGGTGGTCCGACATCGAAGGCGCGGCCCGCGCCGGGTATCGCGCGAGCGTACTGTATGCCGGGCTCGCCGAGTACGGGGCGAAGTACCTCTCCCTGTTCCGCGGGCCGGCCCGCGCCGAGCTGCGACCGACCTATACGATCCGACGGCTGGACGAGCTCCCGGAGCTGGTCGAGCGGACCCTCGGCTCCTGACCCCGGCGTTCGCGCGCCGGACCCTACTCTTCGCCCATGTGGCGCGGCTTCGGCACGACGCGGGGCTGTTCGGCCAGCGTCGGCATCCCCGTCTTCCCCGCGACGATGTCGCAGTCCTTCCAGTTGACCCCGACGGTGACCTGGGGGAAGGCGACCTTCAAGGTGTAGTTCGCGAGCTTCCCCACCACCAGTCCCTGCGAGCCCGGAACGAGGTTCGGGTTCATCACGGAGAGGTCCCGGTTGAGGACGACCCGGGTCTGCCCGAAGACGATCCGGGCCAGGTCGTTCCGATCCTCCATCGGCCGTCCCGGCCGCCCGAACGTCGCCGGCCCATAACGGTGCTGACCTGCAACCGGGGTCGCGGTCCCACCGTCCGGAACGACGCCAAACGGTGCCCCGGCCCGGGCGGCCGGACGCCCCATCTCCGGTGAGGAATTGTAACAGAAGTCTCTCGTGAAAAACGGCATTTATTACCTAGGAGGTCGTGCGCCGCTCTAACATGCCGCCGTCTGCAGAGACGATGGACACCGCGCGGGGAATGCAGGAGGCTCCTCCGAAAATGGAGGAGAAGCCGGAGTGGTGGGCCAGCCCGGCGGTCGTGGGCCTGATGGGATTCGGGACCACGACCATGCTCGCGGGCTTGGCGAATCTACCGCTCCCGTACGGAGGGGGATTCAGCAACAACGCTACCGTCTACGGGATGGCGATGGCGTTCGGAGGGACGGCCCAGTTCGCGGCGGGCCTGATCGCCCTACGGAAGGGGAACATGTTCGCCGGCTCGGCGTTCGTCGGCTACGGTTCGTTCTGGTGGGCGTTCACCCTGATGCTGCTGTGGTACAACGCGGGCGGGAGCGCGGTCACCCTCTACGGGCTTGCCGGATTCGCGTTCATCTGGATGATGTTCACCCTGTCGTTCATGATCAACGCGCCCAAGCACGGGTGGGGCATCACGGGCGTCTTCGTCCTGCTGTGGATCGCCTTCATCCTGCTGACCGTCAAGTTCTACAGCCTGGCGGGCTCGGACGCCTCCGGCTGCTCGGGGCTCGCCACGGTCGGCTGCGGCCCGTTCGCGGCGAACGCGGCGGCCAACTGGGCGGTCGGCGGCGAGATCATCCTGACGGGACTGCTCGCCTGGTACGTCGCGACGGCGGACCTCACGAACTGGAACTACGGGCGCAAGCTCCTGCCGGCCTAGTTCGGGAACGCGTCGCCGCGTCCAACCCCTTCCTTCTCCCTTCTTCGTTCCTCCGGGGTTAAGACCTCGAGAATCCTCCGCCGGTCCGGTTCCCGATGCTCGAGGTC
Organism: Thermoplasmata archaeon; assembly: GCA_030040865.1. Taxonomy (GTDB): domain Archaea; phylum Thermoplasmatota; class Thermoplasmata; order Lutacidiplasmatales; family UBA184; genus Lutacidiplasma. The sequence goes on along the minus strand of JASHSX010000029.1, from coordinate 9,131 downwards.
CACCTGGACAGCTGGCTGCGCGAGTTCGGGCCGCGCGGCAAGGAGTCGGTCGACGCCGACTCGGTCGAGCACCTCTTGGACGCGCTGGAGGAGAAGTATCCCCGGCTCAAGTTCAAGCTCCGGGACGAGACGGGCCAGCTGCGCCGGTTCGTCCGGGTCTTCGTCGACGGGAGCGACGTGAGCGCCACGACGGGCGTCGCGACCCCCCTCACCGGGGCCCGAACGGTAGATATCCTCCACTCCGTTGCGGGAGGGTAGCCCGGAGCAGATCATGGCGAAGAAGGACTCCAAGGTCCGGATCCTGTTGGGGACGCGGAAAGGAACGTACATCGTCGAGGGGGACCCTTCCCGCAAGCGTTGGAAGGTCGGACCGGTCGCCCACGAAGGCTCCGACGTCTACCACGTCGTGGCCGACCCCCGGCGTCCGGGCGATCTGTACGCGGCCGTGAACAGCGTCTTCTGGGGCCCGATGATGCAGCGGTCGACGAACTGGGGGAAGGAGTGGAGCGAGGTCGCGACCCCGCTCACGCCGCGCAAGAAGGACCGGCAGCCGAACTTCGAGGTCGACCCGGCCAAGATGGCGCCGAAACCGATCACCGCGCTCTGGCACATCGAGCCGGGCCTCGAGAGCCAGCCCGACACCATCTTCCTCGGCGCGGACCCGCACCTCCTGTTCCGGACCGACGATCGCGGGAAGAGCTGGCAGCCGATCGACGGGATCAACCAGCACCCCGACCGAGCATCTTGGTCCCCCGGGGCGGGGGGCCCGTGCCTGCACACGATCCTCCTCGACCGACGGGCCCCGGACCGCCTCTATGTCGGCATGTCGGCCGTCGGGACGTTCCGGAGCGAGGACGGCGGCGGCCACTGGCGGCCCGTGAACAAGGGCGTCGAGACGCCGTTCCTGCCGGAGAAGTACCCCGAGACCGGACAGTGCGTCCATCACGTGGCAGTCGACGGGGCGAATCCCGACCTCTTCTATCGGCAGGACCACGGCGGCATGTACGTCTCCCGGGACCGGATGGACAGCTGGGTCCGGATCGGGAAGAAGCTCGGCGACGATTTCGGGTTCGGGGTCGCCTCCCCGATGGCCGAGCCCGGTAAGGCGTACTTCGTCCGACTCGGCGGGATGGGCCGGGTGACCGACGAGGGCCACTTCCAGGTGCACGAGTGGAACGAGAAGACGAAGAAGTGGCGGCCGCTCCTCTCCCCGAAGCAGTTCCCCGGGAACTACGGGGTGCAGCGCGAGGGGATCGCGACCGACGCGCTCCGACCTGCCGGCATCTACGTCGGGACGACGACCGGGCAGCTGTTCGTGAGCCCGAACGCCGGTAAGACCTGGACGCTGCTCCCGTTCTCGTTCCCGGGCATCCACTCGGTGAGCGTCGCCAGCCCCTCGTCGGGGTGAGCGGCGGACCGGCGCGTCGACGACCGTCTAGTCGCGCCGCGTCCGTCGGCGCCGCCGGGGGTCGTCGGACGTCCGATCCCGGTCGCGGGAGCCGTACTCCCGACGCGGGCCCCCGTACGACCGGCCTCCGGCGGGTCGACCTCCGCGCCGGTCGAACCGACCGCCCCCGGGACGCGGGTATCGTGCCCCGCCTCCGGGGCGGGAATACCCCCCGCGGTCGCGATAGCCACCCTCCCGGCGTGGCGGCAAGGTGAAGCGGTTCCCGCACGATGCGCACTCCCCGACCAGGTTGCCCTCGTCGTCGGTCGAGAAGGCGAGCGGCGCCCCGCACTGTCGGCACGGCCGCGCCGGTGGACCCATCGTACCCCGGCCGGGGCCGCGAGGCCGGTCGCCGAACCGACCGCGCGGGGGCCCTCGGGCTGCGGGAGTTTCCTCGTCGGCGTCCTCGTCCCCGGCCTCCTCCGATCCGCCGTCGCCGCCGGCGAGGACGAACGTCAGCGTCGTTTCGCACTCCGGACACTCGGCGGACAGCCCCTCTGCGCCGTTCGACCGGATCACGAGCACGGAGTCGCACTCCTCGCATCGGGGACCGTCCGCGGTCGGCATCGCTCCGCCCGTTTCGGCAGTAGGGTTCGCGGCGCCCGGGGCGACCCCGACTCCGGCGACGACGGTGACCGTGCTCCCGCAGCCGGCGCACGTGCCGGTCAACAAGCGGGCGTCGGCCTCCGAGTAGGTGAGTTCGGAACCGCAGTGCGGGCACGCCTTCGCCATGGTGGGAGACCGCAAGGAAACGCGCGCCCCTAAAAGATGGACGGGCGGTTGTCGGACCCGACCGAGGTCTAGGCCGGCGCGGGCCGCGGCCCGCGGAGGATCCCCGCGATCGCGCCGCGGATCGCCAGGGCGAACACAACGACCAGCGGGACGAGGATGAGGTCGCCGCCGGGCCAGGCGACCCCGAGCGCTTCCCCGGCCCAGAACACCGCGAACGAGAGCAGCAGCGAGGTGGCGCCGAGCTTGAGCCACGGAACTTTGATCCGTCGGATGCGATCGTGCACGGCCGCGGCGACGGCGACGAGCACGATGCCGCCCGCGACGGCGCCGACGACCGCGGACGGCCCGTATCCCGCGGCGGCGATCGCGATCAGGACGATCGCGGCCTCGGTGGTCTCGATGACGCCGACCGTGAACCCCCCGCCGAACTGGACCGTCCGGTGCACGGGCGGAGGGGGCGCGATCCCCGCCTTCTGCTGGGCGGCCCGGCGGTACGACCGCAGGGTGCTGCGGAAGAGAAACGCTCCGAATCCCACGAGAACGATCGCCGACGCGGTCAGGAGGTATTCGTGCGGGAAGGCCAAGAGGGCGGAGCCGACCACGAACGCCGAGATGCCGACCGCCGCGGTTCCGCTCGTCGCCCCCAGGGCGGTCGGTCGGACCGACGCCGCGTCGGCCGAGAGCGCGAAGACCAACGCGACCACTTCGGTGAGCTCGAGGAGCGTGATCAGGAAGGCAGCCAGGACGGCCGGGGCGTACAACGAGATCATGAGATCCCCGACCCACCCCCCCGCGGCTTAAGCCGCTTAGGAGCCGGCTCGCGGCGGGCTCAACTTCCGTGCTCGTATTCCGTCACGGCGCCGCGCAGTACGGAGAGTCGTCCCGCGAGGGCCCCGACGACCGTTCGAACGTCCGCGGGCAGGATCCGGCCCCGCAGCTCGATCGTGAGCGTATGCCGGCGTTCGCGGTGCAGGCGGCGCACGACCACGTCCGCCCGATACGCCGGGCGGCCGGAGAGTCGGACCGAGAACGAGCGCCGGGCTGCGAGCCCCTTCCAGCGTTCGTCGCCGAGCGCCCGAAGGAGGTGGCCCACGGGCTCCTGGATCCGTGCGTGGGTCGGCTCGGGGAGCGGCAACCATCCACCGGGGTCGACCTCCCAGTGGTCGACCCGGGAAAAACCGATCGAGGAGAAGGCGTGCAAGACGCGCGCGGTGAGGCGGAGGAGGTCGCCGATCTCCACGACCTCGCGTTCCTTGAGCAGAGCTTCCACCCGCTCGAACACCCGCAGTCGGGGCTCCCGGACGATCTCCGGCTGGAGGTCGACCTCGAGAACAAGGTGGGAGAACGGCCGCTTACGGCGGTGATGGGAAGCCCCGGCGTAGGTGATCGGCCAATCGAGGATCGAGGTCGGGCCCACGAGGTCGGGCGCCGATATCGCGGGATCGGTCGGCGGGACCATGGCGCCGAGCCGGGTCGCGTACGCCCATCAGTTTTGGGGTGACCCGATGGCCCCCGGGAACTCGCCTGCTCCGGGCGGGCTTTCGCCGCGCCGAACTCCGAAGGACCGGCGACGCGTATCTACGCGCATACTAGCTGACCGACGCCACAGGAACTTAGTTATACTACCCATTCTCGTCCCCCGGCGATGTCGCCCACCCCGGGTCGCCGAGCGCTGTGGATTTTGCCGATCGTGTTCGCGGTCTGCGCCGTGATGGTGCTTCCCGGGACGGCCATCCTGGGTCCGAATCACGTCGGCGGTTCGTCGGCGACCGGGGCGTCCGCGCCCGTGTCGACCGCGTCCGCGGCGAGCGCTCGAGCGGGCACGATGAATTCGCCGCTCTCCACAACTTTCGGCGACACCGGCCGGTCGTACTCTCCTCAAACTCCTTCGCCTTCCGCCCTTTCTTCGGCGACAACTCTTTCCCAATACTCCTCGGACCTTACCAAGATCGCCTCCAACCCAAGCCTCGGCGACGGCACCGCCATCTCCGCGCTCGCGAGCGACATCGCCGCAGGCAAGGTCAGCCCGGCGTCCGTTTACCTCCCCAACCTGAACCTTCTCGAAACCGGCCCCCGGTCGCCCGGCCAGGGCATCGGCAGCGGCTATGCGGCCGAACCGGCGCCGATGGGCATTGGCGATATCGGGATCGGCGGCGGCGTCGTCGGCACTCCGTACTCGTACAACACCTCCCACTTCGCGGGCAGTCTCACGCTCGACTCCGCCAACGCGACCTACCCCGGCGCTCCGTACTTCGTCACCCCGCCCTACAACGACGACGGCTCGTACAACACGCCGTACGAGTTCGGGATCCAGCTCAACACGGTCACCAACAACATCTCCATTCCCGGCAACAACGCGAGCTCCTGGTGGACCCAGAACGTCGTCGCCTTGAACGGCAACATCCTTCAGTTCGAGGACAACGTCTGGAACTTCTCGAGCCCGAGCGGGGCGTTCAACCCCGGCAGCATCCTCTACGGCAACGGGGTTTCCGTCTACCCCTCGTTCTATTATGACTACGCGAACGAGAGCATCCCGCTGTCGTTCCCGGTCACGATCAACCTCTACAACAATCTCTCCGTCGTCAATCTCGAAGACGTGATGACCTTCGGCTACCGCGTGGTGGACTCCTACGGGGTCTTCTCCGGCTGGTACGACCGCGTGGTGTTCAACAACCCGTGGGCAGCGGACGGCCTGGCCCCGGCCAACCCTCCGACGTTCGAGGTCAGCGGCTACTACACGTCCCCCCTCGGCCTCAACTATGACGCCGAGCTCATCTTCGGCGGCCCGGGCGGCGGCTCGAACGCGGTCTTCAACAACATCTCGGGGACCGAGTCGCTCCAGTACTCCAACGTCACTTCGGGCGGCTGGAAGTCCGTCCCGTCGGCGTACGACTTCGGATCCGACACCGGCGAGACGGCGATCGGAGTGGCCGAGACGTGGAGCCCCGGCGGGACCGTCGGTCTCAGCGCCGGTCCGTCGTTCCTCTACGGCCTATGGAACTCGAAGGCGTCGACGGCCGTACCGTCCGGCAAGATGCAGTTCCAGGGCGAGATGACCCCGTCCTACGGGTTCATGTTCATGGATCCGGGCGTGATGTCCTATCTGAACACCTCGTGGCTGCCGACGAACGCTGCCGGCCAGTTCAACACGTACCTGCCGCCGGGGACCTACGACTGGTACTCGCTGGCCGACGGATACGCGCGCACCTTCGGCACCATTACTTCGTCGACCACCGGATTCGTCGAGCACCTTTCGGCCGATATCGCCTACCAGGACGCCCCGCTGTACGTCAACGGGAACTCCCAGGCCCAGGCGGCGGCGACGGCCGTGGCCGGATGGACCTCGGGTCCGCTCGCCTTCAACGGGCTCACCTTCCTGTGGTCGTCGACGGACACCGACCCGCTCTTCTTCGACCACCTCAACGACTGGGGCTACGTCTCCTGGAATCTTTTCCAGGCGACGGGCGTTACCGACGTGCTGAACGTCAGCAACCTGGAGCAAGGGAACAACAACGTGTCGGGTGTGGGCACCAACATCTACTTCATGGACGGAGCCCCGATCGGGAGCGGGCCGACCCTCCTCGGTATTCCACCGCAGGCGACGTACTCCCTGCAGTACTACGGGTCTGAGATCGCGCTCTACCAAGACACCCACGTCCAGATCTACGGGCAGTACAACTATGGGTACTTCGCCGGCTCGAACCTGACCTCCGGTACCCCATACTACGCTCTCGACCCGGCGGGCGGCGGCGACATCCTCTGGGGCGATGCGGGCGCGTCCGTCCAGGGCGTCATCTCCGTGGACGGCTCGTACGGCGCCTACATCGCCGGTTCGAACAACGTCTACGCGAACGACAACATCGGCGGGCTGGGCGCGAACGGCCTCGGTATCGTGGGGTCGGCCGGCGCTGTGGTTAACCAGACGTACGGCATCGGCAGTGTCCTCTGGAGCAACAGCGAGTCACTGAGCGGCGCCGCCGAGGTTCCGTTCGGTGCCTACGTCCTGTACAGCCCCGGTGGCGTGTACACCAACACCACCGCCCTGGGTGGAGGGGTCGGGATCGCGGACTTTTACTCGAGCGGGACCGTGATCAACAACGTCATGTCGGAGGTCGAGTCGCCCAACGTGACGGGCTCGATCTTCACCTACGCGATCGGCGTTCTCCTGAACGGGGCCTCCGGCGTTTCGATCAACGACACCTTCGCGGAGGACGTCGGCATCGGCGTCGCGGACGGGATCTACGGTTCGGGTAGCTACGGGACGGTCATCACCAACCTCACGAACGATAACGACGGGGCGGGCGTGGTGCTCGACTATTCGTCCTACACGACTATCACGAACTGGTTCGACGAAAACACCAACATCGGCGGGGCCCTCGAGGGGGCGGACAACACCACGATCACCGACCTCTCGATCTTCGACGCGGGCACGGGCCTGATTCTGGAGTCGCTGTACAACGGCTACTCGACCGCGTACACGGACAACACAACCTTCCAGTCGACGACGATCTTCCTGGTCGACACGGGGATCGAGGCGTACGATGCGTTCACCACGACCTTCCTCAACACCAACGTATCCGACGCGGAGGTCGATGGGCTCTTCCTGGAGGACGCCTGGGACACGACCGTCACGAATTTCAACACGACGGACTCGCTCCAGGGCGCCGTCCTCGAGAGTGTCTGGGGCGTTTCGCTCACTAACATCGTGGGGTGGAACACCGTGGCCTTCTTCATCGAGTACGGGGAGTTCGTCACGGCGACCCAGGTCACGGCCTGGTTCATCTACGGTTATGCGCTGACCGTTGAGTACGGCGAGTCGATCAACGTCACGGCCAGCACGACGCTGGGCGACTCGGGCATCGTCGATCTCGAGTACGTCAGCGGCGCGGTCGTCTCGGGCCTCACCGTAACGGACGGCTCGATCGGTCTCCTCGCCCAGGACTCGGAGTACATCACCGCGAGCGGCGTCTCGGCCACAGGCGACTCCTTGGGCGTCGTTCTCGACGACTGCGACTACTCTACGGTCACGGACGCGACGTCCGCGGATCCGAGCATCGCGGTGGGCGTGTACGAATCGTACTGGAGCACGGTCTCCGACGTCACCTCCACCGCGCAGGGGTTGGGCGTCCAGGTCGTCGACAGCGAGTTCACGTGGATATCGAGCGTCAGCGTCACCAACATGTCGACCGGCGTGTTCTCGATCGACTCGGAGTATACCGCCGTGAGCGGTGTCACCGCGACGAACACGACGCTGTCGACTCCGAACGCGGCCGGCACCCTCGAGTATGACGGATACGACCTTCCCGCCACCGGCGCCATCGTGACCGAGGACGACTACCAGGACTCGATCTCGGACGTCACCGCGACCACCTACCCCTTGGCGTTCTACGACGAGAACTCCGAGTATACCGGCGTGAACAACCTGAACTCGACCGGCGGCTACATCGGGGTCTATCTCGATGGCACGGAGTGGGGGACGTTCACGAACCTCGGGCTGTTCGGGAACCTCGTGGGCCTGGAAGCCTACGCCGACGCCGAGTACAACGTGGTCACGATGAGCAGCTTCGTGGACAACACCCTCTACGGAGTCTACCTCGACGGAGCCTACGACAATTACATCTGGGAGAATTCGTTCATCGGGAACAACGGGGCGGGCAGCTCGTACTCCGCGGCCCACATCCAGGCGTTCACCTCGGACGATGACAACTACTTCTACTTCGAGGGGGTCGGCAACTACTGGTCCGACTGGCACACGTACAACCAGTACGGAGATCTCGCGCCGTACCCGCTCGGCGGGATCAACTTCGACTACTACCCGCTCGGCGGACCCGAGGGAACGTTCCCGGTCTGGTTCTACGACAACGGCCTCGCGAGCGGCGTCTCGTGGTCCGTGACGTTCAACGGGGCGACGCAATCGACCACGAACGACTATCTCGTGTTCTACGCGCTCCCCGGGACGTACTCGTTCACCGCCGGCGCGGTGTCGGGCTACACGATCTCCCCGTCGACCGGGTCGGTGACCGTCTCGACCGCCGAGCAGTCGGTGGACATCTACTACTCGGGCAGCACGATGGTGACCGTCACGGAGTCCGGCCTCCCCGCCGGCGCCTCCTGGACGGCGATCGTCGGCGGAGCCAGCGCGACCGGCAACACCTCGTCGCTGAGCGTCGGAGCCTCGGCGGGCACGTGGAACTTCCAGGTCGTCGGACCGGCCGGCTACTCGGCGTCGCCGTCGAGCGGAACGATCACCGTGGGCACGACGAGCTACGCCCTCGCGGTATCGTTCACGCAAGTGACGTACGCGGTGACGGTGTCGGAGAGCGGTCTGAGCACGGGGACGAGCTGGTCCGCGACGATCAACGGGGCGACCCAGTCGTCGACGGGAACCTCGATCACCTTCTACCTCGCGAACGGGACGTACACCGCCACCATCGGCTCGGTGAGCGGCTACTCGGCCTCGAGCTCGAGCGTACCGGTGACCGTGAACGGGAACCCGTCCGGAGCCTCGGTGTCGTTCTCGTCGAACAGCTCGACCTCCCTGGTCTCCTCGAGCACCTTCAACACGTGGCTGGCGGTCGCGATCGCCATCGCCGTGATCGCGCTGATCATCGGCCTCGTGGCCCTGATGGGCCGGAAGAAGAACTCCTCGAACGCGAGCGAGCCCCCCGCCGCCTGGACTCCTCCGGCGGCCGCCGGGGGTTCCGCGGGTTCGGCGGGCGGCGCCGGCGCGGGTAGTGCGGGGACCACGGGCGGCAGCAGCGGGGCGTGGAGCGAGAGTTCCGGCCCGGGAACCCCCCCGAGCAGCTAGTCGAGCTCCCCGACCGGGCACCAACCCCTTCTTTTCCCCCTTTTTCGGATCGACGGTGGGACCCGATCCCCCGCTCCGGGTCGACTCCGAGTCGGGGGTAACTTATCCCGGGAACGCCTACCTCCTCCCCGATCGGTTTCCGCG
>JASHSX010000028.1 GCA_030040865.1 Thermoplasmata archaeon | reverse complement strand
CTCTCGGGGTAGCCGAGATCCCACCGGACTATTCGGTCTAACCGCACGGCGGTCTTCGCATGGAGATCGGGGTCGTGGGCAAACCCAACGTCGGGAAATCGACGTACTTCAACGCGCTCACGCTCCTCGACGCGCCGATGGCGCCGTACCCGTTCACTACGGTCACCCCGAACCGCGGGGTCGCTGCGGTACGATCTCCGTGCCCCCACACCGAGAAGGGTGTCGCGTGCACTCCGGGCAACGCGAAGTGTGTCCAGGGAACCCGATGGATCCCGATCAACCTCATCGACGTCCCGGGACTCGTGCCGGGGGCGCACGAAGGGAAGGGGTTGGGCCACAAGTTCCTCGACGACCTCCGACCCGCCGACGGCTTCGTGCAGGTTACGGACCTCACCGGCGCGACCGACGCGGAAGGTCGGACCGTCGCGCCCGGCACGAGCGACCCGTCCGTTGAGGTCGGCTGGCTCGAGGAGGAGCTCGTCGCCTGGATCGCCGAGATCCTGGGGCGGGACTTTCACCGGCTCGCCCGCAGCGTGGACCTTGAGGGAAAGAAGATCGAGGAGTTCGTCGCCGAGCGGCTCACCGGCCTCTCGATCGGACCGACCGCCATCGCCTCGGCGTTGCGCGCGGTGCCCGTCGATCGCGCCCATCCTGGCCGGTGGACGGACGCGGAACGCACGGAGTTCGCCCGCGCTCTCCTGCGCGTGTCGAAGCCGCGCCTCGTGGCGGCGAACAAGTGCGATCGGGCCTCCCGCGAGAGGGCGGACGCCCTCGCCCAGTCGCTCGCGCCGCTACCGGTCGTGCCGACCGCCGCCGACGCCGAGCTCACTCTGCGTCGCGCCGGACGCGCGGGGCTCATTGAGTACGTACCGGGGAGCCCCTCGTTCAATGTCCCGGACGTGGGCCGCCTCTCGGCCGGCCAGAGCCGGGCGCTCGAGGAGATCCGACGCGTTCTCGTGGCCTGGGGATCGACCGGGGTCCAGCCGTCGCTCGAGTCGATGGTCTTCCACCAGCTCGGGCTCATCGTCGTCTATCCCGTCGAGGACGAGACGCACTGGACCGACAGCCGGGGCCGGGTCCTCCCGGACGCGTTCCTCGTGCCCGCCGACACACCGGCCCGGGCGGTCGCGTACCGGGTCCACTCGGAGCTCGGTCAGAACTTCGTCCGGGCCATCGACGGACGCACGCACCGGGCGATCGCCGCGGACCAGCCGCTCCCCCCCAACGCCGTCGTGCGGATCGTGGCGAAGCGGTGACGGAGCCGGGCTAGCTACTGGCTCGGTCCTCGACCAGCGCCACGCCCTCCGGCGCGGCACGAACGACGTAGGCGAGGCCGCCGGCCCGCGCGAGGCGGCGAACGAGCTCCGCTTCCTTGCCCGGCTGGGGAAGGACCAGGATCGACCCTCCGGCGCCGGCTCCCGTGAGCTTCGCCCCTTCGGCCGCGGGCGCGGCCGCCTCGAGCAACGCTTCGAGCCTCGGGTGCGACACGCCCACGGTGCGCAGCAGCTCCTGGTTGCGGGAGAGCAGCTCCGCGACCGATCGGCGATCCTCCTGCTCGATGGCGCGCAGTCCGGCGGCGGCCACGCCCTTGAACTCGTCCAGGAGACGGGGACCGTCGGGTCGTTCGAGCCGGGCGGTAACGGCGCGCACGGCACTGGCGGTCGAACGAGGGATGCCACTGAAGCAGACGACCCAGACCCAGCCGGGATCCGCGATCCGGCGAGCCTCCCAGCGCTGTTCCGGGCCGTTCACGGTCCAGATCGCCGGGCCGTCCCCGCCGTTGACGACGAGATATCCTCCGCCGACGGCGGCGGTCGTGTCCCCCGCGCTACCGACGCCTTGCGCCGTGCGCTCGATCTCGTAGCTCAGCTGGGCGAGCTCGGCCCGCCCGACGCCCCCGCGAGCCGACCGCAACGCGGCGGCGAGCGCGGCCACGAACGCAGCGGACGACCCGAGACCGGCGGCGCGGGGGATCCGGGAGACCGCACGGACCTCGAGCGGACTACCGTCCGGCCAGCAGCGCTCGACGGCCGCGCGGAAGTACGGGTTGCGATCGGTCGCCTCCCGGTCACCGTTCAAGCTCATTGCTGCGGCAGGACGGACGAGCACCTGCGTGTGGAGATCGACCGCGAAGACCACCTCCGGTGCTCCATGCACGACCGCGTGCTCCCCGAAGACGATGCATTTCCCCGGGGCCCGGGCCGAGAGCGGTAGGGTCCCCGGCGGTATCGCGTCGTTCACATGCGGGCTCCCGTACGTCGCGCGGGAACGACGCGCTTGCCGCGCGCGCTCGGCACGATCCGTTGTCGCGCACCGGGCCAACGGCCGCGTCCCGGGATGCCCCGGAGCTCGGCGAGCGTCACGGCGAGTGCGGCGACCTCGCTGTGCGGCTGCGGGCCGATCGCCACGTTGTACGTTGCGGCCCGGTAGAGGTCGGGAGGGACCTTGGCGCCGCCGACGACCAGGAGCAGCCGGCGCGCCCGTCGGAGACGCGGGAGGACCGCCCGGAGAGGTCGACCGTACATCGTCAAGTGGACGACCGGTCCTGGAAAGTCCCGGACGACCGGCTTCCAGGCGTCGGCGCCGACGACCTCGAAGCCGCCCCCCCACCGTTCCGCCACCGATCGGACGCGCTCGGCGAGCTCGGGATCGGGCGGGTGGAGGAACA
>JASHSX010000027.1 GCA_030040865.1 Thermoplasmata archaeon | reverse complement strand
GACGGCGTGGGCCCACCTCGACATCGCGGGTGCGGCGCGGACGACGTCGACGACGCGGCGCTACCAGCCGGCGTACCAGAACGCCGGCGCGACCGCCTTCGGGGTCCGCCTCGTGACGCGGTACCTGATGGACGCCCCGCGCAGCTGACGCTCCCCGCGCGCGCGGCGGCTCACGCCGCGACGATCTGGACGCTCTCGCCGCCGTGGCGGGTCGCGCGCGGCCGGACCTCGCAGAAGAGCGGGGTGTGGTAGCCGCCGCCGGTGATGAGGGCGGTGCCGACGGGGAGCGACTGGATCATCTCGGTCATCCCCGCCGTGAGCCCTTCGATCGACTGCGCGATCGCGCGGAGGTCGAGCGGGTTCGTCACCTGCAGGATGAGCTGGGTGTTGCACTGCGAGAGCACGCTCTTGTCGATCCGCGCCGCCCGCTGGGTGACGACGCACAGCCCGAGCCCGAACTTGCGGCCCTCGCTCGCGATGTTCTTCAGGATCCGCGAGCAGGTGGCGGCTCCCTGCTGCGGCGCGAAATTGTGCGCCTCCTCGATCACGAGGAACAGCGGCGGGATCTTCTCCTTCTTCCGGTTGTCGAAGAGGGTCGTCGCGAGCCGGGCCACGACGAGCTCCTGGACGTCGGGGGCGACCCCGCGGAGGTTCACGAGCGTGGCGTCCCCCTTCTGAACGAGGTCGTTGAGGCTCGTGCCGACGGGGCCGAGGAGCTTCGTCTGCTCCACGTACTCGAGCCGCTCGTGGAGCGTCTCCGCGGCCGCCCCCTCGGTCGCCTCGGCGGCGCGCACGAGATCGTGCACGGTAAAGTCCGGCGTCGTCGCCCCGACCCGCTCGATGATCTCCTTGAGGGGTCCCAGGAACGTCTTCACGTTCGTGAGCCCCATGAAGACGAGCAGGTCGCGCGGGTCGGTGTGGCGCAGCGAGAAGGTGAGCGGCTTCGCGCCCGGGTTCAGCGAGACGTCGGGCGAGTACTCGTGGATCTGCCGCGCGAATCCTTGCGCCTGGACCCCGAAACGGGGACCTCCGCTCTTCTCCGACGGGTTCCTCAGCGAGCCGTACTCCCCGTGCGGGTCGATGATGACGCACGTCACCTTGTGCCGCAGGAGCTCCTCGATGAGGACGCCCAGGAGGTAGCTCTTGCCGCCCCCCGTCTTCGCGAGGACGCTCACGTGCCGCTGGACGAGCTGGTTGATGTCGAGCTCCACCCGCAGGTTGTGGTTCCTCAGGAGTCCCACGTAGGCGCCCGTGTTCGTGTGGTGCTTCAGCCCGAGGACCTCGGCGATCAGCGGCTCCTCGGCCCGGTACGCCCGCGCGCCGGGGCGGAACGGCATCGTCGGGAGCTTCACGAGCCCCTGCTCGTCGCGGTAGCCGATGATCCGCGCCTCGCCGAGGAGGTTCTCGTGGACGACACCGTCGTCGGCCGGCGTGAGCTGACCGGCGTGCTCGAGATCGAGGTCGCTCTTCCGCTTGAGGTCGTCGAGCTGGCAGAGGACGCGGCCGTGCAGCTCGTCCTCGACGGCGAGGTAGTCGCCGCGCTCGATCGGCCGGGTCAGACTGAGGGAGAACTGGCCGAGCCCGACGTCCCCGAAGATGCGCCCGACCTCCTCCACGGCGCATTCATCCGGACCCTCCGATATTAGCGTGACGCGGCAGACGAAGGCCGCGCCCCGTTTCCTCGGAAGTCTTTATATCGCGTCCCTCTGTCGAAGCGCTCCCCGAGGGCCCCTGTGTGGCCGGCGGGGCGGTGGCCGCTTGACGGACGCGACCGAAGAGCTCGAGAAGAAACGGGCCGAATCCAACGCGCGAGCGGACGAGTCCCGCGCGCGTCGGGACCGGCTCAACGCCGAGTCCCGCGCGACGGCGGAGGACCGTTCGCGCGTGCTCGACGAGCTCCACGGGAAGAGCAGCGAGGCGCAGGACCACCGCCGCAACCGCGACCAGCTCAACAACCAGGTCCGCGAGGAGAAGCGGCTCCGCGAGGAGTGGAACCGCAAGTTGCAGGAGCTCGGGGACCGGATCCAGGAGCTCAAGCGGGCCCGCGCTCCGCGGCCCGGAGCGGTCCCCGTCTGGCGCCTGCGCAAGGACCTGAAGGAGCTCGAGTTCCGCCACATGACCACCGCGCTCACGGGCGACCAGGAGAAGCGGCTCATCGAGGAGATGAAGCGGCTCGAGGCCGCCATCCGCGAGCAGGACGCCGACCTCCGTCAGGACCCCGAGATCGAGCAGGCGATGAAGTCGTTCGCCGAAGCGAGGACCGAGGCGGAGCAGCACCACGCGGCCGTCGGCCAGGCCGCCGAGGCGGCGCAGCGCGAGCACGAGGCGATGGTCCTGCTGTACGAATCCGTCGACGAGCTGCGTCGACAGGCCGACACGGTCCAGGCGAAGCTGCTGGAGGTGAAGGCGCAGGCGGACGAGGCCCACCGCGCCCACATCGCGGCGATCGAGGAGGTCCGCGACATCGAGAAGATGCTGTACGCCGCCCGGGGCGGCCGCGCCCCGTCCGGGTGGGTCGACGCCGAACCGCCGCGGGAGGAGGACTTCCTCGCGCGGCTCAAGAAAGGAGAGAAGGTCTCGACCGAGGACCTCCTCGAGCTCCAGAAGAGCGGACGCGGATAGGCCTCCCTTCCGTGTCGCTGCCGTTCGGCCCCCGCGCGATCGACGCCGTGCTCTTCGACCTCGACGACGTCCTCGTCCCGTTCCAGACGCCGGCCGCGTGGCAGTGGGCGTGGCGGCCGCAAGGGCCCCTCCTCGGCGAACGTCGCGTCAAGTCCGCCGTGCGCCGCGCGCTCCGGGCGTGGGACCGTCGCCGGTGGAACGGGCTCGCCGGTCGAGCGCCGCCCGCCGATCTCACCGCGCTGCGGGCGCACCTCGGCCAGACGCTGACCGAGATCGCGGGACGCCCGGTGCCCGAGGCCGACCAGGTCGTCCGTCGGTTCTTGAAGCCGGCGGGGGACGTCGAACGGTATGCGGACGTGCCGCCGCTCCTCGACCGGCTTCGCGGTGCCGGGGTCGCGATCGGCGTGGTGACGCCGTTGCCCGAGGAGAGCGCGCGCTGGCTGATGCGGCGCGTCCAGCTTCCCGAGACCCTGTTGGTCGGTACCGGCGATCCCCCGGCGCTCCCGGTGCCCGACCGCGCCGCGTTCCGCGCGGCGGTCGAGCGGCTCGGCGCACCGCCGGAGCGGGTGCTGTACGTCGGCGACCTCTTCTGGAGCGACGTCCGGGCGGCCGGGCGGTCCGGGCTCTCTGCGATCCTCCTGGACCGGCGCGACGGGTGGCCCGACGTGCACGTGGGCCGGATCCCGGAGCTGGGGCAGTTCGACGCCGCACTCGCGGCCGGCGGGGTCGCGGCCGAGAGCGACGGTCCCTCCGAGGGATAGACTCCGCGGCGGTCCGGCCAACTTATATTATCCCTAGCGCGGTGCCCGCCCCGTGCCCGTTCGGTACGTCAAGGTCGACCAGACCGAGCTCCGGCAGATCAAGGAGCTGTACGAGGGCGTGATGTCGCACGCCTGCCACGGTCTGTTCTTCAAGGAAGGGTCCGTGATCGGATCCGACATGGCGCAGGAGGCGCTCAAGGACCGGTCCCGCTTCTTCGAGAAGGCCGGCCAGATCCTCAAGGAGCGCGGGTGGGTCGAGGAGATCGCGTTCTCGGACCACGAGGTCGTCGCGAAAGGGTCGATCGAGGTCTCCCCCAGCGACATCCCGACGTGCCACCGGCTGAGGGGAATCCTCCGCGAGTTCTACGAACGTTTTAAGGGGGGGCGCGTTAAGTGTACGGAAGAGATGTGTGCCAGTACCGGCAGCCCCGAATGCCGATTCCGTGTCGAGGAAGTCTAGGTAGGGGCGCACGTCGATGATGGCCACGGGCAACGTCGGAGCGGTGATCAAGGACCTCAAGGCGAAGATCGGCGGGATCGCCACCGCCTTGGTCTCGCGCGACGGTCTCGTGCTGTACGCCGACGTCCCGGCCGGCGTCTACACCGAGACGTTCGCGATCATGTGCGCGACGATCCTCGGCGCCGCCGCCACGGCGAACACGGAGCTCAACCGTTCCCCGCCCGAGCGGATCGTCATCGAGGGGAACGACTCGAAGACGCTCATCGTCGGGAGCGGCAAGAAGGCGCTCCTGGTGGCGGTCGTCGACCAGACGGCCGACGTCTCGAAGGTGCTCGCCGACGTGGTCAAGGTCGCCGAACTCCTGAAGGCGAACTAGCGCCGCCCCCAAACGGGCGCACGGCGCGCTCGAGTAGGGCGTAGTCGAGCTCCCGGATCGTGAGGGTCCCGGCGGTCCGGAATCCGAGCCCCGTGTAGTACCTTCGCAGTCCCGCGTTCGCGGCGAGGCAATCGAGCCGGACGTACCCCCGCCCGCGCTCGGCGACCCGGTCCTCGGCCCAGTCGAGGAGGCGGGCGCCCCAACCTTCGTGCCCGCGGGTCCGACGGGTCGCGAGCCGATGGACGTACCCCGCGTCGGGCGGCCGCTCGCCCCAGAAGCGGGGGTCCGACCACTGCAGCGTCACGGTCGCGAGAGGTACGTCCCCCGGCCCGAGCGCGAGATAGACCTCGCCGAGCTCGATCTGGGACCGAACGGAATCGAGCGGGAACGGCACGGGCCAGGCGTTCGGCAGCCCGCGCTCGATCGTCCACCGGGCCGCGTCCGTGAGGAGCTCGCCGACGACGACGTCCTCGTCGCGGCGGGCGGGGCGAACGGAGAACGGATCGGCCGCCATCCTGGCGCGAGGTCGCCGCGGTCGATAACCTCTGGCGCGGGGAACCGTCGATCCGGCGGGGGATCACGACGCCGCGGCGGCGGCGGCGGTGCGGCCCGAACCGAGACGGTGCCCGCCGCCCGTCGCGACCCGGGCGAAGTAGCCGGTCATCGCCGCGGCGAGCCGCGCCCAGGCGATCACGCCCTGCTGCCCGGAGAAGAGGCGCCGATGGCGGTACCGTTCCCAGAGGCTTCCGTGCTTCTCGGTGAGCTGCTTGCGGCCGTACCCGTTCCAGAACGCCTGGATGAGGAAGCGGACGAGGTTGGACCGCGCCTGGTGGTAGACGATCGCCTCCGGGACGTACCGGATGGAGGCGCCGGAGCGTACCGCGCGGAGGTTGAGGTCGATGTCCTCGGCAGTGATGAACCGGGGGTCGAAGCCACCGAGCGCGTCGAAGAGGGCGCGTCGGTAGGCGAGGTTGCACGACGGGAAGGTCACGTCGTAGCCGCTCTGGAACAGCTCGACCCGACCAAGGCGCCCGTACCGGGACCGCCCGACGGTCACCGTCTCCCCGGCGGCGATCGGGGCGTGGGCGAGACCGCGCCGAAGGTTGTGCAGCCACTGGGAGTCGGCGAAGCAGTCGCCGTCGATGAACGCGACGAACTCCCCCCGGGCCGCTCGCACGCCGGCGTTCCGACCAATCCCGCGCGACCCCGGCCGCGGCAGGGCCCGCACGAGCTCGGGATGGCGGCGCTCGTACTCCTGCGCGATCGCGAGGGTTCGGTCCCGGCTCTCGGACTCGACGACGACGATCTCGAACGGGGCCTCCTGCGTAAGGAGGCTGTCGAGGAGGGCCGGGAGGTGCTGCTCCTCGTTGCGGACGGTGATAACGACCGAGATCAGGGACGGTGGGGCGACGTCACTTCCCAATGTCCATCACGACGACGTCCTTCACCGCCCGCATGCTCTTGAAGGGGAGCACGAGGCGGCCGGTCGCGTCGCTCTGGAACAGGCGCTGCTCGACGTCTTCGCTCGGGGTCACGAGCACGTGGGCGATCCCGCCGGTCATCGTGTCGACGACGAAGTTGTCGATGAGACCGAGGATCTGCCCGTCGTTGGTCATGACCGTCTTTCCCCGGAGCTCGGTAAGGAACTTGCGCATGGAGGGCGTCCTCGGGCGCCGATGGCGGGGGGGCGTATTTAATCGTTGGCGGCGACCGGCAGCGTCGTCGGCGTGCGACGCACGAATCCGCGCGCGTTCCGCCCCGCCGGTCCCCGCGTTCCGGCAACGCTTATATCACGCACCCGGGTCGAGGCCGACCCGCCGATGTCTCCGCCGGTACGCAAGGGCAATTCCGAGTTGGTCCACGTCGTCGTGGCGCTCCGCCGCGCGGCCCGGGCACACGGCGCGCCGATCTGGGCGAGCGTCGCCGAACGCCTCGAACGGGCGCGGCACCAGACGACGCCGGTGAACGTGGGGCACCTGGAGCGGCTCGTCGCCGCCGACGCGACCGTCGTCGTTCCCGGGAAGCTCCTCGCGGACGGGCACCTCACGAAGTCGCTGACGGTCGCGGCGTTCGCCTACTCCGCCGAGGCACGGAAGAAGATCCGGGCGGCGGGCGGCTCCGCGATCTCGATCCCCGATCTCCTCCAGTCCAGGCCCGACGGGGCGGGAGTGCGGCTCTTTGGCTGATGCGGTGGCGCCCGCCGTCGTCGACGCGAGCGGTCTCGTGCTCGGCCGCGCCGCCAGCGTGATCGCGAAGCGGCTCCTGAACGGCGAGTCGATCGTCGTCGTCAACGCCGAGAAGAGCGTGGTCACGGGCGCGCGTGCCCAGGTGATCGCGCACTACACCGCCGCCCGGGCGCGCGGCTCCGTGCGCAGCGGCCCGCACTTCCCCCGGTACCCCGACCGGATCTTCCGACGCACGGTGCGCGGGATGCTGCCCCACCTCAAGACCCGGGGCCGGGTGGCGATGGGTCGGCTCGAGGTCCACATCGGCGTGCCCGAGGCGTACCGCAGCGCGAGCCCGCAGACCCTCGACCGGGCGCGTCCCCGGCCGACGGTCCGGCCGCCGATGACGCTCGCCGAGATCACGAAGCTCCTGGGGGCCCACCTGTGAAGGCCCCGACGATCGTGCACGCCACCGGCAAGCGAAAGGCGGCCGTCGCGCGGGCCACCGTGCGCAAGGGCCAGGGACGCGTCCGCGTCAACGAGCGGCCGCTCGAGCTCGTCGAGCCCGAGCTCGTCCGACAGAAGATCCAGGAGCCGCTGCTCATGGTCGGCGAGCGAACGCGCACCCTCGACATCCGCGTGGACGTCCAGGGCGGCGGGATCGTGGGCCAGGCGTCGGCCGCCCGCACCGCCGTCGCTCGCGGCCTCGTGGAGTGGCTCAAGGACGACGCGCTGCGCGAGACGTTCAAGCACTACGACCGGTCGCTCCTCGTGAACGATCCGCGACGCAAGCTCCCGAAGCGCCCTGGCGGACGCGGCGCGCGGGCCCGACGCCAGAAGTCGTACCGTTAGGCGGAGGCGAACGAGCGATGACGATGATGATGCCGGTCCGCTGCTTCACGTGCGGCGCCGTGATCGGCCAGCACTGGGACGAGTACCGGGAGCGGACGAGCCGAGGCGAGCCCGCGGGCGCGGTCCTCGATGCGATCGGACTGCACCGCTACTGCTGCCGCCGGATGCTGCTCACCCACGTCGACCTCCTGGACGAGGTCGGCCCGTACGGCTAGCGCCGCGGCACGGCCACCGAACGGAAGGAAGGAAGGGGTTTTCCCCGGGGGCGCGCCGCCCCTACAGGTCGTCGTCGTCCTCGTCGTCGGAGGGCTTCTTCGTCCCCCGCTCGAGCCCGCTCTTGCTCGTCGTCGACTTCGCCGCGGGCGCCCGGACGCGCCGCCGGTACAGGAAGACGATCAGCACGATCACGACCACGACCGCCGCGGCGATCGCCCCGTACTCGAGCAGCAGGGTCGTCGGGTTCGGGTTCACCGTGATCGACTGGGAGACCGTCTGCGGTCCCGAGTTGTAGTCGGCGGCGTACTCGTTCTGCGCCGTCGCGTTGGCGTAGAGGATGAAGTTCCCGGTCGTCGACGGGCTCCAGGAGATCTGCGCCCTAAATGTCGAGTTCCACGGCATCGAGGTGATCGTCCCGGTCGCGAACGGGGCCGAGTTGACCACCCCGCCCGTGTAGTTGTAGAACTGGACCGACCCCGGCGAACCGCCGATGTACTGCCGGCTCCCCGTGCCGCTCGGGCTCAGGAGGTAGAAGGAGACCGTGATCCCCTTCGCGGTCGGCTTGTTCGTTCCGGCCGGACCGATCGTGACGTTCACCCAGATCGTCTTCGACGACCCCGCGGTGAACGTGGTGGGCGCGGTCAGGTTGTTCGACGCGAGGATCGGCCGGTTCGCCGGATTCGGCGACACCGAGACGCTCTGGTTCAGCGAGGCGTAGTTGCCGGCGCGGTCCCACACCGTCAGATTCACCGTGTACGGGGACTGCTGCGGCGGCAGGTAGAAGACCGGATACGGCTTCACCGAGGTCGTGTTGTTGCCAAGGTGGACCGAGCTGTTGCCCGAGTTCGTGATCAGCCAATAGAACTTCACGATCGAGCCGTTGTGGGGGTCCGACGCGTTCGCCCCGTTGAGCGAGACCTTCGCCGTGAAGTTGCTGCCCTCGACGACGCCCTTCCCCGTGACCGCCGTGCCGTTGGGTCCGAGGATCTGGAACGCCGACACCGGTACTTCGGAGTCGTTCACCAGCACGACGGCGCGCGTGCTCGCCGACTGGCCCGTCCCGTCCCACACGGTGAGCGTGACGTTGTACTGCCAACCCAGGAACGGTACCGCCGTCCCGGCGATCACCCCGTTCGAGAGGTACGACCCGGCCCCGTTGAACTGGAACGGGAAGTTCGACGACGCGTTCGCGCCCAGGGCCGCCGAGTAGTTGGCGCCGGTGAAGTTGAACCAGTGGCCCGCGATCTTGTACGACGCGACCGAGATGACGTTCGAGATCGGCGCCGTGGGCGAGATCACCGCGGAGCTGGTCGTCGCGTTGAACGACAGCGTCGTCGACCAGTTCACGAAATAGTACGTCGTGCCGGAGACGGTCCGGGTCTCGTAGGCCGACGCGTTCACCGCTAACCCGGCCTTGACCGGCCCCTCGGCCACCCACACGAAGAACGTGGTCGAGTTGACCTGGCCGCCCGAGCCCGTGATCTTGAGCGTCCCGGCGTCCGGCGTCTTCCCCGTGGCCGCCGTGAAGAAGTGGTACGTGGTCGCCGTCGTGGTCGTCGTGTCGCTCGACCCGTCGCCCCAGCTCCAGACGAACTTGGTCCCGTTCGTCCCGGCCGGGTACGTCGAGTTGAGCGCGCTGAACGTCACGTTCTGCCCAACGCCGACGATCACCGTGTAGTTGTTGTGCGTCGCGTTGAGGATGTTCGAGGTCGAGAAGGCGAAGTTCTTCACGGAGACGTTCACGGCCGCGACGAGCGCCGACGACTTCACGATCGAGAACTTGGCGCTCCCCGACGCGGACGGCCCCGGCTGCGAGACGAGCGTGAACTTCGTCCACGTGTTGTCGGGTCCGCCGGCGACGAGGCGCGTGTTCGCCGGCACCTGGGTACCGGCCGCCAGCACATAGCCGCTCGGCAGCACGACCGTGTAGTTGAACACCTCGGCGCTGGTCGGGTGCCGGAAGTTGAAGGCGATCGAGTAGGTCGAGCTGTTGTACTGGACCGACGAGTTGAGCGCGTAGGTGTCGTCCCAGCCGAGCGTGATGTTGGCGGCGCTGTTGAGCCCGCAGTAGGTGGTCGTGCACGTCGACGAGTACGACGCGAGCGTCTGCGGCGCGGTCGGGCCCGCGTAGACCGACCCGTTGATCGACGCCCCGGCCTGGACGGCCGGGAAGAACGGTCCGGTCGAGTTGACCCAGGCGTACACGTCCGCGAGGTCGGCGGAGGGGAAGTTGGTGCTGCCGGCGAGGTCGAGCGCGAGCTGGCCCCACATCTGCCCGACCGTGCCGTTCGCGAGGTCGGGGAAGATCGTGTTGTTGCCGAGGTAGGCGACCGTCTGGACGTTGAGCGTCCCGTTCCCGACGGCGGGCTTGAACGCGGAGAAGTTGAGCGTCGTGAAGTACTGGCCGAGCTCGGTGTTCGTGACCGTGGGCACGTTGACGTTCCGCTGGATCGGCGTCGAGCTCGAGACGTTGATGGCGTACCACGAGCTCTGGTATCCGACCGCCGAGAGCATCACGTCGAACGGCTGCGTGCCGGAGACGAAGTCACCCGGGTACGTGCCGATCGCGTAGTAGCCGCCCTGCGGCGTCGCGGACGAGTAGATGTACCCGTTCGTCGGGTCGTAGAGGGTCACGTTGCCGCCGGTCGGGACGTGGGCGGTCCCGCGGGGCGCCTGGTTGAGGTACCCCGAGACGAGGTACGACGAGACGTTCGTCCAGAGCGTCAGGCTGCCGTGCTTCGCCAAGGTGGCGGTCGTGTAGTTGTACGCGGCGGTCGGCCCGGGGAGGTCGGTCTCGACGACCCACGTCCCGGCGGGGACCGAGATGGTGTACTGGCCGCTCGACGTGGTATTGTTTTGCGCGAGCACGAGACCGCTGTAGGCCGGGTCCAAGACGTAGACGTGGGCGCCGGCCTGCGCGACGCCGCTCTCCAGCACCTTGCCCGAGAGCGTCGCCGTGTACGGCAGCACGGTCACGTTGTAGAGGTACGACGGCTCGGTCGAGGTCGTGAGCGCGGTCGAGTTGACGAAGCTGTACGCCGGGCTCTGGTTCGCCGGCAGGATGGCGCACGGCTTGCAGTTCGGCAGGCTCACGTTCGCCTCGGCCGGCACGGAGAGGCCCCAGTAACCCGGCACGAGCGCTCCGCCGGTGCTCGACGAAGTGAAGGTGAACTGCCCGCCGCCGCCGACCACCGAGGTGGTGTACACGACCCCCGTCGCCCGCGACACGAGATCGACCGTTACCCCGGCCGGAACGGGGGGCGGAGAGCCTCCGGTCCCCGGCTGTTCCGCGTAGCCGATCAGGGTATTGGTGCTCGAGGTCGCCTGGGCCCCCGAGGCGATCGACGCCAGTGTTGCCACCAGCATCACGACCACCACGGCCCAGAGGGCGGGTCGATACAGGTCGCGGGCCAACTGCTTCACTTCTCCCGTACGGTCTCCCCGTAGGGGAGAGCGGCGGCGCGAACTTGGCCGTGCTACTTATAGCTTGCCCGGGACGACTCTCGAGGAGAGAGGTCCTCCTCGATTTCACCGATAGATAACCTGCGCGGACTCGACCGCGCGGCGGCCCGCCCGCTCGCGCAGCACGTGCTTCTCGAACTCCTCGTAGAACCGCACGTTCTCGGCGTCGACCGACGCGTGCACCTGTTTGAGCGCGGCGTCGAAATGAGCGCGCGTGACGCGCGACGCCTTGAGGTTCTCCCGGATCGCGGTGAGGCCGGCCTCGCGGCAGAGCGCGGCGAGGTCGCTGCCGACGTACCCCTCGGTCCGGGCGGCGAGGTCGTCCAGGCTCACGTCGTCCGCGAGCGGCATCTTGCGTGTGTGGACCTTGAGGATCTCCTTCCGCCCCGCCACCGTCGGAGGCTCGACGTAGAGGAGGCGGTCGAACCGTCCCGTCCGGAGGAGCGCTTCGTCGATGATGTCGGGTCGGTTCGTCGCGGCGATCACCAGCACGCGCTCGAGCGTCTCGAGCCCGTCGATCGACGTGAGCAGCTGATTCACGATCCGTTCGGTGACGCCGCTCGACGTCTGAAGGCCCCGCCGCGGGGCGATCGAGTCGATCTCGTCGATGAAGACGATCGACGGCGAGGCCTGCCGGGCCTTCTTGAAGATCATCCGGATCGCCTTCTCGCTCTCGCCGACCCACTTGCTCATCACCTCGGGACCCTTCACCGAGATGAAGTTCGCCTGGCTCTCCGTCGCGGCCGCCTTGGCGAGCAGGGTCTTCCCGACCCCGGGCGGACCGTACAGCAGGATGCCGCGCGGCGGCTCGATGCCGATGTGCCGGTACACCTGCGGGTTCTTGAACGGCAGCTCGACCGATTCCTCGAGGATCCGGCGGACCCGCTCGACGCCGCCGACCTCCTCCCACCGGGTGGTGGGGACCTCGACGGCGACGTCGCGGAGGCTCGACGGCTCGATCTGCTTGAGCGCGCCGCGGAAGTCCTGCTCGGTGACCTTCATCCGCTCGAGCAGCGAGATCGGGATCGGCTGGTCGAAGTCGATCTCCGGAAGGTAGCGCCGAAGGGCGCTCATGGCCGCCTCGCGGGCGAGCGACGAGAGGTCGGCGCCGACGAACCCGTGGCTCTGGGCCGCCAGCTCGCGGAGGATCCGCTCCCGGTCGCGCTCGGCGCCGTCGATCGGCATCCCCCGGGTGTGGATCTGCAGGATCTCGAGCCGGCCCTCCATCGTGGGTACGCCGATCTCGATCTCTCGGTCGAACCGTCCCGGGCGTCGGAGCGCCGGGTCGATCGCCTCCTCGCGGTTCGTCGCCGCGATGACGATGACGTTCCCCCGCCCGGAGAGCCCGTCCATGAGCGTGAGCAGCTGCGCGACCACGCGGCGCTCGACCTCGCCAACGACCTCGTCGCGGCGGGGCGCGATCGAGTCGAGCTCGTCGATGAAGATCACGCTGGGCGCGTTCTTCTCCGCCTCCTCGAACTTCTCCCGGAGCTCCTTCTCGCTCTCGCCGTAGTACTTCGAGATGATCTCGGGACCCTGGATCCCGATGAAGTGCGCCCCGGCCTCGTTCGCGACCGCCTTCGCGATCAGGGTCTTCCCCGTGCCGGGCGGCCCGTACAGCAGCACTCCCTTCGGGGGAGTGATCGCGAGGCGATCGAACAGTTCGGGGTGCTTGAGCGGGAGCTCGATCATCTCGCGGACCCGTCCGAGCTTCTCGGTGAGTCCGCCGATGTCCTCGTAGGAGACCCGCGGCGCGGCGACCTCGGTCTCGCTGACCGTCTCCTCCTTGATCGTGATCAGCGTCGACGGCGCGACCTGGACGATCCCTTTCGGCTGGGTCGCGACGACCATGAACGGCAGCGAGCCGCCCATCAGGAACACGCCCGGGATCACGAAGACGTCCCCGCGGACGAACGGTCGCCGGGCGAGCGCCTTCGCGACGAAGCTTTCGAGGCCCGGCCCCAGGTCCATCCGGGCCGAACCCGCATAGATCGGCGCGATCGTGATCGCGTCCGCGTTCGGGCAGTCGACGCGCTGGACGGAGACCCGGTCCCCGATGCTGACCCCGGCGTTGCGCCGGACGACGGCCTCGATGCGGACCAGCGTCTTCCCTTCGTCGTCGGGCTGGGCGCGGCTCACGATCGCGGGCGTCGGCTTGCGGCCCCGGATCTCGACGATGTCGCCGAGGCCGACCTTGAGCCGCTGGCGGGTCTGCACGTCGAGGCGCGCCGTCCCGAGGCCGATGTCCTGCTGGAACGCTTCGGCCACCCGGAGCGTGATCGCCTCTCCCATCGGCGACCGTTCCACCCCGAATCGAGTTAAATCTATTGTCGTCCGAGAAGCCGGCACTGTTCCCTAGCCGCGGTTCGCCGACCCCGTGCCGGTCCCATCAAGGGTCTGCTGGCCCGCCGATCGGGCGGCCGCGGTCAGGTCGGGGACCGGCTCCCCGAGGACCCGGGCGAGTTCGGCGACCGACCCGGGACCGAAGCCCATGAAATGGTTGTTCGAGTACCCGTAGATCGCGACCGTGTCGCGCCCTTCGGCATCGAATCGGGCCTTCATCGCCTCCATCACGATCCGGCCCGCGCGCTGGATCCGGTCGAACTGCGTGAGGGACCGGTCCCCGATGAAGCGGGCGTAGAGGAACGGTGCCGTGACCCACGCGGGCGGCTGGGTATGGGGGACCACGGACCAGACCAGCGCCGCGCCGCGGTGCGCGAGGGCCGCTCGGGTCTCCTCCACCCACCAGGAACGATGCCGCAGCTCGACCGCGAGCTCGACCGGCGGCGGGATCCGTTCGAGCAGGCGATCGAGCCGCGTCGCGCTGCGGTCCCGACGGAACGACGGGGGGAACTGGAGCACGACCGGCCCGAGCTTGCCCGACCGGCGCAACGGGTCGAGGCTCGCGAGGAACCCGTCGAGGACGGCCTCCGACTGCGGGGAGACGTCGTGGGTCACGTCGCGCGGTACCTTGAGGGAGAACCGGAAGCCGTCGGGGGTGTGCTCGGCCCACCGCCGCACGAGGAACGGTGTCGGAGCTCGGTAGAAGCTCGAGTCCACCTCGACCGTCCGAAAGACCCGGGCGTACCGATCGAGATACTCGCCGGGCGGCGTACCGGCCGGATAGAACGGCCCGACCCAGTCGTCGTACGCCCAACCGGAGCACCCGAGCCAGTACCGCGACACCTTCGCCGACGCTTCCTTCCGGCCCCCTCGACGATTAACCGGCCCCGACGAACACCCTCACGAGCGGAAGCGAGATAATGATGGGGTCCGGTCGAATCGTCGATGCCGCGCCCCGGCCGACCGTCCTCCCATCTGGGCCGTCTCCTCGAGGCCGCCGGGTACCGGGTCGAGGGTCGCGCCGAGGGGACGCTCGCCGTCCGTTCGAAGGACCATCGGGCCGTCCTCATCGTGGCCGCGCCCCGCTCCCCGGCGGACGTGGAGGCGCTGTTCCCCGGCGACGCGGTCCATCGCACGATCGTCTACGACGACGAGCCCGGCGCGGTCGCCCGCGCGCTCGCGGCCGATCGCGGCATCGAGGTCCTGGAACCGACCACGCTGGGGACCGCCCTGGGCGAACTCCTCCTCCCGGCGCCGTCGGGGACGCTCGATGGGGCCGAGGACGGGCCCGGGGCGCCGTCCCTGGCCGCCCCGTTCGCGATCGCCCTCGAGGGGGAACGGACGCTTAGGCCGCGGATCGACCGCGAGGAGGCGGAGATGCTCGCCGGCATCGAGTCGCCCCGGTTCACGCTGCGGCTCGTCCCGTTCTTCGTCGCGGCGTACCGCGTCCGCCCCGCCTCCCCCCACGGGGAGGCCGGGCCGGCCGTGCGGCATCTCGTCGCCGTGAACGCGGTGTCGCGGACCGCCGAGATCTGGGACGATGCGGAGCGCGAGCTCGTGCGCGGCGTTCCCGAGCCCCACCAGCGTCTCGCACCCCAGCTCTCCGAGCCTCAGGCCGAGTCGATCGCCGTCGACGCGATCCGGCGCTACCATACGGTCCACGTCGACCACACCGAGCAGCACGGCGGGGCCCTCGTGATCGAGACCCGCCGGATCCTCCCGTCGCGGGAGGACCTCAAGCTCGGCGCCTTCGTCCTCCTGTACGTTCCGCACTGGTACGCGGAGAGCCGGGACGGACGGGTCGTGCTGGACGCCGTGACCGGTCGCCGGACCGTCACGGCCGATGCGCCGGGCGCGTGAGCGCGGGCAGGGTCAAATACGGCGGCCGGACTCCCCGCGACGTGATCCTCGACCAGTTCCGCATCGGTCCGTATCTCAACTTCACCTACCTCGTCGCCGACGCGGACGGCGGGGACGCGGTGGTGATCGATCCGTCGTTCGGGATCGAGCCGGTCCTCGAGGGGATCGACGCCCGAGCGGCCAAGGTCCGCTACATCCTCAACACGCACAGTCACCAGGACCACGTCGCCGGCAACCGGGAGGTGAAGGAGCGGACGGGGGCGAAGGTCGTCGCCCACCGGGTCGCCCCGCTCCACCAGGACGTCTCCGTGGAGGACGGCAACGCGTTCTCGGCCGGTCGCCTCCGCTTCGAGGTCCTCCACACGCCCGGCCACACGAAGGACAGCGTGCTCTACCTGTTCGAGGGCCAGGTCGCCACCGGCGACACCCTCTTCGTCGGCGAGTGCGGCCGGACCGACCTCCCGGGCGGCGACCCGTCGGAGATGTACGACAGCCTGCACCGGCGCGTGATGGCGCTCGACGACGCCCTCGTCGTGCTGCCGGGCCACGACTACGGCACGACGCCGACCTCGACGATCGGCCGCGAGAAGCGGGAGAACTACACGCTCGCTCCCCGGACGCGCGAGGAGTTCCTCCAGTTCCTCCGGGAGTGACCGTGCCGCCCTTGCCGCCCGCGGAGGAGCGCTCCCTGCGCGCGGTCGGCGCCCGCCGCCGCGCCCCCGGCGACCCGCCGACGGGCCAGCTGATCCAGACCCTGCGGGCGTTCGCCAAGGAGTCGGAGGCGCTCGTGGGCCTCTTCGACGCGCGCGCGATCGCCGGGGAGCGGCACCTCCTGTCGGCGTGGGCCCACCTCGGCCGCTCGCGCTCGCGCGGCGAGAGCCGCCTGCGGGAGCGGGGCGCCGAGTTCGCACTGTACGTGGCCGGCGACGACCAGCTGCCGCGGGCCCTGGCCAAGGTGGGCGTCGCCGACGACACGATCGAGGTGGTGCTCGTCGCCGAGCGCCCGCTCGATCCGGTGCCCATGCTCGCCCGGTTCGGGCTCACCGAGGATCCGCACGCGTACCCGCGGACGGTGACGGTCGAGACGCTCGACCGCCTCGGCATCGGTGCCGAGGAGCGGCAGGCCGTCCCGGACTCCGCGTGGGAGGGGCTCGTCCTCGAACGCGTCGCGCTCGTGGACCTCGCGGCGCCCGCCGGCCGTTCCTCCACCGCAAAGTCTTAGTCGGCGCGTCCGGTCGTCGGAGGCGATCGCGGAAGGGCGTGCAGGTGTAATCTAGTGGTAGGATGTCAGCCCTCCAAGCTGACCGCCCGGGTTCGAATCGAGGGCCCTGTCGGGCCGTCGCGAAAATCCCGGCACCTGCATCCCTCCGCGGGGGAGGGTTTATTCGCCGCCGTCCCGCTACGACCCCTCGCGCTGAGGTAGCCTAGTCCGGTAAGGCGCCAGCCTTGAAAGCTGG
Organism: Thermoplasmata archaeon; assembly: GCA_030040865.1. Taxonomy (GTDB): domain Archaea; phylum Thermoplasmatota; class Thermoplasmata; order Lutacidiplasmatales; family UBA184; genus Lutacidiplasma. Next base: position 52 of record JASHSX010000027.1, on the reverse strand, counting down.
TGGCGATCTCGCCACGGGAGTTCGAATCTCCCCCTCAGCGTTCCAACGCCCC
>JASHSX010000026.1 GCA_030040865.1 Thermoplasmata archaeon | reverse complement strand
CCGGGAAGTTCGCCTGGCTCGGCGTACGGCATCCGACGCGGGCCACGCGGCCGTCCGTGACCTCGACCTCGTAGACCAGGTCCCCGCTCGGGGCCTCGACGCGAGCGACTCCCACGTTCGGGGCGACGGCCGGTTCGGGGGGCACGGGATCGTCGGGGGCGCCCGGCCAGCGGTCGAGGAGCTGCTCCAGGATCGAGAGGCTGGAACGGACCTCGTCCGCGCGGACCAGGACCCGGGCGAGAGCGTCGCCGCCGTCCTCCCGGGGGAGCTCGACGAACAGGTCGGAGTATGGGACCGTCGGGACCCGGAGCCGGTCGTCCCACGCGACCCCGCACGCCCGTAGCGTGGGGCCGACCGCCCCGAGCGCGACGGCGCGGTCGCGGTCGATCTCCGCGGTCGCCTGGATCCGGTCGATGAACGTCCGCGAGCCGAGGAACAGCGACCAGAGCTCCTCGAACCGTCGCTCGATCGTGCCGAGTCGGGCCGGCAACCTCGCCCGATCGGCGCGGTCGAGATGTCGCGTCGGTCCGCCGGGCAGCAGCGCCCCGAACGACCAGCGGTGGCCGAAGCAGTCGCCCTGGAACCGCAACAGTTCCTCGGCCAGGGCATGCGCCTGGGCCACGCCGAGGTTCTGGGCCGCGGCTTCCGCGATGCGGGCGATGAGGTGAAGGTGGTTGTAGATGCGCTGGAGCTCCTGGGCGAGCGCGCGGATCCAGAGCTCGCCCACGGGGACGGACCGGCCGACCGCGGCCTCCGCGGCACCGAGGAACGCCGCGACGTGCGCGGCGGCGAAGTTCCCCGCCGTCCGTTCGATGCGGAGCGCCGCGTCCTCGATTGCTAGCCCCGCGACGGCGTCGAGGATCCGTCGGCCCTTGTACCCTCCGACCGGTTCGGCGCCCAGGATCCGCTCGCCGTATGTACGGAGGTCGAACCGGCCGGCCTCAGGGACCCCTTCGGTGATCGGCCCGAACGGGAACGTGAACACTCCGTAGCCCTCGCCCTCGCTGGGCATCCCGATCCGACGCGGCCCGCCCGGGGCGTCCTCGGAGCTCCACAGCTCCCCGACCGGGCCCTTCCAGCCGCCCGGGGGACGGCGGACGAGGAACGACGCCGGGTTCTGGTAGTCGTTGTACAGGGCGAACCCTCCCCCGGGGGACCAGTAGGCGAGCGCGCGACGCGGCGGCGCCGGGTCGAACGTCGCGGAGTCGACCTCCGTCCAGGGGGTGCGCGTCACGGAAGTCGGCCTCCCAGGATCAGCGCGGCGGACCGGACGGTCTCGGAGAGGTACGGGAGGCTCGCGAGACCGAGTACGAGCGCGACGCCGACGTTGAGCCAGGCGACGCCGGCACCGCGCTCGTTCGGGGCCGTGACCGCCGGAGCGGGCGCGGACTCCTCGCCGAACACCATGCGCCCGATCTGCCCGTTGACGCCGAGGAAGGCGACCAGGATCGCGATCACGACGATCGCCGCCACCCAGTACGCCCCGAGCGCGATCGCGCCCGCCACGATCAGCAGCTCGCCCACGAACGTCCCGAACGGGGGGGCTCCGGTCACGGCGAGCCCCGAGAGCACCCAGGCGGTCCCCGTCCACGGAAGCCGATGCCGGAGGTCGCGCACGTCGTCGATGTGCGACGTGCCCGTGGTCTGGAGGACGTTCCCCGCGCAGTAGAACGCCGACGACTTCGCGAACGCGTGCGCGAGCAGCAGCAAGAGCGCCCCGTAGAGCGCGATCCCGCCCAGGGAGATCCCCACGAGCGCGAGCCCCATCACCTCCATGCTCGAGTACGCGAGGAGCCGCTTGAACGACCGCTGGTGCTGCAGCAGGAAGGCGGCGACGATCGCCGTCGCGAGCCCGAAGGCGAGCAGCAGGTCCGCGATCGGGGCCGGGACCGGAACGGGCAGGATGTTGTACACCCGGAGGAACGCGTAGAGCGCCGTGGGCAGCAGGACCCCCGAGAACATCGCGGAGACCGGCGACGGCGCCTCGGAGTGGGCGTCGGGGAGCCACGTGTGCATCGGGAACAGTCCGACCTTCGTGCCGTATCCCACGAGCGCGAGGCCGACCGCCATCTCCACGGGCAGGGTCACCGCGGGAGGGTGCGCGGCCAGCTGGAAGGCGTTGAGCGTGCCGGTGTCGGTGTACAGCAGCAGCAGCGCGAAGAGCGCGATGGTGAGACCCGCGGACGCGATGAGCGTGTAGCGCCACGCCGCCTCCACGCTCGTCGGCTTCCGTTCGAGGACCACGAGGAGGGCGCTCGCGACGGTCGTCGCCTCGATCCCGATCCACATGAGCCCGAGGTCGGAGACGACGAGCACCGCGACCATCGCGAAGGCGAAGGCGCCGAGCAGCGCGTAGTAGATCTGCGGCGTCAGGAACGGCCGCTTGACCCCGGCGAGGTAGCGGGCCGAGTACCACGTCGAGGTCGCGTAGACGGCCGTCACCATGACGAGGAACAGCTCGCTCAGGGCGTCGATCCCGAGGTACGGTCCGTACGTGCCGCCCGCGCCGCTCGCGAGCAGCACCGACGCGGCCGCGAACGCCACGACCGAACCCGTGCGCGCCGCCCACTGGCTCGCCCGCGGGTCCGGGAGGAGGGCGAGCACGGCCGCTGCGGCGGGGGCCGCGAGCAGGACGAACAGCCAGAACGCGGGGCCGAGGCCGATCATCCGGTGAGCTCCTCCAGGCCCGCTTCCTCCGGAGAGCCCGTGACGTCCCGCTGGATCGACAGGATCACGCCGACGAGCACCACGCCGAGCACGTCGAGGAAGACGACGACCTCAACGAACAGCGGGAAGTTCCGGGCGAAGAGCGCGCCCGCGTAGACGACCGCGTTCTCCTCCTCGAGGTAGCCGATCACCTGGACGAGCGTGTTGCGGCGCGTCGCGAGCACGAGCAGCCCCTCGACGAGGAGGACGAACGGCAGCGCCGCGCCCGGTTGCGGGAAGATCCCGGCGAGCGTCTGCTGGAAGACGAACCACGCGACGATGGCGAGCGCGACGGCCGCGAGGGCGTGGCCGGTCACCCGGTGGGCGGCTCGGACCTCCCGGACCCGCCAGCGGAACGCGCGGATCTGGAAGCGGAGGACGAACGGGATGAAGATCGCCCGGACGCCCACGGCCAGTGCGGCGAGGAGGAGGAGGTCGACGTTCCCCTCGACCCACGCGAGCCATCCCAGGAGAGCCGCGAGCAGCAGCGACTGGATCGCGATGCCCGAGATGAGCGGGCTCACGAACGACTCGGACTGGAGGTAGAGGGCGGTGAGCAGGATCCCGATGCCGAGCAGCGCGACGATCTCGGACGTGCTCACCATCTACGGCACCCCGAGCACGGCGAAGGCGAACACCGAGAGGATCGCGAGCGAGAAGGAGAGCGCGAGGAAGTCCCGGATCTTGAACAGGCGGACCTTCGCGACCGTCGCCTCGACCACGACGACGACGCCGACCAGGAGGAGGAGCTTCGCGAGCAGGACTCCGATGTTCGCGAGCGCCGCCGGGATAGTCGGCGCGGCGAAGAGTCCCCACGGCACGAGGAAGACGTTGAGGAAGACGGAGTAGAGGAGGAACTGCTTCATCCAGCCGTTCCACCGCAGCACGCCGAGGAGGGGCCCGGAGTGCTCGTAGATCCGCCCGTCGTCGATCATCCCGAACTCCATCAGGCCAGCGCTCTCGACGGGCAGCTTCCCTGTCTCGGCGAGGAGCAGGAGGAAGAACGCCGCCGTCACGAGGAGGTGCGTCGGCGAGAGGTACGCGGACGTCGACGACGCGAGCAGGTTGTTGGTGACGTACGGATTGTTGGTGCCGGTGATCACGGCGACGGCGAAGAACACCATGATCAGCGTGGGCTCCGCGAGGGCGGCGAACGAGACGGTCCGACTCGCCCCGAGCGCGGTGTAGTTGCTGCCCGCGTCGAGCGCCGCAAGCAGCGTCAGGGCCCCCGCGAGCCCGAACAGGAGCCCTCCGCCGAGGAAATCGACGGTCGAGGCGAACGGGATCGGGTACGGCGTGATGATCGGGACGACGACCGCGATGACCAGGTACGTGCCGAACGCGAGGAGCGGCGCCAGCCGGAAGACGACCGAGGCGCCGCTCGGCAGCAGGGTCTCCTTCCGGAGGTATTTCGCGAGGTCGAAGTACGGCTGGAAGATCGAGGGGCCGTGCCGCGATTCGGTCCACGCCTTCCAACGGGCCGCGATCCCCGCGATCAGCGGAGAGAGCAGAAGGACGGTGAGCGCCTGGAGGATGTTGACGACCTGCGGGACCGGGTTCACTTCGCCTACTCCTTCCTTTGGGAGCAGGCGTCATTGGCCCCACGGGCGGTTCGTCGGGCAGGACCCGGCGGGCGGACGCCTCCGCCGAACGTACTCACGCGTGCGAATACTTAGAGCTACCGGACCCGGCGCAGCGGCCGGGCGACCTGGGGCGCCTACCGGATGTACCGCTGGGTCGACTCGAGGTCGAACCGGGGCACGACCCGGAAGCGTCG
>JASHSX010000205.1 GCA_030040865.1 Thermoplasmata archaeon | reverse complement strand
CTCGGGCGGGACGGCTCCTCGCTCTACCACTACTCCCACCTCACCGGCGTGCGTCCGGAGTACCAGAACCGGCAGGTCGGCTGGCGGCTCAAATGCCGGCAGCGCGAGGAGGCCCTCCGGGAGGGGCTCTCGGAAATCCGATGGACGTTCGACCCGCTCCAGGCGAAGAACGCGTACTTCAACGTCCGTCGCCTGGGCGGGGTCCCGGACCGGTACTACCCGAGGTACTACGGAGTCATGTCGGACTCCCTCAATGCGGGGCTCGAGACCGACCGCCTCCGCCTGCGCTGGGAGCTTCGGTCCCCTCGCGTGGTACGCCGGGTCGAGGCGGTCCCTCCGTCCTCGGCCGAGGAACCGTCCGCGGTGGACGGTACCCAACCGTTGCTCGAGTCCGAGGTCGGCCCGACCGGGCTCCGCCGACCGGTCTCGGTCGGACCGCCGCGCGGCGACCGAGTGAACCTCGAAGTGCCGGTCGACCTCGCCGGAGTCCGCACCCGGGACCCGGGCAGCGCCCAGCGCTGGCGCGAGACCGTCCGCGACGCGTTCGGCCCGGCGTTCGCCGCGGGCTACCGCGTCGAGGACTTCGTGGTCGTCCGCATCGGCACCGAGCGGCGTGCCTTCTATCTCCTCACGCACGCTCCGCGGGACGATGCAGCTTAGGTCGGCCCGGCTCGACGAACTCGAGCTCGAGCTCGTCGAACCGTTCGAGACGAGCTTCGGCGTGGAGAAACGACGACGGTTCCTCCTGCTCCGTCTCGAGACGCGCGACGGTCTCGAGGGGTTCGGTGAGTGCGTCGCGGCGCTCGATCCGCTCTACTCGAGCGAGACCGTCGCGACCGCGCGGGAGATGCTGGTACACCACTTCCTGCCCCGACTCTTCCGTCTTCGTTCGCCAGGCCCGCGCGAGTTCCGAAACGCCGTCGCCGCGTTCCGGGGGCACCGGATGGCGAAGGCGACCGTCGAGAGCGCCCTACTCGATCTCGCCGCGCGATCGCGCGGGGTGCCGATCGCCCGGTACTTGGGCGGGCGACGCCGTCGTGTCGAGGTCGGCGTTTCGGTCGGCATCCAGCCGTCGGTACGCCTCCTCGTTCGTCGGGTCGGGGCGTACCGGGACGACGGATACGGGCGGATCAAGCTCAAGGTACGACCCGGCTGGGACGACCGGCCGGTGGGGGCCGTCCGCCGCGCCTTCCCCGAGGTGACACTCTGGGTCGACGCGAACCAAGCGTACCCCTCGGCGGCGGGACCCCGGATCCGCCGCTGGGCCACGCAGCACCGCGTCGAGCAAGTCGAGCAGCCGTTCGCCGAGCGGGCCATCCGGGCGCACGCCGAGCTCGCGCGGGGGGCTCCGTTCCGCGTCTGCCTCGACGAGTCGATCATCGATCCGGTCTCCCTCGAGGACGCTCTCGCGGCGAAGGCGATCACGAGCCTCAACGTGAAGGTCGGCCGGGTGGGTGGACCGCTTACGGCCGCCGAGCTCGCGCGCACCGCCCGTCGGGCCCGTGTCCCGTCGTGGATCGGAGGTATGCTCGAGAGCGGCATCGGCCGGGCACACAACGTTCAGCTCGCCTCGCTGGCCCCGTTCACGCTCCCGGCGGACCTTTCGGCGTCCGATCGGTACTACACGGAGGACCTGATCGACCCGCCGTTCGCGCTGGGGCCGGGGAGCACGCTCGAGGTCCCGAACGGTCCCGGCATCGGGGTCTCGATCGACGAGCGAGTCCTTCGGAAGGCTCGCCGTTCGTCCCGGACCTATCGGCCCTGAGCCCGCGCGGCGCGGGCTAGGCCGGGGTCCCGGCGGGCCCGCTCCACGGCAGGTGGGGCTCCGGCGGACGGACGATCTTCGCCGTCGCGTGGCTCTCGGTCGCCACCGACCGTTCCAGGTGGAGCGTCATCTCGCGGACGAACCGGTCCATCCGGCCACGCTCCTCCGCCGGGATCGCCGTCGGCGCCTCCCAGACCAGCGCGGCCCCGCCGCTCGTCGGGTAGAACCGATAGGAGATCTCACGCGCCGACGGCGGGACCGCCGGGTTCATCCGCTCGAGGCGACCGCGCACTCGGCTCTCGGACGGGTCGGTGGACTCCGTCTTCTCGACCGTGTAGCCGAGCGTCGCGAGGTACTCCGCCACATAGCCCGCGAACCGTTCCCGTCCGATCCCGCGCGCCCGCAGCCAGTCGCCGTTACCTTCCCCCATGGGATTTCCTTCCTTCGAGCTCGCGCCCGAGGCTCCGAAAGAGCCCGAGCATCATCCGGAACTCCGCCTCGGTGGGCGTAGACCGGCCGAGTACACGACGAAACAGGAGGATTAAACCCCGTCGTTTGTGGGCCGGGTAGCGGATCCGCGTCAGCAGCTCCCCGAGCCGCTCCAGGAACAGCTCCTTCTCGCGCCCGTTGAGGAGGAGTTCCTCGGGGGCGGGCGTCGTCTCGGGGTCGTCCCCGCCCTTCGCCCGATGGACGGCGTACAGCACGACGGCGGCGGCGTGCGAGAGGTTGAGCGTCGGGAACTCCCGGCGTGCGGGGACGTGGACCAGGAGGTCGCATTGGAGCAGCTCGTCGCGGGAGAGGCCGTTGTCCTCGGGTCCGAAGACGACCGCGACGCGGCCGAGCAGCGACCGCGCGATCTCGCCGAACCGCTCCGGGCTCACCGACCGGCGTAGGTAGGCGGTCGATCGGCCGGTCGACAGGTCGGTCGTCCCCACCACGAGATCGGCGTCCCGGACGGCCAGGGCGAGGGTCGAGAACTTGCGGGCCTTCGTGAGGAGAACGAGGCCCCCCATCGCGCGTCGCCGCGCCTCGGCCCCCAGCGGCGCCCGCGGCGCGACGAGGACGAGGCGGGAGGCCCCGAAGTTGCGCGCGACCCGGGCGACCGCGCCGACGTTGCCGTCTTCCTTCGGTCGCACGACGACGACGTCGATCCGGGCGGTCACCCGGCGGTCCCCTCCGCGAACAGTCGGCGGACCATCCAGTCGGCGTCGAACGGCTTGAGGTCGTCGTACCCCTGGCCGACGCCCACGAACAGGATCGGCTTCTTCGTGACGTACGCGGCGCTCAGGGCCGCGCCCCCCTTCGCGTCGGCGTCGAGCTTCGTGAGGATCAGCCCGTCGATGCCGAGGGCGGCGTTGAAATCCCGCGCTTGGCTGACGACGTCGTTCCCGCTCAGCGCATCGCCGACGAACAGGGTCAGGGACGGCTTCACGACCCGCCGGATCTTCTTCGCCTCCTCGATCAGGTTCTCGTTCGTGTGCTGACGACCCGCGGTGTCGATGAGCACGACGTCGAGGTGCTTCGCCCGCGCGTGCTCGACCGCGTCGAACGCGACGGCCGCCGGATCGCTGCCTTCCTGTTGGCGGACGACCCGCACGCCGAGGCGCTCCCCGTGGACGAGCAGCTGTTCGATCGCGCCGGCCCGGAAGGTGTCCCCGGCGGCGATGACGCTCGAAAGGTGCTGCGCGCGCAGCCAGCCCGCGAGCTTCGCGATCGTCGTCGTCTTGCCCGTCCCGTTGACGCCGACGAACAACACCACGAGCGGTTTCGGGTCCGCGGTCCGTGCGCGCTGGGCGAGGTCGATCGGGGGCCGGGCCAGGATCGATCGGGTCGACCGCTCGAGCGAGATCCGGATCGCGTCCTCGGCCTCGACGCCGAAGCGGAGCTTTCGGCCGCCCAGATCCTGGCGCAGGTCGCGACGCAGTCGCTCGACGACCGGCAGGGCGACGTCGGACTGGAGCAGGACGAGCTCGAGGTCGTCGAGGACGTCGTCGATCGTCCCCTCCCGGAGTCGCCGGCCCATCATCCCCTCCGTGAACAGTTCCGCGTCGGCGGAGGCGGCCGGCCGGGAAGCGGTCGACGGGGGAGGCGCCGCTCGCTCCGGTGCGGGGGCGGGGCGGCTCGCCGGGGGCGAAGGGGCCGGGGCCGTGGGTCGGTCCGACTTCGTCTCGGGCGCGTCGGCCGTCTCGGGGTCCGTCCGGCCCCGGAGGCGGGCCTTAAGCGCGGCCCACATCGGACGGCCCTGCCGCCGCGCGGGCGATCGAATCGAGCCGTCGCGACAGGCTCTGGATCCGGTCGTTAAGGGAGTTCATCTGTCCCTCCATCTCGCGGGAGGCTTCGTCGATCCGCGTCAGTCGCTGGGCGAGCAGCTCGACGACCTTTGGCCGCTCGAGCTCCACGACGACCCCCGATCCGAGGCCGATCAATACGGGGGAAGACCGGTCGATCCGCCCGCGGACGAACGCCTCTCCGCCGAGCGGCAGCAAAAGCTCGGCCGCGTCGGGGGCCCGGTCGATCCCTTCCAGGCTCTCGCGAGCCCGAAGGTGGTCCGCGCGGGACGCCTCAAGGATCTGGTGCTGCTGAAGCATGGCGTTGAGCTGGTCGCGGTAGGCGTCGAGCCGGATCAGGTCCTCCTGGACCTGCTGCTCGGTAACCTCGGTCCGCGGAGCGCTCATGCGGGAACGGGATCGACCCGGTCGATCCGGATCTGGTGACGCTTCACGTGGTGGCAGCCGCCGATCTCGGACAACGTCCACTCGCGCGCCGCGTCCGGCGACGGCGCGTCGTGCACCTTGGTGAACGGTTGCCAGTAGCCCCGTCGGGCGTAGAACGCCCCGGCCACGGTCCACGCGGGCACGACCCTCTCCTCCTCGGCGGCGAGCACCCGGGCACCCCACTTAACGGTAACCGCCACCGGATCCGGGCGCTACTTCGGCCCTTCGGACCGGTCGGCCGGCTCGGGGGCTCGGTCGAGAAATCGGGCGCGTTCTCGGAGCCAGCGCCATTGACGTTCGCGCAGCGCCCGGTCCGAGGGTTCTCGAGGGCGTTCGGGGGCGGGGGACAGGGCCGGAGGGACCGGATCGGTCGACGGTCCGGCTCCGGGGCCCGGGGCGGGCAACGGCGCCGTCCGCTCCTCGGGGTCGAGCCGGCGCTGGTTCATCCCGCGAGACCGATCACGTTCTTCCACCAGTCGTCCACCTCCGCATCGGTGAGCCCGATCGTCGGCGAGAAAAGCACTCGTTCGCCCCAGCGGGCCCGCGCCGAAGGGAATTCCTCGATGCCGATGGGCAGGACGACGCCGTCGGCGTGCGAGGCGTCGGCCAGGAGCTCGACCTCCCTCGACCAGGCGGCCGGATCGGACGGGGCCCGGTTCGTGCGTACCGCGGGGTCGAACCGGGCGAGCACGTCTCGGACGAGCGGCTCCCCCTCGGGCACGCTCACGAGCCCGACGCGGCACCCCCGCTTCATCATCAGGAACGCGCCGAGGGCCCCGCGCGGACCGTCGACCAGGGCGACGAGATGTCCCGCGACGCCGAGCGGGAGGCCGCCCGGACCCTCTTCTCGATCGAAGTACAGGTACGTCTGCGGCCCCCGGACCTCGACGAACAGCTCGACGTCCGGTCGGTCGAGGTCGACCCTCAGCGCTCGGTCGGGGAACCGATCGAGCACGTCGCCGCCGAGGTCCCGCGCGAGCTCTTGGCTCGTGAACGGATGCTGCCCCGTCCGTCGGGCCCGGACGGCGAACGACACGCCGACGGTGAGGTGCGGACCCGCCAGCTCGAGGAGTCGGTCGCGGATCACGGTGCGATCCGTCGGGACCTCCGTGACGCGGCTCACCGACGTGACGCCGAAGACCCGCCGCAGGGCGCGCACCGCGCGAGGTCCGTCGTCACACTCGACGTAGAGGTGGCCCCGGTCGGACCGCAGGCGGCCGGTGATCCCGTCCGCAACGAACTGCGCCAGGATGTTCCGCCGAAGGAGCCGCTCGAACTCGCGACGCACGGGCGGCGATTTGAGCGCCAGCTCGCCGTACCGCACGAGGATCTGGTCGGCCATCGGCAAACGGTTAAGACGGGCCCCCTCGTAAAGCGCTTCCCGAGCGGAGATGGTCGAGCCCGACGCGTCCGGCTCCCGGCCGTCGGTCGTCGACCCGTGGGACGTCTTCCTGCCGCCGATCGTCGCGGGCCTGTCGTCCGCCCTCGAGCGGAGCGGTGTTACCGTTCCCCGCGACGAACTGCTCGATCTCCTCGAGCGCGACGGCGGGCCGGACGGCGAGATCGCGCTCCCGACGTTCCGCCTCGCCGGCCGCGCGAAGCTCGCGCCGAACGAGCTCGCCGAGAAGGTCGCCGCCGCCTTCGCGCCGGAACCGAGCATCCGAGCGGTGTCGGCGAAGGGCGGCTACGTCAACGTGGCCGTCGTGCCGGAGCGACTCGTCGACCGGACTCTCTCTCTGGTCCTCCTCCGCGGGGATCGGTACGGCCACTTCGAACCGGGCGGCGGCTCCGTCTGCATCGAGCACACGAGCGCGAACCCGACCGGACCGTTCCACATCGGACGGGTGCGTAACGCGATCATCGGCGACACGCTCGCGCGGGTGCGACGGGCGTCCGGCGATCCCGTGACCACCCAGTACTACATCGACGACATGGGCCGGCAGGCCGCCATGATCACCTGGATCTGGTCGAAGCCCCAGGACGAGTGGCCCGCGCCGATCCGCGCGGCCGTCGACGGGCTCGCGCGCGACGACGACAAGCCGGACCTCCGCTGGGGTCGGCCGTACCCGGCTGTGAGCGCCTACCTCAAGGAGCACGCCGACGCCCGAGAGGAGGTCGCGGAGGTCGTCCGGCGGATCGAGTCGGGCACCGCGACGCCCCGACACCGCGAGCTCGCCCAGGCAATCCTCGACGGGATGCTCGCATCGCTGGACCGGCTCGGGATCCGGTTCGACGAGTTCGTCTGGGAGTCGAGCCTGGTGGCCGACGGATCGGTCGACCGGGTGCTCGGCCGGCTCCGTGCGGCCCCGCACGCCCTCGAGGAGGCGAACGGCGCCTGGGCGATCGACACGACGAGCTACCGCCTCCCGAAGGAGTCGACGAAGGTCGTGTTCCAGCGCGGCGACGGAACGAGCCTGTACGTCGCCCGGGACGTCGCCTACCACCTCGCCAAGTTCGCCCGGTTCGGCACGCTCGTCGACGTCCTTGGGCAGGACCACCAGCTCCACGCACGCACGCTCGACGCCCTGCTCGCGGAGGTCGGGGAGCCCCGGCGCCCGTCGTTCCTCATCTACCAGGACATCACCGTTCCCGAGGGAGGACGGATGTCCACGCGGGGGGGCTCGGCGGTATGGCTCGACCAGCTCCTTGCGGAGGCGGTGGAGCGCGCGCAGAAGGAGGTCCGCTCCCGACGAGATGATCTCCCCGAGGCCGAGGTCGGGCGGATCTCCGAGGCGGTCGCGACGGGAGCGGTCCGCTACCACGTCCTTCGCGTCGCTCCGGAGAAGCCTGTCGTCTTCCGCTGGGAGGACGCGCTCTCCTTCGAGGGTCGGAGCGGTCCGTTCGTCCAGTACGCCTACGCCCGCGCGTCCAGCGTGCTCCGTAAGGCCGAGCGGGACCGCGGCCCCTACCCGTACGAGGCGGCCCGTCTCCGCGAGCCGGCAGAGATCGAGCTCGTCCGTACGATCGCCAAGCTTCCCGGTATCGTTCGGTATGCCGCCCGCAGCTCGCACGTCCACGCCGTCGCCGGCTACGCCCACGAGCTCGCCGACGCGTTCAACCGGTTCTACGAGGCGGTTCCCGTTCTCCGCTCGGATGCCGAGCGGTCGAGCCGGGTCGCGCTCGTCGCGGCCGCCCGCCAGACCCTCGGCAACGTGCTCGACCTGCTGGGGGTCGCTCCGCTCCCGGTGATGTGACGGGCTCCCGCTCCCGGGGCGCGGGGAAAAGGTTGGGTCCGGGCGGCGCGGTCGCCGCCCGGACCGGGCGGGACCGGATCCCTAGGTGAGGGCCCAGTCGGCTCCGACGAGGATCGCGGCGTTGGTCCCGGATCCGAAGTTGCCGGCGCACGAGGCATCCACCAGCCCGACGGCGATCGCCTCGCAGTAGACCCCGACGTACGCCACGAACTGGTAGGCGTCCCCCGCGTACAAGTAGCCGTCCGCCCCGTAGTCCACCCACAGGTCGGGACTGTTGTCCGCCCAGTCGAGGCCGTCGTCGATGAGGCCCGGGTTGTACAGCGTCGACTGCTGGTAGCTTCCGAAGACGGAGTAGCCCGTGCTCAGCTCGATGACGTTGAAGTAGAAGATCGCGTAGCCGCCGGCGTGGCTCGTACCGAAGACGCCGAGCGCCGTGGCGAGCTCCGCCTCGAACGAACCTCCCCAGACCACCTGAAGGTCGTACGTTCCCGAATCGCCGGGCGTGAAGGACGACGTATAGAAGCCCCCCTGCGAGAGGATGCTCGCGCCTCCGCACCCGACCGCGATCGCCCCGATGTCGATGTTCACGTAGCCGTCGGTCGCATCCGCGCTAGGCCCGACGTCGTTGTTGTACTGGGCGCACGCCTCGGCGGCGTGGCCGAGGTAGGTGTACGTTGAGGAGTACGGAGCCTCGAGCGAGCCCGAGGTCACCGGTCCCCCGCCTCCGCCGCCACCCCCGCCGCCGCCGCCTCCGCAGCAGAACATCCCGTGGGCGTCCCCCACGAAGCCCAGCGCGCCGCCCCCGACCCCGAACAGCGCGATGACCGCCGCCGCGATCGCCACCACCCGTCGCACCCTTCCCGTTCTCCGCATCCGCTTTCCTCCGCTCTACTCCTGCGGCGTCGTTCGACCTCCGAGGAGTAGCGTGAACGGGGTCGCGCCCGGTTCCGGGGAGCGGGGCGAACGGTCGGGGAGCGGCGGGCTGCACGGACGGCCCGCGTCGCACGCCCTGCCGGCGACCCCTCCGGGCATGGCCGCTGCGGTCACGCCTTCATGCCCGAAGTATCTTTGGACGCCCCCGCGCCGACCGGCGGCGGGGACGGCGAACGTCGGAACCATCAAGTAGGATTTTCCCGGTCCGACCGGCGAGGCCGTCCATGGGGACCGTGAAAGAGGACTTCGTGAAGTTCGTCAACCAGGGAAATCTCGTGACGCTGGCGATCGCGTTCGTGATCGGCGCGGCGTTCTCCGCGCTCATCACAGCGCTCGTGACCGACCTGTTCACGCCGCTCATCGGCACGGCGGGCAACTTCAACTTCTCGGCATGGGTATTCACGGTCAACGGGAGCACCTTCCAGCAGGGGCTGTTCCTCAACGCGCTCATCGCGTTCGTGACGATCGT
>JASHSX010000204.1 GCA_030040865.1 Thermoplasmata archaeon | reverse complement strand
CCGGTGCGCCGGAGCCGGCGGACGGGAAGCGCGTCCAGGAACTCGTTGGCGACCACCACGCCCCGGAACGGCCCGAGCGCTCCGACCGACTCGAGCGGGTGCACCGGGATGCCGGCGGACCGGGAGAGCGAGCCGAGGCGGGCGAGGGTTTCCTCCGCCCGCGACGACGATCGCTCGAGGAAGTCGTAGCGGATCGGCCGACGGCGCGCGAGCTCGCCGAGCTCGGGAAGGATCGCGGCGGCCAGCCGGCCGTCGCCGGGTCCGGCCTCCACGACGTAGACCGGCCCGTCCCCGTCCAGGCGCTCCAGCACGGCGAGCAGCCGACGCGCGAGGGTGCGGCCGAACAGCGGGTGGACGCCGGCGGCCGTGTAGTAGTCGCCCTCGGCACCGAACGGGGAGCGCTCCCGCGCGTAGTACCCGTCCTCGGGATCGTACAGTGCGATCTCGAAGAACCGGTCGACCGGCAGGAAGTCGTCACGGGAGGCCGCGACCAGCTTTCGATGGAGTCGCGCCGCCCGCGCGGGCGCTTCGGGGTCCCGGGCGTCGGCGATCATCGCGCCGGCGGGCCCGTCAGCCGATGTAGCCGAGGTCGTCGCGGGGGCGTTCGGCGGGGGTCGAGGACGACTCGCCCGACCGCTGCTCGGCGTCATGGATCTTCTGGGCGATGCGATCGATCTCCTGGGCCTTCGCCTTGAGCGCGGCGAAGTCGATCTTGAGCGAGAGTGCCTGACAGAGGACGTGGAGGACCGCCTCCGCGCTGCGGGGGTCGACGAAGTAGCCGGACGTCTCGCCCATCAGGCAGGCGCCTTCCATACCAAAGAGCCGACCGAGCCCGAGGAACAGGCCGCTCGCGCCGATGAGCCCGCCGCCCGGGTCGTTCCGCGAGAACGTGACGCCGTACTTCTTCAACTCCGCGACGCGCTGCGGGTTCGTCGCGGCGCCGAGCACGCGAGGTTCTTCGACGACGCGGCCCTGCGCGAAACCCGCGAGGGTGAACACCTCGCGCACCCCGAGGCCGCTGCAGAAATCGAGGACCCGCTCGGTGATCTCGTACTGCCCCTCGGGCGAGATCCCCTGGTAGTCACCCCCGAGCACCAGGAGGTCCCGGCCGGACACTCCGGCCTTCCAGTAGTAGAGGTCGTTCGAGACGAGGCGGATGATCCCCTCCTCGCTGACGTACACCTGCGGCGGGAAGAATTTCGAGAAGACGGTCGCGAGCGGCTTCGCCGGCAGCTGGTCTTTGAGGTAGTCGGCCGCGAGCTTCCCGACGTTGCCGACGCCGGGCAGGCCCTCGATCAGGATCGGGTCCTTGAGCGTGACCTTCTCGAGCGGCCGGATGACGACGTCCTCCACGACTCCCCCTCGGGGCGAGAAGGTCGGGGTCGGGCGATAAGGTTTCGGTAACGGGACGGCCAGCCGGTTTCCCGGCGGCGCTAGGCGGTCCGCCAGCCGCCCTCGCCGACATCGAGCCGGACGATGCGGGCGAGGTCCGGCCGGTTCCCGACCTTCTCGACGAACAGCGTGTGCTGGTAGCGATCGCCGCTCGGCTCGGCGTGCAGGTCGAGCGAGACGTCCGCGAGGTCCTGGAGGAGGCCGAAGACGGCCCGATCGTGGCCGATCGAGTGGGCGGTCAGGAGCGCCTGGCCCCCGATCGTCTGGCAGCGGTGGCGGATCTGACGCGCCACGGTCGTCACCTCCCGCGGCTCCAGCACCTCGAAGAAGAAGTCGATCGAGTCGATGACGAGGCGGAACGGCGTGTCGATCTCCGCCAGGTCGGCGAGCATCCGGTTCGTGAGCGAGAACGACGCTTCGGTGCGGTCGCGGCTCGGCTCCTCGCGGAGCCGGTCCATCGTGAGCCCCCGCTCGCGCGCCCGGGCGACGTCGAGCCCCCGCACGAGGACGCGCTCGTAGTACTCGTCCGCGAGGTTGACGATCTTGATCTCCGCGGGGTCCCAGCCGAAGTCGTCGAACGCCTTGGTCACGTCCTCGGTGCGCTCGTAGGTGGTGTAGAACAGCACGGGGGCCTTCCCGACGCCCGCGTGCGCGAACTGCTTCGCAAGGAGCGGCGCGCCCGAGCCGGAGTGGCCGTGCAGGATCGCGAGCCATCCCGGCGGCAGGGCCGTCCCGATCGGCTGGTCGACCTCGGGGATCCCCAGGACCTGCGTCGCCTCGGGCACGACTAGCGGCCTCCGCGGGCGATGTCGATCGTCTCGTCGACGACGAGATTGAGCATCTGCTCGACGGGCGTCGCCTCTTCCTCGTTCGTCTCGAGGACGAGCGTGATCACCTGGCGGCTCTTGAGACTGTTGAGAAGGATGTGGAAGAACTCGGAGAGGAGCTCGGGCGGGTTGTGGATCGCGAGGGCGTTCACCGAGTCGACGACGACGATCGTGCGCGGGTGCGGGAATTTCTTGATGAGGTACTCGATCCGCAGCATGATCTCCTCGAGCGCCCGCGGGCTGTCGATGTACGTCGCGTTCGGGAGCGGGTCGGCGTAGTTCATCATGATGTGGCTGATCGCGTCGACGAACGAGATCCGGTCCGACGGCACGTCGAGCGCCTGGGCGAGGGACCAGACGAACGCCGCCGGGTTCGTGACCGTCATGTAGATGGTGTGGACCTCGGTCTCGCTGCCGACGTCCCGCAGCGTGGCGTTCAGCACCGCAAAGTAGTGGTCCGCGTACTCGCGGGGGTCGAGCTTCAGGGCGACCGCGCTCCCCGGCGGGAGGGCCCGGAGTCGCTCGGCGATGTCGACCGGCACGGGGCTACGCGCCCTCCCCTCGCCCGCCCTTCAAGTGCGGAGCCAGGAGTATCCCGATCGGGGTGAGCTCCATCACGTACTGGGCGCGGGAGTGGGCGGTGCCCCGCATCTTGACGACCTGGAGGACGCGCAAGATGTCCCCTTGCCGGCGCGTGTTCCAGAGGAGGATCACCCCGTCCACGATCGCCTCCTCGACGCCGTGGAGCGAGTACCGACCGGGCGTCGGGCTCACTTCCGAGACCAGGAGCGCGGTGCACCCCTCGTCGGACAGCGCCTGTCCGAGGCGGAGCATGAAGTCGCGGATCCGCTCGTCCCGCCGGATGCGGTAGCCCACGCTCGTCAGGCTGTCGAGCACGAGCCGCTTCGCGCCGAGCGACCGGACGAGGTCGCGGATCGTCCGGATCAGGATGTCGATCTCGTCCGGGAGCAGCTCCTCGTGCTCGAGCCCGAGCCGATCGTAGACCACCGGGAGGTCGACGAAGACGAGCGACCCGTTGAGGACCAGGTCCGAGCGGAAGAACTCGAAGGTCGAGAGGTTCTGCATCAGCTTGTCCGACGCCTCGGTGACCGAGATGAACAGCGACCGCTCGCCGCGCTCCGCGCCGCGGACCAGGAACTCGAGCGAGAGGGTCGTCTTTCCGGTCCCGACGCTCCCCGCGACGAGGACCATGTTCCCCCGCGGGATCCCTCCCGAGAGGATGTTGTCGACCCCCTCGATGCCGGTGGCGCACCGTTCCAAGACCGTCGCGGGGCCCATGAGCCCGCCGTTCCCAGGAACGACCGCGGGGGCCGGCGGTTCCGTCGGCTCCTCCATCGGTCGAACGAGCCGTTCCGTGCCTATAGGAGTTGTGATGCTCGGGCGGGCTCGGCGGGCGCTCCGAGCGGTTCCGCCCCCGTCGACCCGAGTCGGCTCGGGTCGATCCGCCACCAGGTCCCACCGGACCGATGCTCCGTTGCGCGAAGGGCTCCGCTCCGCCCGAGCCGGCTTCCCACGCGCCGGAGCACGTCGGGCGAGACCGCGAGCTCTCGTCTCAGGTCGGCGAGCGCGATCGTCGCTTCCCCCAAAGTACCCTCCGGAAAGCGCTGGCGGATCCATCCGACGACCAACGCCGTGTCGTCGGCGTCCGCCCTTTGGGGACCGGCGCGTGCCGTGCCGGGGATCCCGCCCGATGGACCGGGGCCCACGCCGGCCGGTCCCGCGGGGTCGCCGGCCCGACGGAACGGTCGCCGTGCGGCACGGATCCAATGTACCGAACGCCCCTTCCCCTCCAGGACGAGCGCTCGCCCGCGGGGGAGCGCAAGGACGTCGGAGGCACTGACGCCGCGGGCGACCCGCGCGAACTCCCGAGCCTCCTCGGGAGAACCGCGGAAGGTGACGAAGTCCGCCACGTTGGTCCACACCGCTTCGCGGACGCCTTCGGCCAGCGAACCGATCGCCTGGGTCGCGACGATCGCGTGGGCGTTGCGGCGACGCCCGAGCCGCAGCATCTCGGCCAGGCTGTCGTGCGCGAACCACTGGGCTTCGTCCATCACGACAAACGTCTTCGCACCGGTCGGCCGCGCGAGGAGTTCGGACCACACGATCGCGAGGTAGATGGCGAGGAAGTAGCGGGCCGTCGACTCCCCGACCCGTTCCGCGGCGCCCGAGACGAGCACGACGCGCCCCGGCGCTACGAGCTCCGCTCCGGTGAGGCTCGGGCGGGGATCGCAGACCAA
>JASHSX010000203.1 GCA_030040865.1 Thermoplasmata archaeon | reverse complement strand
GTGTTCGCGGGATCGATCGGCTATGTCTTCTCGACGTTCTTCCGCGACAACCGGGCGATCTGGGCGTACTCGAGCCTGTTCTTCAACATCTTCGGGGTCCTGCCGCCGGTCTTCTACCCGCTCGGCCTCTTCCCGGCCGCCCTCCGACCGGTCGCGCTCCTGATGCCGCCGAGCGCGGCCGCCGCGCTCATGCAGGGGGCCATCGGGGCGACGACGCTCAGCTCCGGGGAGGTGCTGCTCGCGGCGGGCGGCCTCGCGGTCGAGACGCTCACGGTGTTCCTGTTCGCGATCTACTGGGCCCGACGGACCGTGCGGGGAGGGTGACGTGGCGACCGTGGACCGGGCCTTCCCCGACGTGCCTCAGCGGGGGCGGGCCCTCCCGGCGTTCCTGTGGGTCGGTTGGCGGTGGATCTCGCGCAACCCGGCGGTCACGATCACCCCGGTCCTCCTGCCGTTCATCTTCCTCTACTTCCTCTCGCTGATCTCGCCGCCGTCGCTCCTCCCGCTCGAGATCGTCGGGGCGATGCTGTTCACGATGCAGAACATCGGCAGCTGGGTCCTGGGCGACAGCGCGACCTGGCGGATCGAGTGCTCGCTCGAGGACATGTTCGTCGCGAGCCCGCTCGGTCGGATCCGCTACCTGTTCGGGATCGCCTTCTCGAACCTGATCGCCATGCTGCCCGCGCTCGCGATCCTCACGGTCCTGCTCGCCTGGATCGGCGGAGAGCACGGCCACCCCCTCACCCCGTACGCCTTCGCGGTGCTCGTCGGGAGCCTCGCCGTCCTCTGGGTCCTCTTCTCGTCGATCGGCATCGGGATCTCGAGCCGCGTGCGCACGCAGCGGGAGATCTGGCCGATCGGCAACCTCACGTTCACGATCCTCGGGATGCTCTCGCCGCTGTACTATCCGCTCTCGGCGCTCCCGCCCGCCTGGCAGGTCGTCGCCCACTTCCTTCCGACGACCTACGCCGCCCTGCTCGCCCAGGGCGCGCTCGGGATCACGCCCGCGACGCCGATCGAGATGCTGACCTACGCGGGATTCCTCGCCGCCTGCGCCCTCGTGACCCTCGTCATCATGCTGCGCCTCTACCAGTGGGGCGAGCGCTGAGCCGCGCGTTCGATCGCGGCCGGCTCACACGCCGGCCCGGGGCGGGGGCCGGTGTCTCAGCTCGCGCGCGAGGATCTGTCCCCGCGCCGTGAGCCGGTACACCTTGAGCCGACGCGGCTGGCCCGTGACGTGCCGGAGCTCGACCTCGAGGAGCCCGGCGTCGGCGAGCCGGCGCAGCACGTTCGTGAGCGAGTTCTGGCGGACGCCGAGGGCCTCCCCGATCCCGGCCTGGGTCATCCCGGGCACCGCGACGTCGTACGGGCCGAGGGTTCCCTGACCCGCGAGATGGATCAGGAGCCGTTGGGAGGTTCGCAGCGTCCCCGCCGGGCCCCGGTCCGGGGGCGGTAGGGGGCTCGGGGGGATCCCGAGAGACGACGGCGGCGGGGGAGCCGCCGCCGGAGGTCCCGAGGCCGGGACGTCTTCCACCGCCTCCTCGGGCTCGCGTCGGCCGGCGATCCAGGCGCGCAGCGGGATCAGGAGCAGCGCCACACCGACCCCGATCGCGAAGCCGACGAGACCCCAGCCGAACGCCCCGAGCTCGGTGAGCGAGTCGGACGTCGCGGGAGCGTCGGCCGCGGTCGCGTTCACCCACACTCCCGCGTCCGCCTCCGACCCGTTGCTGTCCTCGACCGTGAGCTCCGCGTAGTAGTGGCCCGGACTGGTGTAGGTGTACTGCACGGACGACCCCGAGCCGGTCGCACCATCGCCGAAGGTCCAGCGGAGCTCGACATAGGTCCCGGTGCCGCCGGTGATGGAGCCGTTGAACGTGACGGTCAGCGGGGCGACTCCCGAGACGGGGGTCGCGGAGACCGCGACCGACAGCGTCTCGGAGAGGACGTGCACGTAGACCGTCGCCGAGGCGGAGGCGGTGCCCTCGGAGACCCGCACCACGGCGGCGTACTCGCCGGGCGCTTCGTAGAGGTGGGTCGGGTCGGCGAACCCGCTCGACGTCCCGTTGAGGAACGTGCCGTCGCCGAAGCTCCAGTTGTAGCCGGTCGGCGCGCCGCCGGTCTCGGTCGCGGTGAACTGGACCAGGAGCGGGCCGGGCCCGTACGCCGGCGTCGCGGACGCCGAAACCCCGAACGGTGCCCCCGGTCCGGCGCCGTGAGCCCCGACGAGCGCCAGCGGACCGCCCAGCACGACGACCGCGACCAGGAGCGCGAGGGTCGGCCCGAGAGGCCGCATCCGGTGTGCGAGCTCCCCCGTTGTCTTACGTTCGTCCCTCGGGCGGGGGCCCCGGGCCGGGAGCGCGGTTCGCCGTTTCCTCGAGCGAGCGGGCCAGCCGCTCGGCCTCCCGAACGCGGGAGCGACGGCGGATCACGACCCCGACGCCGACGCCGGTGACGAGGGCCACGATCGCGGCGAGCCCGACGTACTCGAGGAGGCCGGAGCCCGGGCTCCCCGGGAGCAGGCCCCCGAGTCCCACCTGCGGGGTCGTCCGGGAGGTGTTCGTCGCGGTCACGTTGACCATGCCGAGGTCGACCGTGACGGAGTCTCCGACGGTGTCCCCGACCGTGAGCACCGGAGCGTAGACGCCGGCCGATACGTACGCGTGGGCGACGATCTCGCCGTTCGACGAGGAGCCGAACGTCCCGTCCCCCCACGCCCACTGGATCGAGTAGGGCGGGTCGCCGCCCGAGACCGTGGCGAGGAACCCCACGGCCAGCGGCGCGGGTCCGATCGGAAGCGACTCGATGGCCGAGACGACGAGCGGCGGGGCCGTCGCCGTCGCCGTGATCGGCACGGTCGCCACCACGGTCTCGTTGACGCCGGGGTCCGACACGGTCGCGGTCGCGGTGTAGTTCCCGGGGTCCGCGTAGACGGCGGTGAAGAAGAGCGTGGAGCCGTTCCACTCCTGGACCACCGGGGCGCACGGCGTGGGGCCGCCGGCACAGAACGTGAGGTTGTACGGGAAGGTCCCGCCCGTCGCCGAGACGCCGAACGTCGCGTTGAGCGGGGCGGGTCCCCGGGCCGGGGCCAGGTCGCCGAACTGGACGTCCAGCGGACCGCTCGCGTTCCCCCCGGCCGAGGTCACCGTGATGCCGACCTGGGCGCTCGCAAAATCCTCGTCCGTGTCGGTGACCGTGACCATCGCCTGGTACGTCCCGGCCGTGGTGTAGGTGTGGTCGATCCACTGCCCGGTCCCGTTGCCACCGTCGCCGAACGTCCACGCGTACGAGTAGGGCGGCGCGCCCCCGGTGGCGGTGGAATTGAAGAACACGCTGAACGGAGCGGCTCCGGTGGTCGGGTCCGCGATGATCTGTACGGCGAGTCCACTACCGTTGCTTGCCGGGGCGAGGCCGCCCTTTTCCCCGGGTCCCACGGACGCGACGGACCCCCCCCGCGACCCGTGGCCGACGCCCGGCGCCAGGGTCGCTCCGGCGATGGCACCGAGAAGGGCCACGCCGGCCAGGACGAACGCGGCCGCGACCGGTGCTAGGCGCATCCGACGCACGACGGGACCGGGAGTCTCCGCGAGGGCCGACATCACGGTTCGTGGGGGCGGTCCCGGGGTAAGAACCCTCGGCGGAGATACGCCGGAGATACGCCGTCGCGGGGCGTATCGGCGCGGAGGCGAGCCCGCGATCGATGGCGAAGCACCGATCAGGAGGGACGAGCACGAAACGTTCAAGCGGAGTCCCGTCATGCTCTTCGTGGTGCGCCCACCGAATCGATCGAGAACCTTCCCCACCCGCGGGGCTCCGACCTCCGGGGCCCGGGCCGGGGGCGTACCGGGTTTCTAACGGTGCCGAACGACGAGTTCGACGAGATCCTCTCCGCCCTCGACCGCGAGACCGCCCGGATCCGCGTGCGGGCCGAACCGCGGCGGTACAACAAGCCGGCCACGGTCATCTCCGGGTTCCCGCCCGGCGTCGACTTGGCCGAGACGACCCGGTCGCTCAAGAACCGGCTCGCCACCGGGGGCTCCGTCGTCGACGGCGAGGTGTATCTCCAGGGGGACCATCGGGCCCGGATCCGCGACGAGCTCGCGCGGCTCGGTTTCGACCCCGAGACGATCGAGATCTCGGACGCCCCGCTCCCGAAACGGGGCCGCCATTAGGCCGGCGCCGGGTTAGCGCGGGACACGGTCCCGCGCGCCGGGGACGCGCCGATTTGGCACGGGTGAGCGCCGATTGTGCGCGGCGTCGAGGGTATATCCCCGGGGTCGTGGAGCGGCTCGGAGATCGCACCCATGGCCGCGTACGCGCATCCGGAAGTCCTCGTCGAGAGCGACTGGCTCGCCGCCCACCTGAACGACCCCAAGATCCGCGTCGCCGAGGTCGACTACGACCCGGCGGCGAACTACGAGCTCGGGCACCTCCCTGGAGCCGTCCTGTTCGATTGGCGCAAGGACATCAACGACCCGGTGAGCCGCGACATCCTCTCGGCGAGCGCCCTCACGGCGCTCTTCCGCAAAGCGGGGATCAGCGACGACACCACCGTCGTGCTGTACGGCGACTTCAACAACTGGTTCGCCGCCTTCGCCTACTGGGTCTTCACGTACTACGGCGCGAAGAACCTCAAGCTGCTCAACGGCGGCCGCAAGAAGTGGATCGCCGAGGACAAGCCGCTCACCAAGGATGCGGCGAGCCCCCCGGCCGGCACGTTCGAGGCGAAGTCGCCCGACGCGAAGCTGAGGGTCTACCTCGACGACGTGCGCAAGGGCTTGGACGCGGTGAAGGCCGGGAAGCTCGTGCTCGTCGACGTGCGCGGCCCGAAGGAGTTCTCGGGGGAGATCACGGCGCCCCCCGAGTACCCGACGGAGCACGCCCAGCGGGGCGGCCACATCCCCGG
>JASHSX010000004.1 GCA_030040865.1 Thermoplasmata archaeon | reverse complement strand
CCGGCTCCAGAGCGACTCGATGAACATGTTCGCGAACCGGAACACGAGGAGGTTCTGGACCGTCTCCTTCCCAAGGTAGTGGTCGATCCGGTACACCTGCTTCTCCTCGAAGTACCGGTGAACGAGTTCGTTCAGCGCCTGTGCGGAGGCGAGGTCGCGGCCGAACGGCTTCTCGATGACGAGGCGCGTCCACCCGGACGAGGTGTTGAGCTTCGCCTCGCCGAGTCCGGTGATCGTCGGGGCGAACCCCTCGAGCGGGAGCGCGAGGTAGAAGATCCGTCGGCCCGCGAGACCGCTCGCCGACTCGATCAGTTCGATCCGGTGTTTGAGTGCCACGAAGTGGGGCGTATCCTCCCCCGGCACGGACTGGAAGGAGAGGACCTGCTCCACGAACGTCTTCAGGTCCGCGTCCGGGCCGGCCTTCGCCTCCCGGAGGGCCCCGAGGCACAGCTGCCGGAACGCGGCGTCGTCCATCGGTCGGCGCGCAACGCCGAGGATCCGGCTCCCCGCCGGCATCTTCCCGCGTGCGGCCAGACCGTAGAGGACGGGGAGCAGCTTCCGCTGCATCAGGTCCCCCGTCGCCCCGAAGACGACGAAAAGGTGCGGGTCCGGCGCCGGTTCCGTCACCCGTTCACTCCGTCTTGACCGCGTGGCCGCCGAACTTGTTCCGCATCATCGCGAGCAGCTTCTCCGTGAACGGGTCCGTCTCGCGCGAGCGCAGCCGCTGCTGGAGGGCGAGCGTGATCACCGGCGCCGGGATGTTCAGGTCCATCGCCTCGGAGGCCGTCCAACGGCCTTCGCCGGAGTCGACCACGTACGGAGCGATCCCCTTCAGCGTCGGGTTCTCACCGAGCGCCTCCTCCGTCAGCTCGAGCAACCACGACCGTACGACGCTCCCATAGTGCCAGACGGCGGCGATCTGGTGGAGGTCGAGCCCGAACTCCTCTTTCGCCTGGAGGACCGCGAATCCTTCCGCGTACGCCTGCATGAGGCCGTACTCGATGCCGTTGTGGACCATCTTGACGAAGTGCCCCGAGCCGACGGGGCCCATCCGTCCCCACCCCCGGTTCGGGGCCGGGGCGAGCGTCTCCAGGATCGGACGAAGGTGCTCGACGTCCGCCTCGGCCCCGCCCACCATCATCGAGTAGCCCTCCGTGAGCCCCCAGATCCCGCCGCTCGTTCCGACATCGACGAAGCGGAACCCCCAGGAGGTGACGAGGGCGCTCCGGCGCAGCGTGTCGCGGTAGTATGAGTTGCCCCCGTCCACCACGTAATCGCCTGGCGCGAGCAGCGGGTGGAGCTGCTCCAGGGTCTGGTCGACCGGCGGTCCCGAGGGGATCATCAGCCAGACGACGCGCGGCGGCTTGAGCTGTCCGACCAAGTTCGCGAGCGAGTCCGCCCCCTTCGCCCCCTGCTCGACCACGGCGTCGACGACGTCCTTCTTCCGGGCGTAGCCCACGACCGTGTGGCCGCCCTTCACGAGGCGCACGGTCATGTTGCCGCCCATCTTTCCGAGGCCCACCATTCCGAGCTCCATCGTTCGTCTCCCTAGCGGGTGGAGATTCCGAGAGCCGTAAGCTCTTCGCGGAGCCGGGACGGGTCCCCGACCCGGAGCGTCCGGATCCCGAGACGGGCGGCGGCCTCGACGTTCGCCGGCCGGTCGTCGAGGAAAAGGGTCTCCTCAGCGGCCCGCCGGGTCACGTCGAGCGCCTCGCGGTAGGCGGTCGGGTCCGGTTTACGCCGGCCCGTGTAGCAGGAGCTGAAGAACTCGTCAAAGAGCTCCCCGAGGCCGAACGTGCGCACCCGGTACTCGTTGAGCTCGCGCGACTCGTTGTTCAGGACCGCCATCCGGTATCGTCCGTTCGCCCGGATCGCCCGAGCGGTCTCGAGGGCGCCCGGCAGCGGCCGCGACTGCTCCAGCATGAAGCGGCGGAACTCGTCGCGCGAGAACGACCGGGGCTCGTAGAAGACGGTCGCGTCCAGGTATCCGTCCCAACCGAGCCGGCCGGTCTCGAAGTCGGCCTCCGCCAGCCCATGGCGACGCTCGAACTCCGCGGGATCGAGCCGGAAGTGCCGGACCGCCTCCGCGCGAGAAGCGTGGTCCCAGCCGTCCGTCAGGAGCACGCCCCCGACGTCCCAGAGGAGCAATGCGATCTCAGGCACGGAGCGCCTCGGCCAGCCGGCGCAGACCGCCCTCCACGTCGGAACCGAGGTCGACCCGGAGCACGCGACGTCCCTTTTGCCGGAGCGCCCGGTAGTCTCCCACCGCCTGGGCATGGATCAGCTCCCCGAACGTGAAAGCCTCGGTCGGAACCGGCAGGTCCTGACGTGGCGTGTCCACGATCTGCAAGAAGAGCCCCGTGTTGGGCCCGCCCTTGTGGAGCTGGCCCGTCGAGTGGAGGAACCGCGGTCCGTATCCGAACGTGGTGGCGAGCTTCCACCGCATGAGAAGGTCCCGCCGGATCGAGCGGAGCGCGGTCGAGACCGATTCGGTTGGCGCGAGATAAGCTTGGATCGAGACGTAGTCGCCGGGGTGAGCCGAGCCGCTCCATGCCGCGACGGCCGCGCGGAGGGCCGCTCCGTCGGCGACAGGGACGGTCGTCACGTCCGCCTCCCCGCCCGGGACCTTCGGTTGCTCCATCACTTTTCGGGCGAGCTCTTTCGCGAGCTCGACATCGGGCTGGTCGTACGGATCGATCCCGACGATCATTCCCGCGCTCGCTACGGCCATCTCCCATCGGAAGAACTCCTCGGCGAGCTCGAGGCGCCCCGGGAGACGGATCCGCACGACCGGAACGCCGGCGGACGCGAGGCGGTCCATCCGGGCCGAGAGGTCGGAGTCGACCGCGGTCTGTTCCTGGATCTCGACGAACTGTCGGTCCGGGCCGTACGTTTCGGATGAGACCGGGGGCTCGTCGGCCACCGGCACGATCCCCTTCCCGATCTTTCCGGTGCTCTCGGCGACCAGCTGCTCGAGCCACATCGGGAGCGAAGAGAACCCGGGCGACGTGCCGAACGTGAGCTTGTCCCGACCGTGGGTCGCGCACTCTCCCACGATCGCGCCGAGCAGGAGGCCCGGGTTCTCGCGGACGGGCACGGACGACGCGCACGCCTCGGCCATCGTCCAAGCCCGGTCGAGGATGCCCCGGACATCGACCCCGGCAAGGGCCGCCGGGACGAGACCGAACATCGTGAGGGCCGAGTAGCGGCCCCCGACGGTCGGCAGGGCACGGAAGACCGCCCGGAACCGATCCTTGGCCGCCAGCTCCTCCAGGAACGTGCCCGGATCGGTGATCGCCACGAACGACGGACCCGGATCGGCCCCGGTCGCTTCCCGGACGCGCTCGGCGAAGAATCGGTAGAACGAGAGCGGCTCGATCGTCGTACCGGACTTGCTCGAGACCAGGAACAGCGTGTGCCGGAGGTCGAGGTCGCGCCGCAGCGCGTCGATCGCGTCGGGGTGCGTGGAGTCGAGCACGCGGAGACGGGGATAGCCGGGGCGTGCCCCGAACGTCTCCGAGAAGACCTCGGGCGCGAGACTCGAGCCGCCCATCCCGAGCACGACGACGTCGCGGACCCCGTCCTTGCGGACCGATTCGACGAACTCGAGGATGCGAGGAAGCTCGTCGTGCATCCGCTCGGGCAGCTCCAGCCATCCCATCCGGGTGGCGACGTCCGAGGCCGGCGCGGCCGGCCACAGCGTCGGGTCCCGCTTCCAGAAGCGCGCCGGAACGCCGTCGCGCTCCCAGGCGTCCCACCGGGCGCCCACGAGATCCGCGTTCGCACCGAGGCTCCACGTCGCCCGGTCCACGGCCCCCTCGAGGAGCGCGATCCGCTTGCGATCCAACGACTCGAGAAGATGCGCGTAGGAGTCGGCGAACGCCTTGACCCCCTCGTCCTGGAGCTCTTCGCAGATCCGCTCCAAGTCGACCCCGGCCGCCCGGGCTCTTTCGAGGGTCGCGCGCGCTTCGGGGACAGAGTCGAGAAGAGTGTCCCCGCGGACGACGCCGTGGTCCTCGAAGGCGGTCAGGGTCGCGGGCGGGATCGTGTCGACCGTCTGCGGGCCGACGAGCTCCTCCACGTACAGCGTGTCCCGGTACACGGGATCCTTGGTGCTCGTGCTTGCCCACAGGACCCGCTGCGGAGGTGCCGACGGCACGGCTGAACTTGCGGGTCCGCCCGCGGGCCAGAGCTCTCGAAACCTGGCGTAGATCACCCGGGAGTTCGCGATCGCGATCCGACCGCGCAGCGACTTCGCGGCCGGCGCCGTCGACGCGTCCAACACGCGGTCGACCGCCGTGTCGATTCGACTGACGAACACCGAGGCGACCGAAGCGAGGCGGGTCGGGTCCTTCGCGCGCGCCGCGCCCCGTCGGTACGCCTGGGCGACCGCTTCGTAGTGGGTGAGCGAGAACATCAGGGTCACGTTCACGTTGATCCCCTCCGAGATCAGTTGCTCGAGCGCCGCGACTCCCTCCGGGGTCGCGGGCACCTTGATGAGCAGGTTCGGCCGCGCCACTTCGCTCCAGAGCCGTCGGGCCGCCGCGATCGTCCCGGCCGTATCGTGCGCCAGCTCCGGGGCGACCTCCAGGCTGACGAAGCCGTCCTGGCCGGACGAGCGATCGTAGACCGATCGGAGGACGTCCGCGGCCATCGCCACGTCCTGGACGGCGAGGCGTTCGTAGAGACGGGGAGCGTCCAGACCCGGTTCCGACGCGAGGAGGGATCGAAGGGCTCCGTCGTAGTCGGAGCTCCCCGAGATCGCCTTGTCGAAGATCGTCGGGTTGCTCGTGACCCCGGTGATGCCGTCCCGCTCGACCATCTGCTGGAGCTGCCCGGTCGTGAGGAGGCTCCTTCGAATGTAATCGAGCCACGGCGACTGGCCATGGCGGAGCAGCTCGGAAAGACGCGTCATGCGGCGGCCGCCCCCCGCGCCCGGATCGCCTGGTCGGCCGCCTGCGCGACGTGCTCCGGGGTGATCCCGAGCTCCTTCAGTACTACCGGGCCGGGCGCGGAGGCACCGAACCGGTCGACGCCGACGCAAATCCCGTCCGCGCCGACGTACCGCGACCAACCGATCGTGCTCCCTGCCTCGACCGAGACCCGGGGGATGCCCCGCGGGAGCACCGAGTCCCTATACTCCGCCGGCTGGGCGTCAAAATCCCGCCAACACGGTAGCGAGACCACACGCGCACGAACCCCCCGCCCGGCGAGGGATTTCTGGGCGTCGAGCGCTACCGAGACCTCGGAACCGGTGGCGATGATGACGACCTGGGGCGGGGCGGGACTCGATTCGGAAAGGACGTACCCTCCGCGTGCCACACCCATCGCGATCGGATACACCGAGGGGTCGAGCACCGGTATCTTCTGTCGAGTGAGGACGAGCGCCGTCGGTCCGGGGTGCTCGACCGCCATGCTCCAGGCCCGCACGGTTTCGTTCGCATCCGCGGGGCGAACGACGCGGAGGTCGGGAATCGCCCGCAGCGCGATCAGGTGTTCGATCGGCTGGTGCGTCGGACCGTCCTCGCCCATCCCGATGCTGTCGTGCGTGAAGATGAGGACGATGCGGGTTCGCTGGAGCGCCGCCAATCGGATCGAACCGCGCCCGTAGTCGGAGAACGTGAGGAACGTTCCGCCGTACGGGATCACCCCTCCGTGAAGGGCCATTCCGTTGAGGGCCCCGATCATGGCGTGCTCCCGCACCCCGAAGTGGAAGTTTCGCCCCGCCCCCTCGTCGCTCGAGAAGTCGGGAGCCTGCGGGAGGAGGGTCTTCGTCGACGGTGACAAGTCCGCGGCACCCCCGACGAGCGCGGGCAGTCGGGGACCGACCAGTTCGAGGAACTTTTGAGAGGCGTCGCGCGTCGCGACCGGTCCGGCCGCCGGCGCGAATGTGGGCGACGCGGCACTCCAGCCCTCCGGAAGCATGCCTCGGTACTCCTCGTCAAACCGCTTTGCGAGCAGCGGCTCGGAGGTCCGGAGCTTCTCGCGGATCGACTCCCATTCCTTCTGCCAGGCGGAGCCCCGAGCGCGGGCCTCCCCGAAGTGAGCGCGGGCGGCGTCCGGGACGAGGAACGTCGGTTCGAGCGGCCAACCGAGCTTCTCCTTCGTCTGCCTCGTCTTCTCGGGCCCGAGCGGCTCTCCGTGGGCCTCCCGTGTGTCCTGGACCGGGCTCCCGTACCCGAGGTGGGTCCGAACACTGACCAGGGACGGCCGAGTCGTATCCGCCTGCGCGGTCCGGATCGCGGTGTCGATGGCTTCGAGGTCGTTCCCGTCCTCGACCCGGAGCGCCTGCCAACCGTAGGCGGCGAAACGCGCGACGACGTCCTCGGTGAACGCCCAGCTCGTAGGGCCCTCGAGCGTGACGTGGTTGTCGTCGTACAGGTAGATCAGCTTCCCCAGGCCGAGATGACCGGCCAGAGAGGCCGCCTCGGACGCGATCCCCTCCATGAGGTCGCCGTCCGAGACGATCGCGTACGTGCGGTGATCGACGAGCGGGATCCCGTCGCGGTTGAACGTCGACGCGAGATGCTGCTCGACGATCGCCATACCGACTCCCATCGCGAAACCCTGTCCGAGGGGTCCGGTGGTGGCTTCGACTCCAGGAACGCACCAGTACTCAGGGTGGCCCGGCGTTCGGCTCCCCCACTGCCGGAATCGTTGGAGCTCCGACATCGGGAGATCGTAGCCGTAGCAGT
The DNA here is from genome assembly GCA_030040865.1 of Thermoplasmata archaeon. GTDB lineage: Archaea > Thermoplasmatota > Thermoplasmata > Lutacidiplasmatales > UBA184 > Lutacidiplasma. The sequence continues at coordinate 631 of JASHSX010000004.1, read as the reverse complement.
GCAGCAGGGCGTAGAGGAGAGCGGAGCCGTGACCGGCGGACAACACGAACCGGTCGCGATCGGCCCATCCCGGATCGGCCGGGTTGTGGCGGAGGAACCGGTCCCACAGCACGTACGCCATCGGGGCAGCGCCCAGAGGAAGTCCGGGGTGTCCGGATTTCGCCTTCTCGACCGAATCTACGGCGAGGAATCGCAGGGTGTTGATGCAGGTCCGGTCGAGCTCCGGGTCGGTCATGCGGACCTGCGGAACACCGACTACCGCAAAAGGTGAGGGGCTTCCCCATCACCTCCCGGGGGTCGACACCGCCGACTCCCGAATGCGGCGACGATCGTTCCGTCCTAGGCCCGGCCGGCGACCTCGCTGACTGCCTTTGGCTTGCTCACTCAGGAGGACCTGCGGACGTTCGCCGGGACCCGGAGCTTGACGCTCCACCTTCCGCAAGCAAGTCGGATTCAACTGGGGTTATGGCGATGGCCCCGTCGCTACTCCAGGGAGGAAGCGCGACGCGACCTCGTCCGGACCTAATCCGGAGCCGGGGAGGCCGACGGGCAGCGGACGACTGAGAGAGGCTATCTTCGCCGGGGACGGTGAGCCGATCATGTCGACGACCCCTTCGCAGCTGCACAGGGA
>JASHSX010000202.1 GCA_030040865.1 Thermoplasmata archaeon | reverse complement strand
GTACGGCTCTACCCGGACGGTTCCTGCGGGGTCAAGGACAACGGGCGCGGGATCCCCGTCGAGGAGCACCCCAAGTACCACCGACCCACGCTGGAGATCGTGATGACCGTCCTCCACGCGGGATCGAAGTTCGACCGCAACACCTACAAGGTGTCGGGCGGACTTCACGGGGTCGGCGTCCACGTGGTCAACGCGCTCTCGGAGTGGTTCGAGATCCGGGTGCGCCGCGACGGGCACGAGTACTTCCAGCGATACGAGCAGGGCGCCCCGGTGGCCCCGCTGAAGGTCGTCGGACCGTCGGACGAGACCGGGACGGAAGCACGGTTCAAGCCCGACGCCACGGTGATGGAGACCGTCACGTTCGACCACGAGACGATCGGGCGGCGGCTGAAGGAGCTCTCGTTCCTGAACGCGGGCGTGACGATCCGGTTCCACGACGAGCGGGACGGCTCGGAGCAGACGTTCCATCACGCGGGGGGCATCACGGAGTTCGTGGAGGACCTCAACCAGGCCACGACCCCGCTGTTCCGTCCGCCGGTCTACTTCCACACGAAGCGCGATACCACCGACATCGAGGTCGCGCTGCAGTACAACGACGGGTACAACGAGACGGGGCTCGCGTTCGTCAACAACATCCACACCGCCGACGGCGGGACGCACGTGGTCGGCCTGCGGGCCGCGCTCACGCGCACCCTCAACGACTACGCCCGCCACCGCGGGTTCGTGAAGGGCGACAAGGAGGGCCTGACCGGCGAGGACGTCCGGGAGGGGCTCACGTCGGTACTGTCGGTCAAGGTCCTCGAGCCGCAGTTCGAGGGACAGACGAAGGCCCGCCTCGGCAACTCCGAGGTGAAGGGTCAGGTCGAAAGCGCGGTCAACGAGAAGCTCGCCGAGTACCTGGAGGAGCACCCGGCGGTCGGGCAGGCGCTCATCGCGAAGGCCGTCCAGGCCGCGCAGGCGCGCGAGGCGGCCCGCAAGGCCCGCGAGCTCACCCGTCGCAAGGGGCTCCTCGAAGGGGGCGGGCTTCCGGGCAAGCTCGCCGACTGCCACTCGCGAGACCCCGCGCAGTGCGAGCTGTTCCTCGTCGAGGGCGACAGCGCGGGCGGGACGGCGAAGCAGGGCCGGGACCGAGAGTTCCAGGCGATCCTCCCGCTCCGCGGCAAGATCCTGAACGTCGAGAAGGCGCGGCTCGACAAGATGCTCCAGAACGAGGAGATCCGAGCGCTGATCACCGCGATCGGGATCGGGGTCGGCGACGAGATCGACCTTTCCCGGCTGCGGTACCACAAGATCATCCTGATGACCGACGCCGACGTGGACGGTTCGCACATCCGGACGCTCCTGCTGACGCTGTTCTACCGGAAGATGCCGAGCCTGATCACGGAGGGCCACGTCTTCATCGCCCAGGCGCCGCTCTACCGTCTCCAGAAGGGGTCGAAGGTCGCCTACGCGTACTCGGACGAGGAGCGCGACCGGGAGCTCGAGGCGATGGGCGGCATGAAGGGGGTCGTGATCCAGCGGTACAAGGGGCTCGGCGAGATGAACGCCGGCCAGCTCGCCGAGACGACGATGCGCCCCGGCTCGCGGACCCTGCTGCGCGTCGCCGTCGAGGACGCGGCGAAGGCGAACGAGCTGTTCCAGATCCTGATGGGCGAAGAGGTCGAGCCGCGCCGTCTCTACATCCAGGAGCACGCGGTCGAGGTCGCGAACCTCGACATCTAGGCGGTACCTTGGCGAGCGAGCCCGTCCGGGTCACCACGATCGCGGAGGCGCTCACCGCCCTCGGCCTCGAGGGCAACCCGGTCTCCCGACGCCCGGTGCTCCGCGGACGGGGCGGCACGTTGCTGACCCTCGCCACGCTCGACGAGAACGGCGACGCGACGTGGCACGGACTCTGGATCGACGCCCGTTCGGTCGCCCTGCTCGGCCCGGGCGTGCCCACGAGCCTGCTGAGCGAGGCGGACCACCTCTCGGGAGCCACCGCGTCGCTGGTCGACCTCGTCCAGTCGGCCGCCCGATCGTACGTCGAGCGCCTCGAGGAGCTCGGCAGTCGGATCGACGACATCGAGGCCCGGACCGACCCCGGCCCGATCGCGGAGCTCGCGGCCCTGCAGCAGGCGCTCGCGGGCACGCGCAAGCACGTGGTCCGGCTCTCCGTCCTGGCCTCCGAGCTCGACGGCAACCTGGGGACGCGCTTCCCCGGGCTCGCGACGCCGCTCACCCAGGTCCATTCCGAGACGTCCCACCTCGAGACCCTGTCGACCGGGCTCGCCCAGGTCGTCCGGGACATGGTCGCGATCCGCAACGCGATCGAGTCGAACCGTCTCGCCGAGTCTGCGAACGAGCTCGGCCGGGTCTCGAACCGGATCGCCGCCCTCGCCAACACCTCGAACTTAAGGATGCTCGGCGTCGCCTACCTCGCGCTGATCCTGGGGCTCATCAGCGCCGTCGTCCTGATCCCGAACACGGCGGCGACCATCCTCGGCATGCCGAGCGCGGCGTGGGTGCCGGGCCTCTGGGTCGATCTCATCCTGGTGGTCCTCGCGGTCGTGCCGATCGCCGTCGTCTTCTCCCGCGCGTGGGTGGTACGCATGCTGCGGGGGTTCCCGACGTACGAGTCGCGCAGCGCGGAAGGGCTCGCCGACCTCCCGGAGCTCGCGGAGCAGGACGCCGAGCGGCCCGGCGAGGCCGAACGCCTTATCGGTCCCACCCCGTAGCCGGCGCGTGGCCCCTGGGGAGGCGGCGGCGCCGCTCGTGGTCACCGATGCGCTCCTGGTGACCCAGGACCCGACGCGCCGCGTGGTGCGCGGCGACCTGCGCGTCGAGGGAGGTCGGTTTTCGCACGTGGGCCCGGGCGCCCCCCGCGACGGGGCGACGGTGGTGGACGGTCGCCGGTTCGCCGCAGTGCCCGGCTTCGTGAACCTCCACACGCACGTGGCGATGAGCCTGCTGCGGGGGATCGCCGACGATCGCGAGCTCTCGGGCTTCCTCGAGACGCTGTTCGCGGTCGACGCGCGCCGGACCGAGTCCGACGTCGAGGCCGGGGCGCGCGCCGGGATCGGCGAGATGCTCCTCTCGGGGACGACGACGTTCCTCGACCTCTACTACTTCGGGGACGCCATCGCCCGCGCCGCGGAGTCGCTCGGCGCCCGTGCCTACGTGGGGTGGGCCGTCCTCGATCCGGAGCTCACGACGCAGAAGGGCGTCCCGGTGGAGAACGCCCGGGCGTTCGTCCGGCGGTGGAAGGGGAACCCTCGGGTGACCCCGCTCGTGGCCCCGCAGGGCGTCTACGTCTGCGGGGAGGCGACCTGGCTCGCGGCCCGAGCGCTCGCCGACGCCGAGGGGACGCTCGTCCACTACCACCTCTCCGAGACCCGCCGAGAGGTCCACGAGCACGAGGCGAAGACCGGGAAGCGCCCGGTCCCCTGGCTCGACGCGATCGGCTTCCTGGGGCCCGGGCAGGTGGCGGCGCATGCCGTCTGGCTGACCGGCGAGGAGATCGGGCTCCTCGCCCAGCGTAAGGTCGCCGTCGCGCACTGCATGAGCTCGAATCTCAAGCTCGCGTCCGGAGGCGTCGCCCCGGTCGTCGAGCTTCGGGCCCAGGGGGCGATCGTCGGCCTCGGCACCGACTCGGTGGCGAGCAACAATTCGCTCTCGATGCTCCGCGAGATGCACGTGGCCGGGCTCGTCCAGAAGAACCAGCGGTGGGACGCGACCGCCCTCTCGGCCGCGGAGCTGCTCGACCTCGCGACGATCGAGGGCGCCCGCGCGCTGGGGGCCGGCGCCGAGCTCGGTTCGCTCGAGGTCGGAAAGCGCGCCGACTTCCAGCTGGTCCGGCTCGACCATCCGTCCCTCTTGCCCGCGCGACCCGAGGCGATCGTCTCGCACCTCGCCTACGCCGCCTCGGAGGAGGCGATCGATTCGGTCTACGTCGACGGTCGGGCCGTGGTCCGCCACCGAGAGCTGGTGGGAATCCCGTGGGAGACGATCCGCGCCGGGGCCGAGTCGGCCGCCGCGACGCTGTGGGACACGGCCCGCCCGTGATCTGCGGACCTACGAGGGGTCCGCGATCGACTCGCCCAGCCGGGCCGCGAGGCGCGCGGCGAGTTCCGACGGGTCCCCCGTCACGCGCTGTTCCCGGAGCGAGGTGAGCTCCTCCAGCGTCGGCCCGGTGAGCCCGAACAGGCTACCGAGCGCCGGTCGGTCGATCGTGAGCGGCACGATGCCGTGGTGGAGGAGCGCGCGGGCGGTCAGTTTCTGCGCGGCTCCGCCCAGCACGCGATCCCCTGCGCGCAGCACCTGTCCGCGGGGGCCGAGCAGGCAGTAGCCCTCGTCGGCGCCCGGGGCCGCAGTCCAGCCGGCCACGATCCCCTCGTCTCGGAGCGCCGCCACGAGACCGGCCCCGAGCCGGCCGTACGCCCGCACGAAGCCGCGCCCGACGAGGGGATGGGAGCGGGGCAGCACGATCGTCCAGGCGAGGTCGCCGGGGGCGTGGAGCAGCCCGGTGCCTCCGCCGGTCCGGCGGACGACCGCGATCCGCTGCGCGCGCGCGCGCTCGAGGTACGGGGCCCGCAGGGGGACGCCCACGCCGAACGACAGCGCGAAGTTCCGAAAGACCGCGACGCGGACCGACGGACCGCCCTCCGCCAGCAGCTCCTCCTCGGCGGCGACGTTGGCCGCGACCGTGACCGACGGGTCGACCTCGATCGCGGGAGTTCCGCCGGCGTCACGCATCGGTCGACCGCCCGAGGAGCGCCTCAAAACGCTATCAGGGCACGCCCTCTCGTGGGGGCATGGCCGAACTCGAGAACTTCGCCCTGCATGCGGGCGACCGCGCCCCCGACTTCGCGCTCCCGGCGACGGACGGGAAGACGTACCGCCTCGCGGACTTCGCGTCGACGCCGTACCTCCTCGTCTCGTTCTGGTGCAACCACTGTCCGTACGTCCGGGCGTGGGAAGGCCGGATGATCGACCTCGCCCGGAAGTACGGCCCGAAGGGCGTGGCGTTCGTGATGATCAACTCGAACGACGCGCGGGCGTACCCCGAGGACCGGATCGAGGAGATGGCGAGCCGGGCGAAGGAGCAGGGATACCCGTTCCCGTATCTCCAGGACGAGTCGCAGCAGGTCGCCCACGCCTACGGCGCCCTCGTGACCCCGCATCCGATGCTGTTCGACCGCGAGCGAAAGCTCCTGTTCCAGGGGCGGATCGACAACGACCACCGGCACCCCGAGCAGGTCACCGAGCACTATCTCGCGCGGGCGCTCGACCAGGCGCTCGCCGGAGAGAAGGTCGCCCCGTCGGAGCTAATGGTCGCGGGCTGCACCGTCAAGTGGCGGCCGTAGCCGCCGTTTCGCGCGCCCGGTTCCGCCCGCGCCCCGGCGGGCCGTGAGCTCGTCGCGACGCCGGTCGAACGCGCGCCCGAGGCCGGGATTGACCGCCGCGCCCGCGCGGTCGAGGCGGGCGGCGATCGCCACTTTGCCTGCGAGGGCGCGCGCGAGCTTGCCCCGGTCGGAACGCGGCGCCGACTGGATGGACGGATGGAGGAACAGCAGCCCGTGGCGGGGGGGCGGCGTCCCCCGGCGCAGGTGGTCGAAGAAGGCCCGCTCGGCCCCGAGTACCTGGATCGTGCTCGCGGGCAGCCGGGCGAGCCGGTCGAGCCCTCCGGCCTGGGCGAGGAGCCGGGCCGCGAGGTCGGGACCGAGGAGCGCGTTCAGGTTCGGGGCGCGCGAAGGCACCGAGGTCGCGATCGCCTCGGTAAGCGCGCGCTGGGTCGCTTCGATCGACCGGTACAGTTCGGCGAGCGATCGACGCGCGTCGAGCAACCCCGCGGGAACGGTCCGGGAAGGGTCGGCCGTCGGCGGGCGCAGCGCCGACCGCGCCGCCGCGGCGTGATCGCCCGGGTCCAGTTCCGGCGCGTCGCGCGAGGCCCAGCTGCCCAGCCGCTCACCGACCAGGTTCCGCACGCGGTCGAGGTCGGCGTCCGCCCGGACCGCTTCCTCGACATGGACGGAGGGGTCCCACGCCTCGGCGAGGGCCCGCTCGGCGTCCCGCAGGAGCGCCTCCCTCAACAGGCCCGGGTCGGGGGGAGCCGGGATCGAGGG
>JASHSX010000201.1 GCA_030040865.1 Thermoplasmata archaeon | reverse complement strand
TGGGGCGTCGTGCTCGTGATGGCGATCGTGAGCGCGCCGTACACGGTCGTCGCCGCGCAGCTGTCGTTCCAAGCGGTCGACAGTCGGGTGGTGGAGACGGCCCGCTCCCTGGGCGCCGGCAGCGGTACGGCGTTCCTCACGGTCACCCTCCCGATCGCCGCGCGGGGGATCGTCGCGGGGCTGCTCCTCACCTGGGCCCGGGCGGTGAGCGAGATCGGCGGCATCCTGATCCTCGCGTACTACGTCTACCCCGGCGGACCGTACACGGGCCCCCTCACGAACACGATCTCGGTCTACGTCTACAACCTGTTCCAGCTCGGCGACTGGACCGACGCGGCGGCGGTGAGCTCGCTGTTCCTCCTGATCTCGTTCGCCATCTTCCTGGTCGTCCGCGTCGGGGAGCGGACCGGCTGGCTGCCGTGGCGGCGGGGAGAGCTCGCGCTGTGACCGAGTGGCGGGCCGAGGGTCTCGAGAGCGACCTCGAACAGTTCCACCTGGGACCGATCGACCTCGCGCTCGCGCCGGGTCGTGCCGTGGCGGTGCTCGGGAGCTCCGGGGCCGGCAAGACGACCCTGCTTCGCACGCTGGCGGGGTTCCTGCCCGTGCGCCGCGGCCGCCTCTTGCGCGACGGCGAGGACATCTCCCGCTGGATGCCCGAGGAGCGGGGGCTCGGCTACGTGCCCCAGGGGCTCGGCCTCTTCCCCCAGCGGACCGTCTTCGGGAACGTCCGCTACCCCCTCGAGCTCCGCGGGCGGCTCGACGCCCACGACCGGACGGTGGAGCTGATCGAGCGGTTCCGGCTCACCGCGCTCCAGAACCGCCGCCCCCACCGGCTCAGCGGCGGCGAGCAGCAACGCGTCGCGCTCGCGCGCGCCCTCGCCGCCGAGCCCGAGCTCATCGTGTGGGACGAGCCGTGGCAGGCGCTCGACGTGACGGCGCGCCACGAGCTCGGGGTCGTCCTGGGGGACCTGCGCGCCACCGAGCGGATCCCGATCGTCGTCGTGACCCACGACCCGGGCCTCGCCTTCTCGGTCGCCGACTCGTTCCTCGTCCTCGATGAGGGCCGGCCCCGCTTCGCCGGCGGCGCGGTCGACCTGCTCGAGCGGCCCACCGACCCGTTCGTCGCCCGGTTCGTCGGGTACGAGAACGTCTACGAGCGACCGGCGCTCGAGGCCGGGCGGGACCGGCCGTTCTCGGCGTTCCTCCTCGAACGGGCCGGCCCGGGCGGCGTCGCCCTGGGGAACCCGATCGCCGCGCCGACGATCGGCGCGCCGTCGACGTGGGAGGGCGTCGTCCGGAGCGCCCGTCCGACCCCCGAGGGCATGCGCCTCGAGGTCCACGTGGACGACCTCTTGGTCGTCGTGCGGCTGCCCCGGCCGTGGCCGAACCCGCTGCCCGCGAACGGGAGCCGACTGCGGTTCAACGTCGACCCCACCGAGATCCATCCGCTCGGTCCGGCCCGGACGGGGGCGTGATGCCGCGACGCGCCGGCGTCGTGACGTCCACCGACCTCGCCCTCCTGGACGCGCTCGGGGAGGAGCAGTCGGTCGTCGCCGCGAGCCGCCGCATCGGGATCTCGCGGGACCGCGCCGTCTACCGGATCTCCCGCCTCGGGCGGGCGTTCGGGGGCCCGGTCGTCGCGAGCGCGCGCGGGGGCCGGGCCCACGGTGCCTCGCAGCTGACCGAGCTCGGCTACCGGCTGGTCCGGGACGGGTTCGACGCCGTCGAGCTCGTCGACGGGCGGCCGCTCGCGGCGCCGCCGCTCGCCAATCGGCTCGATGGGACGTACCGCCGTGCGCCGGCACCTACGGTCGAGATTGGGGACGGCGTTCGGCTCCGGGTCACCTTTCCCGCCGCTGACGGCGAACGGGTCGGACTCCTCCTCGACCCGGAGTCGGTGCTTGTCGCTCGTCGCCGGTTCCCGACCAGCGCACGCAACGTGGTCCCCGGAACGGTGGAACGGATCGCCCCGGGACCCGGCCGGCTCGGGCGAATGGTGATGGTGCGGTGCGGTCGAGTGCGGATCCGGGTCACCGTGGCGTCGGAGACGGTCCGGCAGATGGGTCTGCGTCCCGGCGCACGGGTTCTCCTCTACGTGAAGGCGACTGCCCTGCGTCGCGTCGCCTGGCTCGGTGTCGGGCGGGGTTCCCACCGTCGCCCCTTAGCCCGATAAGGCGGCGGGCATTGCTCTTCCCCGGGGCTTGGTCCGGGGCCATGACTGTCCGGGACGTCCATCCGCGGCTCCCGCCCGAGTACTTCGGACCTCGCTGGTTCGGACGGGCATATTCCCGCATGATGGCGAGGGACCCGCACGCGGCGGGCTCGATCGACCGGCGCCTCCTCCGATCGATGATTGGGCTCGACGAGCGGTCCGCACCGTACTTGTACCGAGAGTACACGTCCCTTGTCTCCCCGTACCGTCCGGGGACGCGCCCGCGGCTCGAGCGGCTCGCGCAAGGGATGGTCGAGGGCGGGCTGCCTGAAGCGAAGGTGCGGGCCGTCGCCCGAGCTTCCCGCCGGCTCGCCGAGCGGACTGCTCCCGCACTCGAAGACCTGAGGTTCGGCGGCACCGAGGAGGAGATCGTCGCGCGCGGCTCGGACTGGTGCACGGACTTGGCGCGCGTCGATTGCGCACTCTACCAGGTCCTGGGGCTGCCCGCGCGCCTCGTGTACCTCGCCGACACCGGCGCCGCGTACCGGGGCCACGCTGTCTGCGAAGTGTACCGCGGCGGAAGCTGGGGCGCAGTCGACCCGGTGGGCGGGTCGGTCTACCGAGCCCCCAACGGATCGCCTGCCAGTACGTGGGAGCTGATGCGCCATCCGAAGTGGATTCCCGTCCCACGCCTGGGATCCGAGGAGGGAAGGACTCGGCGGGACCAGTTCGGCCGTGCGGCGGTCGCGAACTACGCGGTCGGCCCGCTTCGGGCGGGTCGATACCGGGTGAGCCGGATCACTCCGTACTATCGATCGATTCTGCGCCGTTCGGAGCGCGGCTGGCCCGGTGGGCTCCGGTGGATCCACGGCGAGGACCGGTCGGGAGCTGGTCGGACCGGTTAGTCGCGGATCCCCTCGGTGGTGAGCGAGAAGACCGCCTCCCCCTCGGGGAGGTTCGGCGAGTCGATCAGCCGGGCGATCCGCCGGGGCGGCTTCGACTTCCTCAGGTAGACCCGGTACGTCGCCGCGTGCGCGACGATGTTCCCGCCGATCGGGCGGGTCGGGTCCCCGAACAGGATGTCGGGGCGCGCCGAGACCTGGTTCGTGACGACGATCGAGGCGTTGTACGTGTCGGCGAAGCGGAGGAGCTCGTGGAGGTGCCGGTTCAGGTGCTGCTGGCGCGGCGCGAGCTCCCCGCGGCCCATGTACTCCGACCGGAAGTGGGCGGTGAGCGAGTCGACGACGAGCAGGCGGATCGGCCGCTCGCGCGCCAGCTCCTGAGCCTTCGCGACCAGGAGCATCTGGTGGTTCGAGTTGAACGCCCGCGCGACGTGGATCCGCTCCAGGGTGGCGGCCGGGTCGAGGCCGGCGCCCTTCGCCATGTCGACGATCCGCTCGGGGCGGAACGTGCTCTCCGTGTCGATGTAGACGACATCGCCCCCGAGCCCGCCCTGCGCGGTGGGAAGCTGGACGTCGACGGCGATCTGGTGCGCGATCTGGGTCTTCCCCGTGCCGAACTCGCCGGAGAACTCGGTGATCGCCTGAGTCTCGACGCCGCCGCCCAAGAGCTCGTCGAGCGCCTTGGTGCTCGTCGTGATCCGTCCGAGCTTCTTGCGCCGCTCGAGGAGCTGCGTGCCGCTCTCGAAGCCTCCGACGTCCGCCTTTCGCCGGGCCTCGCCGATGATCTTCTGGGCGATCGCGACGCCGATCTCGGCCGCTTCCGCGACGTCGCCCGGCGAGGC
>JASHSX010000200.1 GCA_030040865.1 Thermoplasmata archaeon | reverse complement strand
TAGGTGCCGCGCTTGCGCTTCATGTAGCGCGTCGCGTAGCCCGCGATCCGGTTCGCGAGCTTCTTGTGCGTCACCTGAATCTTCCCGTCGACGACGACGCCGAGATCGGTGAGCTCCAGCACCTTCTGCTTGTTGTGGGCGAAATCTCCGGAGAAGTCGTTGGGAGAGTGGCGGATCAGCTCGATCGCGACCCGCTTGATGTACGTCTGGCGGATGTTGCCCATGCGGGCGCGGCGACCCGGGTGCGATTTATAACCTTGACCCCGGCGACGACGCCGTACGACCCCGGGGGACGGCGACTGGAGATCTCCCGGGCAGCATCGGACCGTATGCGCACACGTGCGGAGTCGTCCGGTGGCGCAACGTATATGGACGTGGGGAGACCAGCTGTAACAGATTTCCCGTGTTTCGGTCGCGTCGCCTCCGGGTCGGGGCTCGAGCGACCGCTCTCGGGACCGTCTTCGTCCTCTCGGTCGTCCTGGCGGCGCTCTCGGTCCCGGTCGCGTCCCCGACGTCTCCCGCGGCGCTCGCGGGGCCCTTGGGCTCGTCGGTCGCGGCCCCGGCAGGATCGGTCGCCTCCCCCGCCGGGAGCCCGTCGGCGCGCAGCGCGCCGCTCGCGACCGCCGAGCTGAGTGCCCCCGGACAAGATCCCACGGCGGTGAGCCTCAGCTGGACCGATGTGACGTCGGGAACGTTCTACAACTACACTCTCGAGGAGGCGAGCGCTGCCTCGGCCTGGACCCTCGGGGTCATCGCGGTGTTCCCGTCGGACGCCACGACCTCAACCGTGGTGACGGGACTCGCGCCGGCCACGGACTATGATTGGCAGGTGGTCGAGAACTACGAGACGTGCACTCTCGAGATCTTCTGCTCGCAGGAGACGGCGACCTCGAACCTCCTCAATCTCACCCAGCCGACCGCCGCCTTCCTGAACGATACGAAGGTGACCTCGACCGGCGCCACCCTCGAGTGGACCAACAACGCCACCTACGGCGGGCTCCTCGCCTTCGCGAGCTACGACCTCTACGCGGTGGAGGGGACCGAAGCGCCCGAGCTCGTCCAGGCCCTGACGTCCGCGAGCCAGCAGAATTTCAGCGTCACGCTCACGCCCGGCGACAGTTACTCGTTCTACCTCAACACCTCGGACTGCCGCGCGGCGTGCGGGACCGGTGACCCGACCCTCGTCGCGTCGACGTCGAACGTCCTCACCCTCGGCGCCCTCGAGAGCCTCACCGTCTCGGTCTTCGCCGATCGCACGACGATCGACCTGGGTCAGAGCGACCTGTTCTCGTGCAGCGCCGTCGGCGGCGAGTCCCCGTACTCCTACGCGTGGAACTACTCGGGCGGGAGCACGTTCGCTCTCGGAGCGGCCAGCGAGAGCGTGGAGCTGGGAGCGACCGGGACCGCCACCGTGGCCTGCCAGGTGACCGACTCCGAGCCGACCAAGGTGCCGGCGTTGACCCACGTCCTGGTCGACCCTCCGCTCTCCGTCGTCGCGTCGGTCAACCGGACGACGCTCGACGCGGGCCAGGGCGTCGCGTTCGACTGCTCGGTCGCGAACGGGACGTCCCCCTACTCGATCACCTGGGCCTTCGGCGGTGGCCTCCCGAATTCGACCGCGATCGGCTCTCGATCGGACCCCGAAGCCGTCTACGGAGCGGCCGGAGACTACGCTCCCTCCTGCACGGTGTCCGACTCGGCCGGCGCCGAAACGTCCCCGGCGTTCTCGCTGCTGGTGAGCCCCGCGCTCGGCGCCACGGCCGCGGCCTCCTCGCTGGCCGCGGCCCCGCTCACGTCGCTCACCTTCTCCGCCAGCGCCGAGAACGGCTCGGGCACGTACGAGTCTTACCGCTGGACGTTCACCGGCACGAACACCCCAGCCGCCGGATCGACCGTGCAGCACGCCTTCGCGGACACCGGTAGCGACATCGCCCAGATCTCGGTCGTGGACTCGAACCACGCGACCGCGATCGGGTCCGTCACCGTGGTCGTCTCCGACATCGCGATCTCCGTGACGAGCGCGCCGACGTCGGCGACGGTGGGGGCATCCGTCACGTTCCAGGCGACCGCCTCGGGAGGCGCCGGCGGACCGTACAATTTCAGCTGGGCGTTCGGCGACGGTGCGGTCGGCTACGGCGAGAACACGACGCACGCCTTCGCATCCGCGGGGGCCGACGCCCCCACGCTCACGGTCCGGGACCGGTTGGGGGCCTCCAACGCGACGGCGCTCCCGTCGATCGCCGTGTCGGTCGCGCCCGGCGCCATGAACTGGCTCTCCGGGGCGATCCTCCTCCTGCTGGCGATCCTGGTCGGACTCGTCCTGGCCGTGATCGTCTTCGCCCGCCGGCGCTCGGACGAGTCGAAGACCCTCGCGACGGCCTCGTCGGCGTACGTGCCACCGACCGATCCGAAGCGAACGATCCGGGGATCCAAGGTCTGCGAGTTCTGCGGCGCGCCGAACCTCCCGCTTCGGACCACCTGCAGCCACTGCGGGAAGCCGCTGCCGCGCCGCCCCGGGACGTAGCCTGCGGACGGCCGGGGTCGTCCCGGTCGCGCGGTCCGCCCGCTCCGCGCCCTCGACCGCGGCGGAAGCCCCAAATACCCCATCCTAGGTAAATGGTTCGTGCGCAGTGGCGGAGCCGACCGGGAGGGCTCCCGGAACTAGTGGCCGGAGCCCCCGAACCGACCGTGGGCGCATCTTCGATGGCGGACGACGGGACCACCCCCGCGGCGCCGGTCCCCTCGCGGGAGCGGAACGTGCTGTTGCTCGACCTTTCCAAGAGCATGCTCGCGCCGCTCCCCG
>JASHSX010000199.1 GCA_030040865.1 Thermoplasmata archaeon | reverse complement strand
CGCGCGATCGGCCTCCCGTTGCGATCCTTGGGGCAGGGCGTGTAACTATCAGGAGATCTACTACCGTTCCCTCACGAACCCGCGGAAGTAGCTCCACACGGTGTTCGCCATCATGCCGCGGAGGGTCCGCAGGGGGCCCGACGAAACCAGGCGATGATCAATTACCGCGTCGAGGACCTCCGGGGGTTCGTCGCCCGGCTCGAGAGGACGAGGGTCCGGGTGGACCCCATCCACGAAGGGCCCGACGCCGAGGAGATCGGGAAGTTCACGCATCTCCGGGACCCCGACGGGAACCGCCTCGAACTTTGGGAGCCGTCGACCGGAGTCTGACCGGGCACCCCCGACCGGTTCGGCCGGCCCCGCAGGGGTGGTTCAGATCTTCATCCGAGGAGGACCGGGCGGTTCTGCCAGCGGGAGGGCGCTCCCGCACCGGTCGCAGAACTTGGCCGTCCAGACGTTGAGACCGCCGCACGATGGGCAGCGCCCGGCGATCGGCTGGAGCCTAAGGAGGACGAACGCCACGACGAGGAGGCCGAGCACTCCGACCGATTCGAACCACCCGGCGGTAGGATGCCAGGTGAGGTTGGTCTCGAGGCACGTGCTCTTCGTGCACCCGGCTTGGGCCGCCTGACCGAAGAAGGTCGTGCACGGCGAGTTCGACGCCGGTTCGTCCGGGCAGGCGTTGGATTGGTCGAGCGCTCGGCTCTGGAGCGCCGGGAGCGCCCCGGAGCCGACGGCGCAGACCGCGATCGCGCCCACGAGGAGGACGACCACCGCGACCTGGAGACGACGGGCCCGCGTCTGGCGCCCGACCCCGGAAGTGATCGTGGCGGCGCAGGCCCCGGCGAGGACGGCCGTGGTGATCGAAGTGCTGAACACGACGAGGTAGAGGTCAGAGAGCAACTGGGTGCCGTTCCCCGAACTGTACGTGTAGAACGTGATCCCGCAGGAGGTGTAGTTCGAGGTGACGTACTGCGTGCACGTGAAGAAATCGCCGCCGTTGCCGGGGGTGTAGTTCTGAATGTACGAGATGTTGATCCCGGACTCGTGGAGGACCCCCGTGTTCTGATACCAGGGTGTGAACGCGGCAAGGCCCGAGAGGATCGCCGCGGCGGCCGCGAGGCCGATGATGGCGTAGACCGGCAGCGGGACTCGGCCGAACTTCCCCCGCTGTGCCGACACCCTACCACCCCCCACGGAACGGAACGCGGACCCGGCGCGTCGACGCGCCCGGTCCACCGTGTCTCAACTTTTCCGGCATATTTAGCCCGGAGCGGCGACCGTCACTGAGGGATCGGCCGGCCCCAACCGTCATCTGGGCGGGACCAGTGCCGGACGGGGGGCCGGAGAGCATCCGTGACGGGCGGCGCAGGCCCTCGGGTATTCCGCATTCTCGTGTCGGCCGACGACCTCCGGGCGTCCCGACGATTCTACGAGTCGCTGCTGGGGCGCCGGGGGAGGCCGATCGTCGAGGGCCGGGTCTACTTCGACTGTGGCTCGGTCATCCTTGGGATCGTGGACCGTTCCGCCGAGGATCCGGGGACCCGCTCGCGGCCCACGGAAGCGGTCTACTTCGCCACGGACGAGATCGAGGCGATCTATCGGCGGGCGACGCGGCTCGGCTGCCGGACCCCGGGGTACCTCCACGGCGACCCTGCGAATCCCCTGGGAGAGGTCACGGTCCGGCCCTGGGGAGAACGGTCGTTCTACGTCGACGACCCGTCTGGGAACGCGCTCTGCTTCGTCGATTCACGAACGCTGTTCACGGGAACCCCGCGGCAGATCCGCGCCCTGCGGAGCGGCCGGCCCGAAAAGCCCCGGCGCTCGACTCCCCCACGACGCCGTCGTCGACGCTGACGACCGGTCGACGTCAGACGCCCCCGATCCGGTCCGCCCGGCCGGCGGGCCGGGCGACCGAGTCCAAGGACCGAGCCGCCCCGCCTTCGCCGAGTTGGTCGAGCACGGCGTGGAGCACCTCATGGGAGACGGTTCCCGCGACCGAAAGCTCATCGTCCGGATCGGGGAGTCGGAAGAGGATCACCCGGTTCTGGGCGTAGTTGATCGTCGCGTCGGTCCGCTCGAGCGCTGCGGGATCGCGGCCGGACTCTCGGAGATACTCCCGGGCCCGGGCGTTCCAGTACCGATACTCGGCGTCCGAGCCGAGTTCGACGCGGGGATGTTCGAACGCCACGCCTCCCCGCTCCGATGTTCGAGAGGGCCGCAACGGTCTCCGGTCCGCGGGCAGCGAGCAGAGTACCAGGCGCGACATCGTACTTCGTCGACCGGTCCCCCCACGACCCCTCGGGGCATACCCGTTCGGGGCGCGGTCAGGTCGCCGCCGTCCGGCTTGTTATACCCGATTCCGATGCAGGGGCCATGCCCGCCGCACCGTCGAGGATGGTCCGGTGCACGACGTGCGGAACGGCGAACTCGTCGATGAACCCGGCCGGGACGACAAGCCCGGACGGCCGGACGGTCGTCCGCATCGAACCGGCGTAGGAGTCGCGAACGACCCCTTCCGCGAAGACCGGACGACCGGTGCGCCGACGGGCGAGCCTGGGACACGGACCCCCGCGATGACTCGACTGAACCGAATCGCCCTCCTGACGTTCGCGGTGGGTTTTCTCGTCGAGGGCGCGACCGAAGCGTACCAGTTCTTCGCGATCGGCTACCTCGATCACGGCTGGATCGGATTCTACTACATCGGTCTCGGGACGACGGTCCTCGGGTTCTACCTCATGTACCGGGGCCGCCACGAGTGGACCGAAGCCCACCGTCAGCGGATCCGCTCCGGACACCGCCTCGTCCGCGCGGCCCTCGTGATCTTCGCCGGGGCCACGGTATCGATCGCGGTCCTCGGCACGGTCTACGGGGGCCCCGGGAGCCTGGGACCTCCCAGCGCGCTCGCGTGGACAGTCGGTGGGCTCGTCGCACTCGCGTTCGGCACGTTCTTCCTCGGTTTGGTCACGCTGGTCGACCAGCTCGTCGGACGGTACGCCCGGTGGGCCTCCTGGGTCGCCTTCGGCTGGTCCCTCGGCGTCGCGGTCCTGACCGGGTGGGTCGTCGGCAACGAGTTCCCCGAGCTGTTGCGACAGTTCTTCACCGACCCGCTGCTCCTCGTCGCCTCGTTCGCGCCGCTCGCGTTCGTCATGGCGCCGCTCTTCGTGACGTACTTCCTCTTCACGGCCGTCTATCTGGACGCGTACCGCCGCCTGGTGCTCCGCAGCGCCTCGCGGGCGGTGCCCCCGGTGCCGGCCGCTCCCGGTCCGGCCGACGTGCCCTGAGTCCGGGTCGGGGATCGGGCGACCCGCCGGCTACTCCGCCACCGGTCCGAAGAACTCGATCCAGTTGCCGTCCGGGTCGCGCGTGTAGACGATGTTCTCGTGCGGTTCCCGGATGCGGGCCACGATCGGCATCTTGCGACGACGCAGCTCGGCCTCCCAGCCGTCGACGTCCGAGACGCGAAATCCCAAGTGGTCGAACTCGGTCCCCGTGCGGATCGGCGTGTAGTAGGGGTTCCCGCGGGGGTAGTAGTTGAGCTCCACGCGCTGCGCCGCGCCGGGGAACGCGAGGTGGACCCACCGGCCCCCGTGCCCCATCTGGCCTCGGCGGTGCACTCGGAACCCCAGCTTGCGGTAGAAGGCCAGGGACCGCCGGAGATTCCGCACCCGCAGCCCGCTGTAGACGAACTCGACCCGGATCCGTGCCACGGTACCCTCGAGGCCCGACTCGGCATAAGGCTGGCCGGACCCGCCCCGGCCGGCGTCAGAGGATGATCCGCTCGTCGCGGACCTCGCGCTGCGTGAGCGCGAGCCGCGTACTCTGGTAGCGCTCGCCCGTGAACAGGCGGGCCTCCGGCGCTCCGTCGCAGACGGCCGCGACGATCCGGCCCAGGGAGTCCGCCTTCATGATCCCGCTCCCCGAGTCCCCGCCCACGAAGACGACCCCGTACGGCTCCTCCGTCACGACCGGGAGCCCGTCCGGACTGAAGTTGTAGTAGCCGCCCCAGCAGTTCTCGAGGCGGGCCGCCGACGTCTCGAACCGGGGCAGGTACGGGGTGACAGCGGGCAGAAGGTCGGTCGCGAACGCCTCCCGATCCCCGAGTTGGGCCATGTTGTAGTCGAGCCGGCCGTCCCGGCCCGGGTCCTCGCGGGTACCGATCGGATG
>JASHSX010000198.1 GCA_030040865.1 Thermoplasmata archaeon | reverse complement strand
CTGACCGTCATCTTCGCGGCCTACGCGGCGGGGCTCGTATTGATGCTGGTCGTCTTCGGCCGGCTCTCCGATCGAATTGGCCGGCGTCCAGTGCTGATTCTCAGCGTCCTCGTCGCGATCGTGAGTACCGTGCTATTCCTCCTCGCATCGAGCGTGATCTGGCTGATCGCGGCCCGGGTCATTTCGGGGATGTCGGTAGGGCTCTGTGCCAACACCGCCTCGGCCGCGTTAACGGACTTTGAGCCGAGGAGGGACCCGAGACGTGCCGCCCTCACCGTGGCCGTGATCACCGGGGTGGGGGTCGGTGTCGGTCCGTTCTATGCGGGGATCCTCGCGCAGTACGGACCCGATCCGCTCACCTTGTCGTTCTGGGTCCTGCTCGCGCTTCTCGTGGCGGGCCTCGGGGCCGTCCTGGTACTGCGCGGAGGTTCCCCCGTTCCCCCGGCCTCGCGCGTACACGGGGCCATTCGCGTCCCGGCGGAGATTCGCCCGACCTTCGCATTGGCCGCCCTGGCCGCGTTCATCGGCTTTGCTCTGGCGGGTCTATTCAGCGGGGTTTCCCCCTCGTTCCTCTCGGTGGATCTCAAGATCACGAACCACGCCGTGAGCGGTGCCACCGTCCTCCTCGCCTTCGGCTCCGCCGCCGTCGCGTCGATCGCCGTCCGCCGCCTACCCCAACAGTGGACCCTTCGCTCGGGCGCGGCCTGTGTCCCCGTCGGTCTGGCGTCGATCACCGCCGCGGTCTGGACCGGGACATCGGTTCCGTTCTTCGTCGGCGCCGTGATCTGCGGCGCGGGCTTCGGCATCCTGCTCCGGGGTGGAATCGGTCTCCTCACACAGGCGGCGCCGCCCGGCGAGCGGGCCGAGGTGTTCTCGGCGTTCTACGTCGCCGCCTACCTCGGCCTCAGCGCACCGGTGGTCGGGCTCGGCGTGATTGCCGACGCTTTGGGCTTGCGTCTGGCCGCATTGATCTTGGCGACGGTCATCGGCCTGCTCGTGATCCCCGTACTGCTGTCGCGGGGGCGCCCGTCGGACGAAGCGCCGGTCGGCGGGGATCGAGCGACGAGCAGTTCGGGTCACTCTGACTCGACCTCCGGGGGGAAGGACCGCTGATCCTTCTCGAAGTCGTCGGATACGCCCTTCGCATATTCCTCGGAGCGGCGTTCGTCTGGTACGGGTACTTCGACCTTCGCCCGGGTGAGGCGCGGAAGGAGGAGTTCCATCGGTGGGGTTTCGCCCCCTGGGTCCAACCGCTGGGCGGCGTCCTACAGCTCCTCTCGGTGGTCCTGCTGGTCGTGCCGGCGACCGTCGCCTACGGGGGCTTCCTCATCGTGGCGATGATGGCGTTCTCGATCTACGCACACCTGGCGAGAGAATACCGCCCGAAGCTCGTGACGTGGCCCGCCGTACTGGCCGGCCTAGCTCTGGTGACCGCCTACCTCTACGGAGCGGTGGCCGTGGGACCCGTGGGGGAGGTCTTCTGGGCGTGGTTCGGTTGAGCACCGACGCTCCGCCGCTCGGACCAACGGGGGCAACCGACCGAACAAGGAACGTGATCACGGTCCTCACGCTCGCCAGCGCGGCGCAGTTCGTGCTCCAACTCGACTTCAGCGTGGTCAACGTGGCACTGCCGACGATACAGCGGCAGCTCGCCTTCGCTCCGGCCGAGCTCCAGTGGATCGTCACCGGCTACGCGCTCACGTTCGGGTCCTTGCTCCTCTTCGGGGGGCGGCTTGGCGACCTCCTAGGCCGGAGACGACTACTCGCCCTCGGGCTCGGCGGGTTCGCGATCGCGTCCCTGACCTGCGGGCTCTCCGTTTCCGCTCCGATGCTGATCGGCGCGCGTCTGGTCCAGGGAGCCGCCGCGGCGTTCGTCTCGACGTCGGCGCTCGCCCTCTTAGCGGCGGGAACCCCCGAAGGACCGGTCCGCACTCGCGCGCTCAGTCTTTTTCAGGCCGCGACGGCGGCCGGCGCCTCGGCCGGCGTGGTCGCCGGAGGGGTGATCGTCGATTTCCTGGGCTGGCGTTGGATCTTCCTCGTCAACGTCCCGATCGCAGCGGCGCTCCTCCTCCTCATCCCGAGCGTGATCCCGAACGATTCCTCCACGGGGCGCCCCCGACTCGACGTTCTCGGGGCGGTCCTCGCCACGGCCAGCGCCGCCGCGCTCATCTTCGGGCTGAGCAACGGGGAGCAAGCCGGGTTCGTGAGCGTGCTGACGCTGGTCTCGCTCGTCGCCGCCGTGCTGCTCGCCCTTGCGTTCGTGGCCGTCGAGCGCCGATCCAGCGCCCCTCTCCTACCGTTCAGCTACTTTCGGGCGCCAACCCACCGGGCCGCGATCGGCGCCACGGCGCTCGTGGGTGCCATCACGGTCTCCTACCCGTACTTCGTCTCTCTGTACCTCCAGAATGTCCTGCGGTATTCACCGCTCCTGACGGGGCTCTCGCTCCTGCCGTCCCCGGTCACCGTGATCGTCGTCACGGTGTTCGCGACGCGTCGCTTGGTGGACCGACTCGGCGTCAAGTGGGCGCTGTTGCTGGGGCTGTCAGTGATGGCGATCGGACAGCTCTGGCTTGCCCAACTCAACCTGAGCGGAGGCTACCTCGTGAACGTTCTCCCCGGGCAGGTCCTGACGGCGACCGGGGTCGCCCTGTCGCTTCCGGCCGCCTCGATCGGGGCGACGAGCGGCGTCAACGCCAGCGAACAGGGGGTGGCGAGCGGGCTGTTCAACTCGGCGCGGCAGATCGGGGGCGCGGTCGGGTTGGCCATGCTCGCGACGGTCGCGGCCGCTCGCACAACGGAGACCGCGTCGCTCTCGGCCGGCTATGCGCTGTCCTACCTCGTGGCCTCGGGGTTCGCCCTCCTCGCGGCGCTGTGGGTGGCGTCCCGGCTCAGCCACGCGGTCTGTCAGGCCGAGCTCGCACGGAAGCGCGAGGAGGAACACCGCAGTGGATGACTCCCCGCTCCCGGGACATCCGCGAGAACCACTGAACGGCGGCGCTTGCCCGGTGCCGGGTTCTGCGCGAGTACGTGTAATGTTTGTTCGACTCAGAATCGGTTGGTTCGGTCGAGATCGACCCGAGGAGGGGTGATGTCCATCTGCCAGAGCAGCGCGTTGAGCTCTCCCTTGTGCTGGAGATCCCCCTGAATCATTTGAAGTAGCATCGCCCGAATCGTGATCGATCGCTTGTCCACCTGAATGTAGAATTTCCGGCGGAGGTCCTTGGGGCGCAGCGTGTCGAGAAAGCGCATCACCATCCGCTC
>JASHSX010000197.1 GCA_030040865.1 Thermoplasmata archaeon | reverse complement strand
GCTCGGGGGACCACGATGCTATCCGCCACGCGAGATCATTGCCCCAGCGCGTAGGCGTTGAGCGCGTTCTCGAGGTTGTTGTACTCCCCGTACATCCAGTCCTGGAAGGAGGTGTCCGGCGGCTGGATGGTCTCACTGACGAAGGTGGTCGTCACATTGTTCGATGCGGCGAGTGCCTTGATCGTGTCTGTGATCTCGGTGATTGTCTGCACGTTGTACACGAGCACCTTGACGTAACCGCCTTCGATCTGACACTCGAACAGGGCCACGCTCTCCGCCGGCGGGTCATTCCCCTCCGCGATGGCCTCCATGAACGCCGGCGGCGAAATCAGGTCGAGTCCCGTGTAGTTCGCGAGGTAGACGAAGATGCTCTCCGTCGAAGCGACCACGGTGCCCTTGAACTCGTCCCGGATCTGGTTGGCTCGGTTGTAGAGCTGGTCGATCGAGACCCCTTGGGCACCGCCCCCCGATGAGGTGTTGAGGTTCGCGAAGTTCTGCTGAAAGACCGCCTTCGATTGGGGTTGGAGCGCCACCAGGTCGGAGTACATCGCGAGGAGCGTGTGGTTCACGTAGAGCGGATTGTACCACTGATGCGGGTTCCCGGTGACGATGCCGCCGGAGACGTAGACACCGTTCAACGTCGCGACGTCCAGAATCTCCTGTCCCGGTGCACTGGAGGACGAGATCAGCTGAAGCGCCCAGTCGTCGTATCCGTCCCCGTTGACGATCACGAAGTTCGCTCCGGCGATCGCGGCCGCGTCGGAGGTGTTGGCCTCATACTCGTGGGGATCAGCATTCGGGTCGCTCACGATGCTGAGGACCGACGTGAGGTTGCCCCCGAGCTGACTCACCAAGCTTCCCCAGAAATTCTCAGCGGCGACGATCTTGATGGTCTGGCCGACCGGCACGGTGCTGATCGGACCGTTCGTCGTGGTCGCGGCGGAGTAGTTGGGGGTGGTGTTACCGGAAACGGTGCCGACCGACGCATTCGCCCCGAGCTGCTGGGGCGTGAAAGAAGAGCAGGGATTGCCGGGCGCCTTGCTCGTGAAGACCGCATAGGTGACGCCGCTGGCCACGAGCACAACGACGACCGCGATCGCGACGATCGCGCCGGTCGACAACTTGGAACCACTGCGGTTGCGAGGGGGACGCGCCTCCGAGTCGGACTCGCCTACTGGGGTAGCCGACGGTGTCGAGGGCGGCGCAGGGCTATCCTCGAGGGGCCTCCGATTTCCCGACATGCTCAAGATGCTTCAGTTCCCGCCCGAGTCGAGCAGGGAGCGATCGGCTCGCCGTGCGGGCACTCCTTGGGGTGACCCTCTGCCTCGCACAATCGATCGATCGTGCGGTGGGAGAAGGCGAGGTCGACCTCGAGGGCGGCTGCGTGCGTCGCGTCCACCGACAAGCCGAGGTGCTGGAACAGGCTCTCCGCAACGCGGTGGTGGCGCCGGTACTCCAAGAGGCACGCTTCACCTTGGGCGGAGAGACGAGTCTTGCCGCGATACCGCGTGACGAGGTGGAGCCGCTCGAGCGTCGTAAGGCGCCCGAGCGCCGACGGCGCCCGGATCCCGAGGGCATCGGCGATGAAGTTGAGGGACGCGCCTCGTACTTCGTTCTGGCCCTTGCGCACCGCAGTCAGCGTTTCGATCTGACGCCGGTCCAACTTTTCGAGGACTTCCATGCCGCCGACCAGCCGGACGTCGTATATAAGATGATGACTAATTATTAGGGCTAGACGAATTCAGTCGGATCCCCGTTCCGTCTAACCGGTCCTGGATCGGGAGACTCCGAGCTCCGCGTCACGCGAGGGTGAAAGTGCTGTTTCAACTCGGGCGAGCCGAGTGATGCAACGGCCCTTAGATCGACGAGTTCAGCGGCCGAAGGAGCTGACCGGCGACTCTTATGTTCGGAATCGTGGAGTTCGTGACTCCTCGTAGGGCCTCGGAGGCGGGAGCCCTTCCCTTCCGGTTACTGCGCGAATATCCCCCTCATCTAGCCGCCGAACCGATCGCCGCCCGTGGCGGGCCAAGATCGTGCCTTCCGGAGGTCTCGTGTCCGATGGCAGGACCCCCGCCTCTGGCTCGTCGTTCTCGTGGTCGCCTTCTTCGCGATCTCGCTCTATTCCGGGATCACCGCCTATACGAACTTCCAGACTCAGAACAGCACCGACACCGGCATCGTGACACAGGCGGTCGCTTCTGCGACCTTCGGCCACAACCCCCCGTTCTACGAATCGTACGACTGCCTCGTTAAGGACCGGTGTTCGTTCTTACTCGTACACCCATCGCTCGTGCTCTACGGGGCCGTGCCGTTCTACGCTCTCTTCCCATCGACCCTGACCCTCTTCGCCCTTCGCTCGGCGCTCGTGGCGATCTCCGCAATACCGCTCTACTTCCTGACCCGTCGGCTGACCGGGTCCGTCGGGAAATCCTTGCTCGTCGCCGGGCTGTTCCTGGCCTGGGGGCCGGGTTACCTCGGGGACGCGTTCTCTCTCCATCTCGAAACGATTCTCCCGCTCGAACTCTTCACGCTCGTCGCTCTCTGGCAGGCCGGCCGGTATCGATGGGGGCTGCTGGTCGCAGGGATATCCTTCCTCACCTTCGAAATTGCCCCGGTCTTTACGTTCTTCGTCGGTCTCTTTTTCCTCGCCCCCTACGCCGTTCGCGGTTGGCGAGCGTGGTGGTCTCCGAAGACCAGATCAGTTCCCCCCCGTTCCGCAATCCGGGCTCTGCTCGAGCGGTGCCGCGATGGGATAAGGGCGGGGTGGAGGGTCGAGGAGGTCCGGCTGGCCCTGATCCTCATGGCGGGGTCCATTGCCGCGTACGTCGCCGTCCTGAGCTTCATGAATGTGTGGGGGGCCCCCTTGCTCGGAGTCGCCTCCCCGACCGTCCCCCCGGGGATTTCTGGCGTGTTCTACGATAACAGCACCCCGCCAACGGCGAGTTTCCACGCGATCCTCGCATCGCCACAGACCGTGCTCACGGCAGAGTTCTGGCTCATCCTCTACGCGTCCCTCGCGTTCCTCCCCCTGCTCTCTCCGCGCGCCCTCATTCTCTCGGTCCCGTGGATCGGCTGGACCTTCCTGAGCGACAGCTCGCGGTTCACGACGCTGGGCCACCAGTACACCATGATCGCCGCTGGCCCACTGTTCATCGGCCTCGCCTACGGCATGGTTCGCCTGCCGTGGCCGGGGACCGTCGCTGCGTCCGATGGCGCCGGAATCGCATCCCGGTCGACACCGAATCCGCCCCGGGCCACGAGGGTCGCGGCTCCCTCGGCTTGGAGACGACGGAAGAAGCTCGCCCTCGGCGGCTTGGTTGGGTCGGTGGTGGTCGCTAATCTCCTCTTGGCCCCCATCAACCCGCTGCTCCCGGATCTCGGCGTCGTGCCGGGGGCGCCGTTCGAAGCCACCTACTACGACCACTCTCTGGCCCCCAGTCCGGCCTTCGCCAACGTCGAGTCGCTGATTGCCACGATCCCACCCGACGCGTACGTGGCTGCCTCGAGCCCTATCTTCCCGCTTTTGGCCAACGACCCCCACGCCATCATACTAAACGGCAACCTC
>JASHSX010000196.1 GCA_030040865.1 Thermoplasmata archaeon | reverse complement strand
GGCACCCAGGTGAAGCTCGAGTATCCGGGCAAGGCGTGCGCGATGGCGGCGTGCGATACGATCGACGGACCGATCGTCGAGCTCGACGACGGCACCGTGCTGGCGGTCCACGACGCGGCGACGGCCCTCGAGGTCCGGCCGCGCGTCCGTCGGATCCTCGACCTGGGGGAGATCCTCGTCTCGTTCGGAGAGTTCCTGGAGAACAACCGGCCGCTCGCGCCCGGCGCCTACTCGCTCGACTGGCACGCGGAGGAGCTCCGCGCCGCAGGGGCCCCGGAGGAGGCGATCCGACCGGCGACGTACGACGAGGCGGTCCGGATCGGCGCCACTTTCGGGGTTCCGCTCCACCCGCGGTGGGGGCTGTTCTGGCACGACCTCGCACCGGGCGAGATCCGAGCCCTCTCGGAGTTCGTCGAGCGGTCGGGCCGGTGGGTCGACGGGGCCCTCGAGCTCCCCTCGGACCCGTTGTGGCGCGAGACGCTCGCCCGGCTGGGCTACCTCTCGGGTCCGAACGGCCGGGACCTCTGGCGGGGGGAGCCCGATCCGAGCGCCGCGCTCGTCGGCGGCCTCGGGCTGGAGGCTCCGGGCCCGCTGCTGGAACGGCGCGCCCCGCTCGACCCGGTGCCGACCGAGCCTCTCGAGTACGTGAGCCGGCTCGCGGGCGTGACGGTCCGCGCCCGGGGGCCGTCGCGCGTCGGCGGTCGCGTGGGCCGCCCCGAGAAGGCGTACCAGCGGGCGATGCAGCCGAACGTCCACGGGCTGTTCCCGGTCGGCGCGGCGGGCGGTCAGACCCGCTCGATCCCCGAGGCCGCGCGGCGGACGATGCGAGAGGGGGTCCGCGTCGACCTCGGTGTGCGGAACTGCCCGGCGTGCGGCCGGTCGACCGTCTGGTGCCGGTGCACGTGCGGAGGCCACACGGTCCCGACGGGAGCGATCGTGACGGAGCCGTTACCCGTCGCCCGGCTGTGGAGCGAGGCGCTCGGTCGGCTGCGTCTCCCGAAGGTCCCGGTCGTGAAGGGCGTGAAGGGGCTCACCTCGCCGGGGAAGGTCCCCGAGCCGATCGAGAAGGGGATCCTCCGCGCGGCCCACGGGATCTCGGTGTACCAGGACGGCACGGCGCGCTTCGACCTCACCGACCTGCCGCTCACCCACTTCCGACCCCGCGAGATCGGAACGGACCTCGCGACGTTGCGTCGGCTCGGCTACGCGACCGACTGGACCGGGGCCCCGCTCACGGACCCGGACCAGCTCGTCGAGCTCGCCCCCCAGGACCTCGTGGTCGCCCGCTCGTGCGGGAGCTACCTCACGCGGCTCGCGCAGTGCGTCGACGACGAGCTCACCGAGCTCTACGGAGGCGAGCCGTACTACCGCGCCCGGACGCCGGAGGACCTGGTGGGCGAGATCGTCGTCGCGCTCGCGCCGCACACCTCGGGCGGCGTGGCCGGACGGATCCTCGGGTTCACCGAGGCCGAGGCGTGCTTCGCGACCCCCGTGTTCCACGCCGCGAAGCGCCGCAACTGCGACGGGGACGAGGACTCGGTGACGCTCCTCGTGGACGCGCTCCTCAACTTCTCCCGGGCGTACCTGCCCGCGAGCCGCGGCGCGCTCATGGACAAGCCGCTCGTGCTCACGACCCGGCTCGTCGCCACCGAGGTCGACAAGGAGGCGCACAACGTCGACGTCTCGGGCCGCTATCCCCTCGCGGCGTACCGGGCCGCCGCCGAGCGTCAGCGTCCGCACGTGGTCGAGCCGATGCTCGACCTCGTCGGCCATCGCCTGGGCTCCTCCGGGGCGCTCGCCGGCTATGGCTTCTCGCACGACACCTCGGACATCGCGGGCGGCCCGGTCCGCTCGGCGTATCGCGAGGGTCGGTCGATGACCGACCTGGTCGAGCGTTCGATCGTGCTCGCCACCGAGATCCGCGCCGTCGACGTCGCCGAGGCGGTGACGCTCGTCCTCAACGCCCACTTCCTGCCCGACGTCATGGGGAACCTGAAGAGCTACGCCACCCAGAAGTTCCGCTGCAAGTCGTGCGACACCGTCTACCGTCGTCCGCCCCTCACCGGGCGGTGCACCGCGATGCGACCGGGCGGCGGCCGGTGCGACGGCGAGCTCCTCTCCACGGTCTACGAGGCGTCCGTCCGCAAGTACCTCCCCCTCGCCCAGCGGCTCGGCGAGCGGGAGGGGATCACCCCGTACGTCCGTCAGCGCATCCAGCTGCTCGGCGACTCGCTCTCCGTTCTCTTCCCCAACGCGACCGCGCAGACGACCCTCGACGGGTTCCCGGCCGCCGGGGCGACCGGTCCGGCCCCGGACGCCGACCGCACAACGGACAAATAGGACGGACCCCGTCCCGGCCCGGTCGGGCTTGTGGGGTAGTCTGGACTATCCTGTCGGCCTTCGAAGCCGACGACCTGGGTTCGAATTCGCGGGCTCGCTCCGCGACGGAACTCCCAGCAAGCCCGTCTACCGGAAGTAGCCGGACGCCGTTTCCGGCTCGCTCCGCTTCTCTTCCTCGGCCTTCGCGGCCTCGAGGATGTCGATCGCGAGGATCGCCGGGATCGGCACGAGCCGGATCCGGCCCTTCTCCTCGGCGTCCGGACCGGCGAGCTCGATCGCGAGCGCGTTGTCCCCGCCGATCGACACGAGGCCCCGGAACGTGCCCGACGAGTCGAGCGCCTCGTCGTCCGGGCCGGCCGAGCGGACGCGGACCCTCGACCCGGGGGTGAGCGCGATCGCGGGTCGCTTCGCGGCGCTCATCGCGCCGCGCCCCGCTCGCGCACGACGACCCGCGGGGCGGTCGGGCTCTTGGTCGGCGGTTCGTTCGCGCGCTGCTCGATCAGTGTTTGCAGGTGGTTCACGGTCTCCCGGTAGCGGCGCAGGGCGTTCTGCGCGTTCGCCTCCGTGAAGTCCCAGGCGCGGGCCAGGTTGCCGTAGCGC
>JASHSX010000025.1 GCA_030040865.1 Thermoplasmata archaeon | reverse complement strand
TGAGCGCGTCGAAGACCCGGAAGATGTCGATCCCCTGCCGCGCCGACTCGGCGACGAAGGCCCGGACGACGTCGTCGGAGTAGTGCCGGTAGCCGACCAGGTTCTGCCCCCGCAGCAGCATCTGGAGCGGCGTCCGGGGCATCGCCTTCTTGAGGAGCCGCAGGCGCTCCCACGGGTCCTCCCGCAGGAAGCGAAGGCAGACGTCGAACGTCGCCCCGCCCCACACCTCGAGCGAGCGGTAGCCGATCGCATCGAGGCGCTCGGCCGCCGGGAGCATGTCCCGGGTCCGCATCCGCGTGGCGATGAGCGACTGGTGCCCGTCGCGCAGGACCGTCTCGGTGAATCCGACCATCCGCGCTCCGGAGCGGCCTAGAGCGGGATGTTCCCGTGCTTGCGTCCGGGCCGGTCGTCGCGCTTCGAGGCAAGGAGGGCGAGCCCGCGGACGAGCCGGTCGCGGGTCTCGGTGGGGTCGATGACGTCGTCGACGTACCCGCGCTCCGCCGCCAGGTACGGGTTCAGGAACT
Source organism: Thermoplasmata archaeon (assembly GCA_030040865.1). Taxonomy (GTDB): domain Archaea; phylum Thermoplasmatota; class Thermoplasmata; order Lutacidiplasmatales; family UBA184; genus Lutacidiplasma. Next base: position 6,538 of record JASHSX010000025.1, on the reverse strand, counting down.
GCCGACGGTACTCGCCGACGAGTTCCGCGCGCTTCGCGTCACGCTCCGCCGGCGTCGCCTTCTCGAGGTCCCTCCGGAAGAGGATGTTGACCGCACCCTCGGCGCCCATCACCGCGATCTCGGCCGTCGGCCAGGCGAGGTTCAGATCCCCGCCCAGGTGCTTCGAGCACATGACGTCGTAGGCGCCTCCGTACGCCTTGCGGAGGATCACGGTCATCATCGGGACCGTCGCCTCGGCGTAGGCGTAGAGCAGCTTCGCCCCGTGCCGGATGATGCCGCCGTGCTCCTGGGCGGTGCCGGGGAGGAATCCCGGCACGTCGACGAACGTGACGAGGGGCAGGTTGAACGCGTCGCAGAACCGCACGAACCGGGCCCCCTTCGTCGAGGCGTTGATGTCGAGCGTCCCCGCGAGCACGGCCGGATTGTTCGCGACGACCCCGATCGCCCGGCCGTCGAGGCGCGCGAGCCCGACCACGAGATTACCGGCCCAGGACGCCTGCACCTCCAGGAACGAGCCCACGTCGACCACGCGGTCGACGACCGCGTGCACGTCGTACGGCGCGTTCGCGTCCTCGGGCACCGACCGGGCGAGCTCCTTCGCCGCCGAGTCGGGCGGGGCGGCGGCGGGCGCCGACGGGGGCTCCTCGAGGTTGTTGAGCGGCAGGTATCCGAGGATGCGGCGGGAGAGGGCGATGGCGTCGCGGTCCGACGTCGCCGTGAAGTGGGAGACCCCGCTCAGGCTCGCGTGCGCCTCGGCCCCGCCGAGGGCCTCCATCGTCACCTCCTCGCCGGTGACCGCGCGCACGACGTCCGGGCCGGTGATGAACATCTGGCCGGTTCCGGCGGCCATGATCACGAAGTCGGTGATCGCGGGCGAATAAACGGCGCCGCCCGCGCAGGGCCCGAGCACGAGCGAGAGCTGGGGAACGACGCCCGAGAGCAGGACGTTCCGGAAGAACACCTCGCCGTACCCGCCGAGGCTCATCACCCCCTCCTGGATCCGTGCCCCGCCCGAGTCGTCCAGCCCGACGATCGGCACGCCGGCCTTGCGCGCCGTCTCCATGATCTTGACGATCTTCATCGCGTGGGCCTCCCCGAGCGCACCGCCGAAGACGGTGGCGTCCTGGGCGAAGGCGACGACGGGCCGCCCGTCGACCTCCCCCCAACCGGTGACGACGCCGTCGCCCGGGACCCGACGCTCGTCGAGGCCGAACGTGTCGACCCGGTGCGTCACGAACGGATCGATCTCCGAGAACGTCCCCGGGTCGAAGAACGTCTCCAAGCGCTCGCGCGCGGTGAGTTTGCCGCCGGCCCGGTGCTTCTCAACGCGGTCGGACCCGCCGCCCTCCCGGGACTTCCGTTTCAGCACCGACCAGCGGTCGAACGCCTCGCTCATGCCAGGCCGTCCACGTGCACATCCCCCGACCTTATGGGGACGAGGTTCGGCCCGTCGGCGAGGAGGAGGGCCCCGTCGTCGTCGAGCCCGGAGATCGTGCCCCGCGACGTCCCGTCGACCCGGGCCGCCCGCCCTACCCCGAACAGCGAGGCCCGGCACTGCGCTATCACCTCTTGCGCCGTCGGGAGGGAGCCGAGGTCACGGGCGGCGTCGAGCGCTGCGGCGACCACCCGCGGCTCGACCTCGTCCGGGGTCGGGGGGGACGGCACCAGCGTGTGGAGCGAGACGACGCGCTCGCGCAGCTCGGGAGGGAGATCGGCCGCGTCGACCCGCACGTTGACCCCGATCCCGGCGACCGCCGCGATGCCGAGCGAGGGGGAGCCGACCCGATCGATCAGGACCCCGGAGAGCTTCCGTGCCCGTCCGTCCGTGCCGATCGCGACCAGGTCGTTCGGCCACTTGAGCCGGAGCGGGATCGGACCCCAACCTTGGAGGGCCCGGAGCAGACGAGCCCCCACCGCCAGGGAGAGCCAGGTCTCCCGCGCCCCGGTCGCGGGAACGACCACCGAGAGCCACAGCCCGCCGGGCGGTGACTCCCATCGGTGGTCGAGTCGTCCGCGTCCGCGGGTCTGTCGGATCGCGCGTACCACGGTGCCCGCCGGGGCACCCGACCGGGCCAGCTCCAGGGCCCGGTCCTGCGTCGACCCGATCTCCTCGTAGATCTCGCGGGCGGCCATCCGGCGCTTCCCTCGGCCGCCGAGGATGCCTCCCGCATAACCGTTTTCGGCCCGGGCGGCGCGGCCCGCGAAGCCTAGTACGACCGAGCCGTCCCTCGGCGAATGGGTGCGGTCGAGGAGCTCCTGGCCGACGCGGGTCGGCGGATCGAACCGGAGGTCCGATCCCGCCTGCAGGGTCTGTTCGGCGGCTTCGTCCGGGCGTACCTCCCGCAGGCCTGGGTGTTCGTCACCGAGTCGGAGACGGCGACGCTCCGGGTCGACGTCCGCGGCTCGGTCACCGTGGTTCCCGGAGCGACCGAAGCGCCGGATGTCACGGTCGAGATCTCCGTGGCCCGGCTCCGCGCCGCCCTGACGAGCCGCCGGCCCAGCGCGGGCACGACGGGGAAGATCTCCGTGACCCCCCACACCTCGAAGGGGAAGGCCGCGTTCGGCTACCTCCGGGACCGGGTCGGTCTCTAGTGACCACCCCCAGTGAGCTAGAGTATTCCTTACCGACTCCTCGTCCCAGGGAGCAGTGATGACGACGACCCGGACCGCCCGGTCGGATGCCCCAGGGGGCGGACTTCCATTTCCTTAGACGAGGCGATCGCACCCGCGGCCCCGACGCCTCGACCGCCGAGCTTCCGGCGAGCGCTCGCGCACCGGCCGTTCCTGTTCCTCTGGGCCTCGCAGCTCGTCTCCCAGTCGGGGGACTTCGTGTTCGAGGTCGCCCTCATCTGGCTCGTGCTCCAGACGACGCACTCGATCCTCGCCGTGACCACGGTGGTCGTCGTCGCGATCATCCCGACGGTGCTGTTCGGGCCGGTCCTCGGGGTGTACGCCGACCGGTGGCCGAGGCGAACGATCCTGCTCGGCACCAACGTCGCCGAGGGGGTTCTGGTGGCGGCCCTCTCGGGCTTGGTGCTCGCCCACGACGCGAGCTTCGCGCTGATCCTCGCGGTCGTCTTCGCCCTCTCCGTCGGAGGACAGTTCGTTCGGGTGACGTCGAGCGCGATGGTCCCCCAGACCGTCGCGACGGAGGACCTGGCGCCCGCGAACGGGCTCCAGTCGTTCAGCACCTCCTCGACGCAGATCGTCGGGCTCTCGATCGGGGGGGTCGTGGTCGCGTTGCTGGGTCCGACGCTCCCGATCGTCTACGACGCCGTGTCGTTCTTCGCCGCCGCCGCCCTCGTGCTGTTCATCGCCCGGCACGTCGGGCGCCCGGAGCCGGCGGCCGACGGGGTCGGCGGCGGATTCACCGCTCAGTTCCGGGAGGGCCTCTCGTTCCTCACGGGCCAGCGGTACCTGCTGGAGGTCTGCGCCCTCGGCGCCGTCATCAACTTCGCCGGCAACGCGCTCTTCGCGCTGTGGGCCCCGTATGCGGACCTCGTGCTCCACGGGGGCGCGGCCACGTACGGATTCCTGGGAGCGATGATCGCCCTCGGGGCGATCGTCGGCGCGATCGTGGTCGGGAAGTGGACGTTCCGCAACGCCGTCGGGCGCGTGGCGCTCGTGGGCCTGTCGGGGTTCGGCGTCCTCGCCATCGTGCTGGGGCTCACCGACTCCATCCCGATCGCCCTCACGGTCAGTTTCGCGGTCGGGGTCCTGGTGTCGCTCGTCAACGTCCCCCTGCTCTGCGCGATCCAGGCGAAGGTCCCGGCGCGCCTCTTGGGACGCGTCATGTCCGTCTTTCTGAGCCTCGTGCTCGTCGCGGCCCCGTTCGGCGCCTTCTTCGCGGGCGCGCTCGCGAGCCGGACCTCGGTCGGACTGGTCTACGTCGTATCGGGCCTGCTCGTGATCGTCACCGCCGCCGTCGGCGCGGCCTCGATGCGGGAGGTCCGGGAGCTCCGCTACTAGATCCGGCGCGCGTCCACCGGGCGAGAGCCCACGGGCTCCGCCCGGTCCCTACGGGGCGGAGCCGAGCTCGCGGAGCCGACGCACCATCTTCACGACGGCGCGGACCGCGTTCGCGGCGTTCTCGATCCGGTCCTGGGCCTGGAGCCGCGTCTCGCCGGGTCCCGAGATCCCGAGGCCCAGCGGCTTCCCGAACTCGACCGAGAGGTCCGTGAGCTTCCGGGCCGCCTGGTTCATCACGACCTCGTCGTGCTGGGTCTCGCCCTCGATGACGGCGCCGAGCGCGACCACGCCGTCGACGTCCGTCCGGCCGAACAGGGCCTTCGCGGCGAGCGGGATGTCGTAGACCCCGGGGGTCTTTACGACCGGACCGGGCGTCGCGCCCAGGAAGGCGATCTCCTCCTTCGCCCGCTCCAGCATGAGGAGGGTGACGTCGTAGTTGTACTCGCTCGCCACGATCGCGACTCGGACGTTCTCCGCGTTCTTTCCCTTCGGGGGCATGTTCTCTACCTCTCCGTCCGTTCACTGCGTCCGCCGGACCGGGCCGGCGTCGGCGAACCCCTGCCGCAATCCCTCGCCCGCGTGGCGGGCAAGGTCGTGGGGCCGGAACAGGAGCGTGAAGGCGTTGACCGCGTGCTCTTCCGCACGGCGGCGGGCGAGCGTCTCGAGATCGGCGGGGCGGGGCGCCTCGGCCTCGTAGACGAAGCACTCGACGATCGGCTTCCCCTCGAGGACCCCGGTCATCATGAGGCCCATCGACGCGACCTCGGCCGACGTGCGGTCGAGCTCGGCCGGGCCGGGCATGCCGAGGGCGAGGCAGAGGTCCGCCCGTTCGTCGCGGAACAGCTGCCGGCAGGCGACCGGGAGGTCCTTGATGCCGGGCACCGTGCGCCGGAGGACCCGGAAACCCGTGCCCTGCTCCTGGAGCGTCCGGATCGCGTAGCGGGCCATGTCGACTCGGGCGAACGTGGTGTCGGCGACACCGATCCGCTTCACGGGCGGGCCTCCGTCGACCGGGCGCGCTCCAGGATTCGCTCGACGATCCGCCGGGTGGCGAGGTCGTCGTGGGGGCTGGGACCGATCCGGGCGACCTTCACCGGGACGCCGCGGCGTGCGCACTCGCGCTCGACCTCGCCCTCGTTCCAGATCTGGTCGTAACCGAGCGCGATGATCGACGGGCGCTCGCTCACGACGGTCGCGTAGATGTCGGTGGTCGAGCCCAGGATCGCCCGGTCGACCGGCTTCAGCGCCTCGACCATCGCCCGGCGGATGTGCTCCGGGGAGTACGGTTCGTGCTTCAAGCGCCGGGCGGTCTGGTCGCGGGCCACGACGACGACGAGCTCGTCGCCGAGCTTCCGCGCCTCGGTCAAGAAGTAGACGTGGCCGGGGTGGAGGAGGTCGAAGACCCCCGTGGCCATCACGCGGACGACCATGCCTTCCACGCCCGGACGACCGTCTCCCCGTCCAGGAACTCGAAGCCGTGCTCGGCGGCGTAGCGGCGGGCCGCGTCGGGGTCCCGAGCTCCCCCGGAGTCGCCGAGCATCTCGCAGACGGTCACCGACTCGCTGAGCCCGGCCATCCGGGCGAGCGAGATGACGAGTTCCGTATGACCCTTCCGTTCGGCGAGGAGCTTCGGCGCGGCGTAGATGAGGTAGACGTGGCCGGGCGAGACGAACGACGCCCGGAACCGCTCGCGCAGCGCGGCGTCGCCGAGCGCGGAGGCATCGCGCGCGAGCTCGCCGACGGCCCGCATGGTGAGCGCCCGGTCGTTGTCGGGAACCCCGGTGAAATTCTCCCGATGGTTGATCGTGATCCCGAACGAGCTGCGGGCGTCGTAGCGGGGCCGCTCCACGAGCCGCGGGAGGTCGGGGTGCTCGCGGCCGGCGAGCTTGAGGAGGTCGGCGAAGTACGGGAGGTCGAGACGTCGGCGGAGCTCCTCGGAGATCGCGGTGCAGAAGAGACCGCCCGCGTCCTTGCGCGCGAGCCGGACGAGCTCCGGCGTCGCGGTCTCGGAGAGGAAGACGAGATCGGTCTCCGCCTCTCGATCGGCCGCGTCGAAGACGAGGACCGGCTCGCCGGCGCCGAGCGCGCGGGTCGCAGCGCGGATCGCTTCGGGGACCGGACGCACGGAGGCGACGGCCATCACGGGAGCACGGACCGGACGCCCGCTCTTAATATGGTGGTAACTACTCAAAAATGGGTTGATGGCCCGGAAGGGTCGGGGACGGTACGCGACGCGTCAGCGGACACGGTCAGTCCATCGAACGGCCCCGTGCGGGGCGTTCTAGGAGGTGATCCATCTGCAGGTTCCCCTACAGATACCTTGTTACGACTTAGTCCCCCTTGCTGAACCGAAGTTCGAGCGACCCAAAGGAGTCACCCTCACTCCGACCCAACTCGGATGACTTGACGGGCGGTGTGTGCAAAGAGCAGGGGCACATTCACCGCGGGATGTTGACCCGCGATTACTACGGAATCCATTTTCATGAGGGCGAGTTACAGCCCTCAATCCAGACTACGATGGGGTTTCAGGATTGCCTTCCCCTTTCGGGGTCGGATCCCATTGTCCCCA
>JASHSX010000195.1 GCA_030040865.1 Thermoplasmata archaeon | reverse complement strand
CGTGACGTCGAAGAGCACGTTCGTCCCTTCGACGGCGACGATGCCGCGGCCCTCGTCGCGGGGGACGCCGAGCCCCTCCAGCCGGGTGACGAGCGTCTTCGTGTCCTTGAACGACTTCCCCTGCGGGATCTCACCGTCCTTGATCGCCTGGGCGACCGCGGCCGGGAGCGGCTCCACTTCGAAGTAGAACTTGTTGTGCTTGTTCGGCGACTTCCCCTCGAACGGGCCGCCGGGGTGCTTCACGAGCTCGCGGTAGACGACGATCGGCTTGCTCGCCTCGATCTCGACCTTGTAGTCGTTGACGATCCGGTACTGGGTGATCTCGAGGTGGAGCTCGCCCATCCCGGAGAGGAGGTGCTCCCCGGTCTCCTGGTTGATCTCGACCCGGAGGCTCGCGTCCTCCTTCGCGACCTTACGCATCGTCTCGATGAGCTTCGGGAGGTCGGCCATCCGCTTCGGCTCGATGGCGACCGTGACCACCGGCTCCGAGACGTGGCGGATCTCCTCGAACGGGACCATGTTGGGGTCGGTCGAGGTCGTGGTGCCGGCGAAGGCATCGGTGAGACCGATGACCGCGCCGATGTTACCCGCGGTCACCTCGTCGACCATGAGCCGCTCGGGGCCCATGAACAGGGAGACGTGCTGGATCCGGTTCTTGATCTTCGTCCCGACGATGTTGAGCTCCATCCCCTTCTGGAGCTTCCCCGAGAAGACCCGGCCCGTCGCGATCTCGCCGGCGTTCGGGTCCATGGTGATGTCGGTGACCATGAACGACGTGGGGCCGTTCGTGTCGGTGGCGAGCATCGCCTGGCCGACCGTCGAGCCGATGTCGCCCTTCCAGATGTTCGGGATGCGGTACTTCTGGGCGACGTGGGGGCTCGGGAGGTGGCGGACGACCATGTCGAAGATCACGTCGTTGATGCGCGCGCGCTGCGCGATCTCCTTCGTCCGTCCGGTGGTCACGTACTCGATGATGTCGGGGAACTTGACGCCCGTCTTCTGCATGTACGGGACGCTGATCGCCCAGTTGTCGTAGCCCGAGCCGAAGGCGACCGAGCCGTCGCGCGGGTCGACGCTCCACTCGTCCACGAACTCGTCCGGCGCCATCTTCCGGATGAGCTCGTTCACCTCCGTGATGATCCCGGTGAACCGCTTCTGGAGCGCGTCCGCGGTGAGCTGGAGCTCCTTGATCGCCCGGTCGACCTTGTTGATGAAGAGGACCGGCTTCACCTTCTCGCGGAGCGCCTGGCGCAGGACCGTCTCGGTCTGGGCCATGACGCCCTCGACCGCGCAGACGACGACGACGGCGCCGTCGACCGCCCGCATGGCTCGCGTGACGTCCCCGCCGAAGTCAACGTGGCCGGGCGTGTCGATCAGGTTGATGAGATAGTTCTCGCCGTCGAACTCGTGCACGATCGAGACGTCGGCGTTGTTGATCGTGAGCAGGCGAGCCTGTTCCTGCTCGTCGAAGTTGAGCAGCAGCTGCTTGCCCGCGAGCTCGTTCGAGATCATCCCGGCGGCGGCCAGGAGGTTGTCGGAGAGGGTCGTCTTCCCGTGGTGGATGTGCGCGACGATCCCTATGTTGCGGATCTTGTCGACGCTCCGCATCATCTCGGGGATGGCCTTCGCCAGCTCGGCCCGAATGTGGGTCATCGTTCGATCCCCCGGGTCCTAGCGCGCCGACTGGGCGACGCGTTCGACCTCTTCCTTGCGCCCGACCGCGAAGGAGGTGAGGTCCCCTTTCGCGGCGAGCCGGATCTCGTCGGCGAGGCACGTGTGGATCGGCTTCGTGGACTTGTGGGACGCCTGGATCGCCCCGAGGGCGAGGTTGCGGATGGCGACGTTGAGCCGACGCGCCGGGGAGGCGTCCACGGCCCGGGGCACGGAGATGCCGCCGAACTGGAGGCGGGTGATCTCCTCGCGCGGCGCCGCGTTCTCGACGGCATCGACGAGGAGCTGGAGCGGGTTCTTGCCCTCCTTCTGCGCGAGCTCGTCGAACGCCCGGCGGACGGTCGCGAGCGCCTTCGACTTCTTGCCCGTGAACTTGCCGCCCTTCATGAGGTGGTTCGCGAGGCGCTCCACGAGGTGCATCCGGGTCTTCAGGAACGGGCGGCCGGCGAGCCGGCCCTCCGTGTGCGGCGCGTAGACCGGGTGAAGGTAGAGGTACGGCAGGAGGCCCGGGTCGTGGACCTCGACCCCTTCGAAAGGGTACTTGCCGAAGAGGGGCGGCACCGCGAACGGCGGGGGGGGCGGCGGCTGGGGCCGCGCCACGACCGGTCCGGTCTCCTCCTGCGACGGCTCGGGCGGCCGCAGGGACTCGGGATTCGAGCTCATCGGGCCGGCTTCTCCTTGCGTCCCCGCACGAGCTCGTCGAGGGAGACGTTGTTCACCTGGATCACCTTGTAGCGGACGCCGGGGATGTCGCCGTACGAGCGGCCCATGCGGCCGCCGATCCCCTCGACCAGTACCTCGTCGTGCTCGTCGATGAAGTTGATGGCGCCGTCCCCGACGGCGAACGCGGTCACCTGGCGCCCGTTCTTGATGAGCTGGACCTTGATGCACTTGCGGATCGCCGAGTTCGGCTGCTTCGCTTCGACGCCGACCTTCTCGATCACGATCCCGCGGGCCTGGGGCGCCCCCTCGAGCGGGTCGGAGCGTTCTTTGAGATGGAGCGTACGCCGCTTGTAGTACCGGTCGGACCAGCGTCGCCGCTGGCGAAGGGTCGCGAGGCGACCCGCAGTATTGAGGCCGGAAGGGGGCGACATCGGCGGAGGGGCCGACCACAGGTAGGGCCTATTTAAGCGCAGCCCGCGCTCGGCGCCGGTGAGCGACGGTCGGAGTCGTTCTTCGAGGTGTACGGTGGTGCGCGGACGGTCCTTCGCGTCCGCCCGGACCGATGGGGCCGGCGGCGAGCGCGACCGACCCGAGAGCTGGCGTCGCGAGTGGGAATCGCTCTCCGCGGAGATCCGCGCGTGCCGCCTCTGCCCGCTCGGGTCGATCCGGACCCACGCCGTGGTCTACCGCGGGAGCGCGTCGCCGAGGGTGGTGTTCGTCGGCGAGGCTCCGGGAGCGGAGGAGGACCGGCGGGGGGTACCGTTCGTGGGCCGATCGGGTCGGCGCCTCGACGCGGCAATCGAGCGGGTGGGACTGCGCCCGGGGGAGTTCGGCGTGCTGAACGTGCTCAAGTGCCGGCCGCCGGGGAATCGGTTCGACCGCTCGGCGGCGCGAACGTGCCGTCCGTACCTCGACCGCCAGCTCGCGCTGCTCGCCCCCCGCGCGCTCGTCTCGCTGGGAGCCTCGGCCCTGCGGAGCCTCGACCCGCAGGCGCCGGCGGTGCTGCAGGCCGCCGGTCGGCCGCGTCCCTGGAGGACGATCGCGCTGTTCCCCCTGGTCCACCCCGCGGCCGCGCTCCGGTCCCGTCGGTTCGCCGAGCGGTGGGACTCCGATGTCGCGCGTCTCGGCCGGTGGCTCGCGCTCGGCGCGAAACCCCTTTGACTCCGCCGGGGCTCGGACCGCCGTGCGCACCGTCGAGATCTTTCTCATCGAGGGTTCGTACCAGGCGCTGGACGACGGGGTCGTCGTCGAACTGTTCGGCCGTACGCGTACGGGAGAACCGATCGTCGCGCGGTACTACGGCTTCCGTCCGTACTTCATGATCGCCGAGCCGACCGAGGAGGACCGCGCGAAGCTGCGCGCCGACCCCGAGATCGTCGACGTGACCGACGTCACGACCTGGGTCGGGGGGAAGGACCGACCGGCGATCCGCGTGACCCTGCACCGGCCGTGGCTCGTCCCGCAGTACCGCGACCAGTTCCGCCGCCGCGGCGAGGAGTGGAGCGTGCTCGCGAGCGACATCCCGTTTGTCCACCGTTTCCTCTACGACAAGCACCTGGGGCTGACGATCGCCTTCGAGGCCGAGGACGAGCCCGAGGAGGTGCGCGCCCGCTACACGGTCGCCCAGGTGGTGCGGGTGGTCACCGAACCCGGGCGGGACGTCCGGCCCGCCGATCCGTTCCGCCCGGACCTCCGCGTCCTCTCGTTCGACATCGAGAACTCGATCCGGGAACGCACGATCTTCACGATCTGCGGGGTCGTGGAGGGCGGCGGCGGCCCGCGACGAGCGTTCCGGATCGGCGACCCGGACGAGCGGGCGATCCTCGAGAAGTTCGTGACGGTCGTCCGCGAGGAGGACCCCGACGTGATCACCGGGTACAACATCGGTGGTTACGACTTCCCGCTCCTCGTCGAGCGGGCGAAGGCGCTCGGCCTCCCCGGGCTAGGTTTCGGCCGGGAGCGTTCGGAGCCCCGTGAGATGGGCGACCGTCTGTGGAAGGTGACGGGCCGGGCCATCGCGGACGCGTGGTGGTCGGCCCGGCGGGACCTCCGTCCGAAGCAGGAGACGCTCCAGTACGTGGCCCGGACCCTGCTCGGCGACACGAAGCTCGACGTCGACCGGCGGAACATGGACCAGGAGTGGGCCCGCGACCGAGAGCGGGTGATGGAGTACTGTGAGCACGACGCCGACCTCGCTCTGAGGATCCTTCAGCGGCTCCGCACGATCGAGCGGGCGGCCGACCTCGCGACGGTGGCCCACCTCCCGCTGGAGGAGGGGCTCAACGGTCGTACGTCGCTCTACATCGACGCGATGCTGGTCCCGCGGGCCGACCAGGAGGGGGTCGGCGTCCTCCCGAGCCACCGCGGGAGCCGGGAGGGCGCGATCGAGGGCGGCTACGTCCACAGCATCCGGCCGGGCATCTACCGGTGGGTCGTCGTGCTCGACTTCAAGTCGATGTACCCCTCGATCATCATCGCGAAGAACCTCTGCTTCACGACGCTCTCACCCGAGGGCACGACCGTGGCGCCCTCGGGCGCCCGGTTCCTCTCGGCCGACGTTCGCCGCGGGATCATCCCCGGCATCCTCTCCGAGCTGATGGCCGACCGCGCCCGGTTCCGGACCGAGGGACGCAACGCCCCCTCCCGGGAACTGCGGGAGTA
>JASHSX010000194.1 GCA_030040865.1 Thermoplasmata archaeon | reverse complement strand
GTCGACCTGGGCCTCGATGGCCCGAAAGTACGATTCCACGGGGCGCCCACGGAGTTGAGCGACATAAACCCCCCCGCTCCCGGGCCGGTCCGCACCGGCCCGAGCGCCGTCGGGAGTCCCCCGGGCGCCCCGTCGGGCGTCACCGTGAACTACCGCGCCCGGCCTGCGCGCACGATGCCGCTCCACTACGTGGGGATCCGGGTACGGGACCTGAACCGCTCGCTTCGGTTCTACACGAAGGTCCTCGGACTCAAGGAGGTCCTGCGCGGCGATCATCGCCCGTACGGGAAGGGGGTCTGGGTGGGTCTGGCCGACCCGAGGAGCCGGGTGCGGCTCGAGCTCAACTGGTACCCGCCTCGCTCCCGGTACGCCGTGGCCTTCGTGCCCGGCGAGGGGCTCGACCACATCGGCTTTCACCTGGGCGCGGTCGGCCGGCGCCGGCTCGAGGCAGAGTACCGGCGGCTCCGAGCCGCAGGAGCGCGGCCGACCCCGGTCACGCCGGCGAGCTCGGACGGCTGGCAGGCGTGCGTGAAGGACCCGGACGGGAACTGGATCGAGATCTTCCGCGGGCCTACCGCGGCCGAACGTCGCGCCGAAGCCCGGGCACCGCGGCGACGCTCCCGGAAGCGGCGCGCCTGACGCCCCGAGGTCGCGGGACGGCGCCGCTCAGAGCGTGCTCGCGTAGAAGGCGAGCAGTCGCCGCCACGCATCGTCGGCGCTGGCGGCGTCGTAGTTGGATTCGCGCGTGTCGTTGAAGAACGCGTGCTTGGCGCCGGGGTAGACCTGGTAGGCGAAGCTCCGCCCGGCCTTCGCCATCGCGTCGGCGAGCTGAGGGACCGTGGCGGTGATCCCAACGTCCTCGCCGCCGTAGAGGCCGAGCACCGACGCCCGGATCTTCGGCACGTCGTCGAGCGGTGGGTTCTGGCCGTAGAAGATCACGGCGGCCCTGAGATCGGGGTCGACGGTCGCGAGCCGCGCGGACATCGCGCCCCCGAAGCAGAAGCCGACCGAACCGATACGGGTGGGGTCGACCTCGGGGAGGGACCTCAGGTACCGGGCGACGGCCAGGAGGTCCTGGGCGAACCCCGCCTGCACGGTCGGGTTCGACACCTTCCCGAACGCCTCGAGGATCGGGCGGCGCTCCGGGGGCTGCGAGGCGGTGAATGCGGCGAACTTCGACGGATCCCTGCGGAGGTCGGGAGGCGCCTGCGCGAACGCCTGGAAGGCGTAGCGGATGTTCTCGGGCGTGAGGAACGACTGGATCTCCCCCGTGAACAGGTTCGGGGCCACCGCGACGTACCCCTGGGCGGCGAACCGGCGGGCGACGTCCCGCATGTGCCCGTCGACCCCGAAGATCTCGTGGATCACGATGACCGCGGGGCGACGTCCTTTCCCCTCCGGGGGAACGGCCAGGTAGCCGTCGATCTCCCGGCTCGGCGTACGGATCCGCACGTCCCGCTCCCGTCCGTCGACCGGCGTCGAGGTCGACCGTCCCGCTGCCGACACGATCTGCTCCGGCCCCGCGCCCCCGCGGAGGGCGGCCCAGGGCTCCGGGGACTCATGAAGCCCCCGTGGGACCCGGGGGGGGCGCCAACGATCGCCCGGAACGAAGCGGGGGCTATCGAAGCACCGCGGCAGGGTCGCCGCCCACCTCGAGCACGATCGTGAGCGGGCCGGTGTACGCCGAGTTCGGGGCGGCGATCGTGAGGTTGGCGTACTCGAACCAGGGGTAGGCGAAGGTGTCGTTCACCAGCGCGAACGGACTCCCGATGGCGACCCCCGTGAAGGCGGGGCAAAAGATCTCACAGACCAGGTCCTGAGTGAACTTCTGGCCCGACTCGATGCTGAAGCCCGACTGGTTTCCGACGCTGTAGTTGCCGACGAACCAACGGACCTCAGTGACCGTCACCTTCACCGGCAGAGCGTAGTAGACGCTGGCGTCTGCGGCCACGAGGCCGACCAGCAGTCCGCCGGCCACCACGATTGACAGCACGCCCTTCGTGAGGCGGCGTTTCCCCGACCCGCGGCCCGCCTCCCAGCGTCGCCGGGACAGGGCGGTCGCGTACGGGTCGTAGAACGCCGCGACGCCGTCCCTCACGGCCCGCCCCGCGAGCCACTCCCCGTCGCCATCCCCGGGTATGTACTGTATATAGCGACAATAGGGAGATAGTTCTTCGCCTCGACCCGTCGCGGGCCGCACACGTCGCGGCGATCGCCCGCCACGCCGTCCGGTCCGTGTCCTCGGGGAGGCTCGACGCGAAGTTCCCCTAAACGCAAATGTTTATGTAGCAACCACCGAAGTCTGTCCCCAGAGCGTATGACGCTCGTCTGACAAATGGAAGCGAGGAACTAGCGATGAAGTCCATCATCCAGGAAGCGATTGCGAAGCACCAGGAGAACCAGACCCTGGTCGAGGAGAAGAAGCCGTCCGGTCCGACCTACGCGAGCGCCGACGACGCCGAGCTCGCGAAGTTGGCGGAGACGCTGAAGGTCAACATCCGGATCGTCGGATGCGGGGGCGGCGGCTCGAACACGATCAACCGGTGCGTCGAGGAAGGGATCCAGGGCGCGGAGATGTGCGCCATCAACACCGATGCGAAGCACCTCTTGACCATCCACGCTCCCCGGAAGATCCTCATCGGCCGCCGGGCCACGAAGGGCCTCGGCGCCGGCGCTCGCCCCGAGATCGGGGAAGAGGCGGCCCGCGAGAACGAGGAGGAGCTGCGCCAGTTTCTGAACGGGGCCCACATCGTCTTCGTCACCGCCGGCATGGGCGGGGGGACGGGGACCGGTTCGGCCCACCTGGTCGCCCGCCTCGCGAAGGAAGCGGGCGCGCTCACGATGGGCGTCGTCACCCTGCCGTTCGCCGGCGAGGGCGCGGCGCGCATGGAACAGGCGCGCGACGGACTCGAGCGCCTGCGCCGCGTCTGCGACACGACGATCGTGATCCAGAACGACAAGCTCCTCGAGCTCGTGCCCCGGATGCCGCTCGACGCGGCGTTCAAGCTCGCCGACGCGGTCCTCATGACCGCGATCAAGGGGATCACGGAGATCGTGACCCGTCCCGGACTCGTGAACCTGGACTACGCCGACATCCTGACCGTCATGAAGGACGGCGGGGTCGCCCTCATCGGACTCGGCGAGAGCGAGAGCGCGACCGACCGGGTCACCGAGGCGGTCACCGAGGCGCTCACCTCGCCGCTGCTGGGCTCGGTCGAGCTCAAGGACGCGACCGGCGCCCTCGTCCGCGTCATCGGCGGTCCGACCATGACGGTCAGCGAGGCCGAGAAGGCCGCCGCGCTGGTCGGTGGCAAGATCTCGAAGCGGGCCCGGATCATCTGGGGCTGCTCCGTCGAGAACTCTCCCGAGATGGAGAACACCATCAAGGTGCTCCTCATCATCACGGGCGTCCGTGCGACGAGCCTCCTGGGCCAGAAGGGAGGCTACGCCGCCGGTGAGTCCGAGGAAGTCATCGACCTCGTCCGGTAGGTCGAAGAGCCGGCCCCGCTACCTCGGCATCGAGGTGGCGGGGCAACCGTTTCCCGCCCTCTCGCCCCGCTGGTGGGAGGCGAACCTCCGGGTCGGCCTCGATCGGACCCCGGGACCGACGGGGGTGCCGTTCCGGCTGGTGCGCGTCGAGGGCCGGCGAGCCATCGCGGAGGTCGACCGGTACGTGGCGGGCCGCGCCCGCTCGGCCTGGAACGCGCCGGTGTCGGGCGACGATCGGATCCGGTTCGCGACCCGACGTACGTGGGGCACGCTCGTCGGAGCGAAGCGCTGGTTGCGAGCGGGCCGGTAGCCGCGGGTCACCCGCTACGGGATCGCGACGGAGAAACGGGCCGTCGTCACGGAGAGGCTCGTGAGGCCCGAGATGGGGATCGTCAGCGTGACCGTTCCGAGCGGTTCGGGGATCTGGAACGGCTGGGAGCAGACGGACGCGGGAGTACAGGTCACGACCAGGCCGTGGAAGCTGGCGCTCGTCTGGAAGTACGTGTACCAGGCCTGCGCGTACGGAGACACGACGGTGAGCGTGATGTCGCCCGAGCTCGGCAGGGAGTAGCCTCCGCCGGGCACCCCGAAGGTGTCGACGCTCAGGAGTCGGAAGTTGAGGTCGACGGTTCCGATGCCGCTCGTGGAACCGACCGACCCCTGGAACTGGGGGATCCAGAGGCTGAGGGTCCTCCCAGTGTACGCGAGGTCCGGGGGGCTGACCATGATCGGATACCCGCCTTCTTGGGCGAAGGTGACGGCGCCGAGGTCGTAGCCGACGGCCGCCGACGGGATGTAGGCGTTCGTCAGCTGGACCGAGAAGATGCCGGCGGGTTCTCCGCCGAACGCGATCGGTACCGTGGACTGGGAGAAGAACGGGCACGCGAACGACGTGACGCTCTGGTGCGCGATCGACCAGCACGTCCCATTGCCCACGCACGAGCCGCTGCCGGTCCCCGTCGCGCTGTAGCCGACCACGTTGTTGAGGGTCTCGGAGAGGCCTCCCGAGCCCGTCATGTTGAATCCGGTGACCGCGTCGGTGGAGGAGAGGTTCGCGTACGGGCAGAGCGAAGAGGTGGGGCTCGTCGCGCTGAAGCCGTTGAACCGGACCGCGAACGACTGGCTACCGGTGGCGGTCGGCGCCGAGAACGTGTCGTACGTGCCGAAGAAGATCACCTTCACGAACTGGCTGCCCGTCGTGGAGGGGAACGTCACCGAGTCGTCGCTCCCGTAGATCCAGACGGTGATCGGGGAGCTCCCGGTCGTCGTGAGGGCGAGCTGGTCGTAGTTGCCGATCACCGAGATGTTGGTGACCCCGCTGCCGACGTTCGACATGCTGATCGTATCGTGGCTCCCGAGGACCTCCCAGTGGTTGCCGCCGCTCCCCGTGCCCGAGACCGTCAGCGTCGAGGAGTTCGCGGTGAGGTTGAGCGACGTGAACCCGCTGCCGGTGACCGACGCGGTGAAGACGAGCGAGTTCCCCGTCATGTTCCAGTAGTTGGACGACGAGCCGACGATCGACACGGAGGTCGCGGTGCCGCTGCAGGTGACGGCGCACAGGTGCCCTCCCGCCGGACCTCCGCTCACCGGCGGCGCATACCCGAGCGGTCCGAGCACCGAGTAGGTGACCCCGAGCGAACCGGAGGCGTTGCCGGAACCGATCTGACCCGAATCGGGGTTCGCGAACGGCGGATCGCCCGAGGAACCGAGCGAGATCGGTTGGGAGAGCTGGGCGCCGAGCGCGGAGGCCGCCGAAGCGGACTCGAGGATCGCGCCGACCCGTCCGACCTGGTTCTCGACCGCGAGCTCGTGGTTCAGGTCGTTGACCTGCATCTGGTTCGGGAGCGTGGTCGTGAGGTAGTTCGCGACGAACGTGACGACGAGGAGGAGGCCCAGGATCGTCGCGACCGCGGAGACCTGGGCCCGCCGGCCGCGCAGCCGCCAGCGACGAGGACGCGATCTCGATGCCATACGCTCGGGGGAGGATTGAAAATAGCCGCGGGCCCCCTCTTGAGGGTTCCGCTGGTCGGCCGGGCCGCGATCGGCCCGTTTCCCGAAGTTCGTCCGGCGCCCCGGCCGTCCCCCACCGGACGGCGAGGGCCGTTCGCCGTCCGTCTCGCGCCGCGCACCTTATCTCTCCCCCTTCCTCCCAGTCGGGGGTAAGGGACGTGGGCTCCGGGAACGGGACCGTCGCCCGTCTTCGGCGGGCGATCCTCTCGGTCGACGACAAATCGGGGCTGGTCGAGCTCGCGCGCGCCCTAGCGACCGAGGGCGTCGAGCTCTGGTCCACGGGCGGGACCCGCAAAGCCCTCGAGGCGGGCGGCGTCGCGACCCGGGGCGTCGAGGAGCTCACCGGCGTCGGCGCCTGGTTCGGCGGGCGGGTGAAGACGCTCCACCCCGCGGTCTTCGGAGGGATCCTCGCCCCGCGCACGGCCGAGGGGGAGCGCGAGCTCGCGGAGCGGAAGCTCCTGCCGTTCGACCTCGTCGTCGTGAACTTCTACCCGTTCGAGAAGCACCTCGCCGACCGCCCCGCCGCGACCGACCGGGAGGAGTACATCGACATCGGAGGCGTCACGCTCGCCCGCGCCGCCGCGAAGAACCATGCGTGGGTGACGGTGGTGAGCGATCCCGCCGACTACGCCGCGCTGCTCGACGAGCTCCGGCGGACCCACGGCGTGAGCGCCGACACCCGCCGACGCCTCGCCGTGCGGGCGTTCGCCCGGTGCACCGACTACGACGCCGCGATCGCGCAGGGCCTGAGCGACGAGGGACCTCCCGCCGACGGCTTCCCGGAGGAGGTCGTCTTCCGTCGCGAGCCGCTCAAGCTCCGGTACGGCGAGAACCCGCACCAGCGCGCCGCCCCGTACGGCGTCGTCCGACCGTCGGGGACCGGCCTTCGGCCCGCGCCGTTCTCGCTCCTCAAGGGCGACGCGCTGTCGTTCACGAACCTCCTGGACCTCGACACGGCGCTCGGGATCGTCGCGGAGTTCCCGACCCCGAACGCGGCCGTCGTGAAGCACGCGACGCCCTGCGGCGTCGCGTCGGGGGCGACCGTCGCCGAGGCGCTCGAGCGGGCGTTCGCGACCGACCCCGTGGCCCGGTACGGCTGCGCCGTCGCGCTCAACCGCCCGTTCGCGGCCCCCGACGCCGCGGCGCTGAAGGGGGTCTTCGTCGACCTCCTCGCCGCCCCGTCGTTCGAGGACGGGGCGCTCGCGTCGCTCGCCCATCGCGCCAAGATCAAGGTCGTACGGACCGACGTGCCGTCGCTCACGGCCCCCCGTTGGGAGGCGAAGAGCGCCCTCGACCGGCTGCTGCTCCAGGAGGTCGACCGCCGGGAGCTCGTGCCGGGCGACCTCCGGCCGATGACGTCGGCGCGGGCGACCCCCGAGCAGCTGTGCGCGCTCGATTTCGCCTGGCGGGTCGTACGGCACGCGAAGTCGAACGCGATCGTCCTCGCCCAGGGCTCCCGGACCGTCGGCATCGGCTCGGGCCAGCCGACGCGGGTCAAGGCGGTCGAGATCGCCTGCGAGGTCGCGGGGCCCCGGGCGCGCGGGGCGGTCCTCGCCTCCGACGCCTTCTTCCCGTTCCCCGACGGCGTCGAGGTCGCGGCCCGCGCGGGGGTCGCCGCGATCATCGAGCCGGGAGGCAGCCTACGGGACCCCGAGGTGATCGCGGTCGCCGAGAAGGCCGGGATCGCGCTCTATTTCACCGGCTGGCGGGTCTTCCGCCACTGACTAGGCGCGCCGGGGCGTGGTCGCGAAGACCCGCTTCAGGATCGACCGGAACTCGACCGGGCCGATCGGTCCCACCTCGCGGCCGCGCTCCTGGCCGTACTCGAGGAAGAGGAACGTCGGGATCGAGTGGATGCCGTACGACCGGGTGACGATGCTCGCCTCGTCGACGTTCACCGTCGCGAACTTGACCCGGCCGGCGAGCCGTGCGCTCAGGTCGCGCACCACCGGCTCGGTGACGAGACACGGCGCGCACCAGTGGGCGAAGAAATCGACGACGACGGGGAGCGGAGAGCGGATCACCTCCGCCTCGAACGTCGCGTCGTTCACGACCACCGGTACGGCAGCTTCGCTCACC
>JASHSX010000003.1 GCA_030040865.1 Thermoplasmata archaeon | reverse complement strand
GGAGCGATCGAAGTGGGACGTCTCCTCACTTCGGCCGATGGTCCGGCGGATTCTTTCCCGAGCATCACGATGCGGTGAGCAAGGGGACGGGACCGAACTTATAGATTGGCGGCCCGGGCGGAGCCGTTCACCCTGTTCGGGAGAGGGCTCCCGACCTCGCCCCCCCTCGCCGGGGAACCCACGCAGCACTGCCGCTCTCGGCGGCCGCATGGGGCCGGACCCGCCGAACGGGTCGGTGGGGCGGGTCGCGACGCAGGTTGCAGCCACGTTTATGCTCCGGGTCCGCGTCGCCCCCGATCGATCGTGAGGCTCGAACCGCTCTATCGTCTCCGATTCGACTATCCCGAGAGCTGGGGCGTCGACATTAAGGGGGACGCCGGCGAGGAGCAACAGCTCCTGCTCTACGCGTCGGGGACGGTCGAAGGAAAGATCCGAGGGCGGTTCCGGGGAGCGAACTTCGCCCGCCGCCGCACCGATCTCACCTTCGTCACCGACTTTCGTGGCGCGATCGAGACCGACGACGGGGCCACCATCGTGCTGGAATGCCGCGGCTTCGGTCGACGTCGGACGCCCGAATACGACCGGACCTCTCCGGGCGGTCGACAATGGGTGGCGACCATCGTGCATCTGAGCGACGGGGAGAAGTACCGGTGGCTCAACGACGCCGTCTGTGTCGGAACCGGACAGGTCCGTCCCAAACCGGAGAAGAATCCCGACAATCCGACGAATCTCGTGCTGGACGTTGCCGAACTGATCTGGGAGCCGATCCCGGAGTGACGTCAGGCCGTCGCGAGCGACACCGGACCGCTCGGACGATCCGCGGTCGATCGGGCGCGGATCCGTCGGGCGGCCACGATGACGCACGCGATGTACACTCCCGCCGCGAACCAGTCCCCCTGAGGGAGGTCGTGGACCGCGATGGCGGTAGTGAGCGGGATCAGCAGGGCTCCGGTGAGGAGGGAGAGGGTCTCGGTTTCCGTGAGGGAGTATCGGCGGAAGAACCGGATCGCCCCGAACGCACACCCGATCGGATAGATCGTGGCCAGGATCGCGGCGGCGACTCCCAGCTTCCAGAGCAGCATCCCCGGGACCCAGTCGGGCACGAACGGGACCGGGAAGAAGGCGAGCACCGGAACGAAGGTCACCAGGAAGAATCCCAAGCCCGCCAGGATCAGGGCGAACGGCCGGGAGAATCGTCCGCGAACCGTTCGCGTGGGTTCGGGCTTCGGGAGCCGCCGCGCGAGATAGATCCCGAGGACCACGATCCCGGTCGGAAGGAGGAGCAGCGGGAGCAGGTCCCGGAAGGTGGCGCTGAACAACGCCTGGAGGGTGAGGATCCCGAGGACCTCGAAGAGGACGAGCCCGACGAACCAACGCACGGTTCGGTCGCTCAGGAACCGCACGTGGCGACTCGCCGGGAAGATCAGGAAGCTCAACACCACGGGTACCGAGATGCTGACGATCATGTGGAACAGGGTGATCTCGGTCACCCAGGGCCAGTTGATCCCGAGCCAGACCCCGGCTCCGCCGCCCAGCACGGGCGAGGTCGGGGTCACCGCGAAGTACGTCTTCGCGAGGAGGCCCTCGTTGAGGGCGCCGTACGAGATCCCGAGCGCGAGCAGCGAGGCGATCCCCTTGTCCCAGGCGACGACGGCCTCCCGGATCAAGAGCACCGGAAAGGCGTAGCTCGGCCACGTGAGCAGGAAGAAGGTGAACGCGGCCGAGGGGATCGTGACCACCGCACCGAACGACGTCGATCCGGTGAGGAACTCCACGCACGGCGTGAGGAAGACGAGGAAGAGGATGGGGCGGGCGTTCCTCACGCGGGACCGGAGGCCCCGACCGAGGCTAAGTGACTTGCTCTCACGGCGGAGGGGGGCCAGGATCTACGACGTCACAATCTCGCCGGTAAAGGAGTACGTCCCCGGACTCGACGGGAGCCGGAGCTCGAAGGTGAGGGAGACTCCTCCGGGGGCGGGCGGCATCGTCACCGGAAGCCGCGGATCGGTGGACACCAGAGTGAACGGCGACGGAACCACCAATGTGGCATTGCCCGGGAATCCGGTGAGATCGATCGTTCCGGAATACGTGCTGCCCGGATGGACCTGGGTAGGGCAGGCGGGCGAAGAGAACGACTGGCACGAGATGGCATAGCCCAGGAAGGTGCCGTTGACCGGCGGGAGCGCCCACGAGATCAGGTCAACCGTGACGGTCGTATGCGCGACGTAGAACTGTCCGATCTCCCAGCCCGCGCCGGCGGCGGCGGTGACGCTCACCGCCACGATGACCACGACCGCCCACGCGGGCATCGATCGACGAAACTTCGAGCCCCGGCCGGAACCCTCGAGCGCGGAGGCCGGTTCGCTCGGTGAGCCGGCCATGCCTGCACCGTCTCCGGAGGAGAGGTTCTGCTCGGATTTGGAAGTTTCGAGCGCCCGACGTACGCTCCGTTGGCGTGCGACCCCGCCTCCCACCGTTCTCGAGGACCGGCCCGTCACCGTGGACCGCGTCGATTGAGCCGGTCCCACTTGAACTTGAGGAACAGGATCGCCCCGGCGATGACGATGGTTACGGAGTTGGCCACGATGATCGGCCACGAATCGATGAAGATCCCGTAGACGAGCCAGATCGAGATTCCGACGGTGAACAGGAGGAAGAATACTCCGGAGATCTCCTCGGCCCTCCTCAGTTTCCAGACCCGGACGAGCTGCGGAACGAAGGCCACCGTCGTGCACACGGCGGCGACCCCACCGATGACTTCGATCCACGTCGAGGAGAGGGTCATCCGCCCCGCCCAGCCTCACTGTCCCTCAAGTAGCTGAGGTCCCGCATCCTCGGCCGACGCTCCGGAAGTCCGCGAGTTCGCCCTCGCGACCGGTCGGCACAGCTCATCCGTGCGCCGGCGCTCGGGCCGAGGTGGAGCCGACGCGCTGCCCGTGGGGGTCGCTCGACGACTCCCGGATGCGCGCCTACCATGACCGGGAGTGGGGGGTCCCGGTCCACGACGACCGAAAGCAGTTCGAGTTCCTCGTCCTCGAAGGCGCCCAGGCCGGTCTCAGCTGGTCGACCGTCCTTAACAAGCGCCCCGGATACGTCCGGGCGTTCGCGGGATTCGACCCCGCGAAGGTGGAACGGTTCTCAGCGGCTCGGATCCGACAACTGACCCAGGATCCGGGGATCGTCCGAAATCGGCTAAAGATCGAGTCCGCGGTCAAGAATGCTCGGGCCTTTCGCGCGATACAGAGGGAATTCGGCTCTTTCGACGACTACTGCTGGCGTTTCGTGGACGGCACTCCGAAGCAGAACCGATGGACGACCGTCCGCCAGGTACCCGCGACCTCCCCCGAGTCCGACGCGTTCAGCGCGGATCTCAAACGGCGCGGTCTCACGTTCGTAGGCTCCACGATCGTCTACGCGCACATGCAAGCGACGGGCATGGTCAACGACCACCTGACCGGTTGCTTTCGGTATCGCGAAGTGGCCCGGCTTCGGTGACCTGCTTTGCACCGTCGTCGGACGTCCGAAGGGCGTTCCAGACTCGAGAACTCGGGGTCGACGGTCAATCTTCGGGGTTCACGGTGATCACGTTACCGTCGGGGTCTTCGATCTGCGCGAACTTCCCCCACGGCCGTTCGGTGACCGGCCGGTGGAACTTGACTCCCTTCCGGGCCAGTTCGGCGCACCCGTCCTCGAAGTTCCCCCGAAGGTGGAACGTAATGCCCTGGTTCCCGGGTTCGAGCGGTTCGTCGATCTCCGAGCCCTGGCACAGGTGCAAGAGACCGGTCTGGCCCGGATGTCCCACCGTCACCCAGTGACCGAGGTCCTGGACGACCTGGAATCCGAGCTTCTTCGTGTACCACTCGACGGACCGACTCCGATCCGAGACCAGGATCGTCGCCGCAAAGAAGTAGAGGCCCGGCTCCTGGTGCGCCTTCGTCCTCCGGCCCGCAGGCATGACTCCCCGGCGGAGCGCAGCTCCCGCCGGTTCTCAACCTTGTCGGCGACGGACCGTTCCAGCACTCCCCTCCTGGCTTCAAATATCGATCCGCGGAGTGGTCTCGCGGAGACGGTCGAAGGATGATCGGAACATTCGAGCCCGGGAAGAACGAAGTCGACCGACGGGTCCTCGACTGGCTGCTGGAAGAGAGCCAACCGGCGGTGCGGTATCGGGCACTGGTCGACCTTCTCGGCCGGCCGGAGTCGGATCCCGAGGTGCGAAAGGCTCTGTCGAACATCGCGAGGGTCGGTTGGGTCCGCGACCAGTTGCGGCTCCAGGGACCCAAGGGCTTCTGGGAGCCGCGCGAGCCGAAGAACGTGGAGGAGTGGGTCGACTTCCTCTACTTTCCTCCCTTCCGGGCGACGAACTGGCGAGCACTGGTACTCTCGGAACTGGGCGTCGATGCCGCCCACCCAGGGGTCAAGAAGCTCGCGGACCTGCTCTTCGAGTACAAACTCCGATTGGGGAGCCCGTTCAACTTCTTCTACGAGGAGATGTGCATCTCCGCGAACACGGCCCGGATGCTGACCCGGTTCGGGCACGGCGACCATCCGAAGGTCCAGAGGCTCTGGAATTGGATCATCGAGGACCAGCGGGCCGACGGCGGGTGGAACTGCAGCCAGGGAACTCCGGGAACGTTGGACGTCTGGGAACCGCTGGCTGCGTTCGCCTCCGTTCCGACGGCGAAGCGTTCGACCAAGATGCGGGCCGCCATCGACCGGGGCGCCGAGTTCTACCTCGAACGCAAGCTGTTCCGCGAGGGTCGCCCGTACCCGCCGTGGCTGCGGTTCCACTATCCGAACCATTACTTCTACGATATCCTGGTCGGTCTGGACGTGGTAACGGACCTCGGCTTCGCCGGGGATCGGCGCCTACGACCTGCGCTCGAACTCCTCGGCAAAAAGCGTCAGCGCGACGGGACGTGGCCCATCGACAAACTGCACCCGGACATCGGCCCCGGGGTGACGGTCCATCCGGACCCGAAGAAGATCAAACCGCTGGTCCTCGAACCGGCGGGGCACTCCAGCAAGTGGGTCACGTTGAAGGCACTCCGGGTGTTGAAGCGCGTCGAGAGCGCTTCGTAGCTCGCGGGCTGTTCTGGGGCGGCCCCGACCGGGCGGGTACGGGGCCGAGAGTCCCGAGCGCTTCCGCGATGAGGTCGCGCGACGCGATCGCTCAGATCCCGACCCGAGACCGGGTCGCGGCCCAGCGAGACGGCTCCACCTTGGCGGTGCAAAGGTCCGAGATGGCCTTGAAAACCGGCGGGGGAGCCGTGAGTCGCACCGACGCGAGGAGGTCGGAGAGTTCGTTCACGTTGAGTGACGGGAGCATCCAATTGAGGAACGCGAAGAGGACCTCCGGGGGCATGCTCCGGATGATCGCGTCCCGCATCGAGACCATCTGCTCGTTGGTGAAGTGCTCCCCCATGAGAGGAACGAGCTCGGCCTCCTCGCGGTCCATGTGCGCGAGGTACGCGCAAAGCAGCTGGTTTGCGGCCTGATTGAGCCGGACCCCCGCCGCGATCCGTCGGTCGGCCTGGTCGAGCCGGACGAGCTCGTGGCCCGCTTGGGCTATCGCGAGTTCCCGCCGCGTGAGGTCGTGGTGTTCCAGGATGAGCTGAGTGACCAAGGAGTTCGCGGCCGCGGCAGCCGGAGGAAAGACCACCGACTCCTCGGCATGGGCGTGGTGGCTCATGGTGCAGAGGGCGCAGCCGGTCGAGCGCGCGACGGCAAAGTCGTTCTCGAGCTGGACGAGGAGAGCGCCCGTCGCTGCCACGTCCGCGAAATCGTTCGTCTGCAAACGCGCGGACAGGTCGTAGAGCATCGAGCGCAGACCCTTGTGCACCGGCGTGAACAGATCCTCGGTCGCGGTCATCGCTCCCTCCCGTAGGGAACAACGATCGGGGACCGTCCCGGGTATTAGAGCCACCGGTCCCCCTCCGGAACGCGTCGACCACGGTACGGCGGCCGGAGGCGTGGGCCAAGGAGGCGGAGCCGGGGGGGTCGCCGTCCCGCCGCCCGCGTAGCTCAAGAGTCCCTCGAGAACGCTCGCGCGCCGAACGACTGCTCCCAATACGGGTGTCGCACCTATTTCGTGTTCCGCCAGGGTTCACCGACCACGGGTCAGCTATCCCTTCTAAACGAACAGGACCCCCTTGCCGGGGCGGGAGATCGATGGCGCCATTCCCGAGGTCGGGGAAAGCACGCAAACGCGGCTCTCGGGCCGGCGGGCGGAACTGGTCCTCCGAGGTCGAACGATTCTCGAAGACGGCGCTGAGCTCCGCGTATATCGGAGACGATTGGAGAAGGCGGATCGTCTACGAGGTCTCCCGGTCGCCCGCGTTGATTCTTCGGGCCGGAGTTGGGACTCCGCCGGAGACGCCGAGGCAACTGGACCGTTCCCACTTGGACGCCCTCCGAGTGGGGCTGGGGTGGGCTCCAACGACCACATCCCTCCACTTTGCCGCTCTCCGACGCTTTGCACAGTGGGCGGGCAACCCGATCGCGTCGGAACCCGGTGCGTGGGCGGTCGCGAGCGGCTCTCCCACCCACCGACGCTGGTTACGGCAGGAGGAGCTCGGTCGACTGTACCGGTCCTCGACCGGGCGGGAGCGGGTCCTCGTCTCTCTGGAGGGATTGAACGGTCTCCGTCGGGTCGAGGTCCTCCGTCTGCGAACCAAGGACCTCGACTTCGGGGCGCACCGGCTCCGCATCCTGGGCAAGGGAAGGAGCGGTGGAAAGTGGAGGACGATCCCGCTGTTCTCCGAGACCGAGCGGGTTCTGCGACGCCTGGCGACCGGCCTGCCGCCGGAAACGCGCGTGATCCCCCTTTCGAGGTCGGGGGCAGACCTCCTTCTCCGACGGGTGGCCGAGCGGTCGGGGTTATCCAGCCAAGGTATCCGGGTGTCGCACCACGACCTCCGTCGCACGTTCGGACGCCTCTCGCACGACGCCGGCATGGACCTCGTGCAGCTCAAGAACCTCTACGGGCACGCTTCGCTCGATCAGACGGTGCACTACATCGGGCTCGACGAGGATCGGATGCGCGCCGGTCTCGACTCGTTGGCGCGCGTGATGCAGCCGGTCCTTCAGGGCCGGGGGAAGGCCTAACGGCCCCCGTCCGCCAGGAACGAACGCATCAGCCGCACGAGCGCCGGTCGCGAGGAGAACACGAAGTCCCCGTGACTGCCGGGGAGATGCGCGATCCGCACGCCCCGTAGCTCCCGACGTATCTTGCGGATCGATTTCCGGCGGAACGGGCTCCAATAGGTCGATTCCCATTCCCGCGTCTTCTTCGCCCGGGCGGGCGGTGTCCGGCGGACCGGGGCGAGGGAAGCGGCGTAGATCGAGAGGGCCGGCGCCCGGATCCTCGTGTACTTTCGGCGGTCGGTGAAGAGTGCCGTACGCACCCGGGCGGCGACCGCATCGCTCACCCGCGATCGGACCGAGCCGTCGGAGCGAACGACCACCGACTCCCGGATCGAGGCTTCCAGCCGGGAGAACGGACGGATTCCGGGGATGATCCGTTTCCAGAACATACGATACGCGTCCAACGATGGGTAGTCCGGCTTCGGCACCTCCATCGGGACCGGGAAGGCCCGCAACGCCCGAAGACAGTCCGGGTCTCCCCAGTCGTACCCTCCGTCGAGATAGACGATCCGGTCCACTCGTTGCGGGTACCGTCCCGCCATCCCCGTGACCTCGTTCCCGCCCATGGACCATCCGGCAAGACTCGCCCGGCGGATCCCCAGTCCGTCCAGAAGGCCGCGCAGATCGTCGGTGAGCGTGGCGGTCGAATACGGCCCCCTCGGCGTCGATCGGCCGTGGCCCCGCCGAGCGTACGCGATCACCCGGTACCGGTCGGTGAACGCGGGGGCCAGATCGTCGAAGATGTGGGGGTTGTCCCCCATGCCGTGGATCAGGACGAGCGCCGGCCCGGTGCCTCCCCAGTCGAGGTACTGAAGACGGACCCCGTGGGTCCG
>JASHSX010000024.1 GCA_030040865.1 Thermoplasmata archaeon | reverse complement strand
TCACGGTACCCGTCGCGCGTCCCCTCCGACTTTGGGAGCGGCTTTTATCGCGCGCCGGACGGTGCGCGGCCGCATGAGCTCGCCGACGGGAGCCTCCCCGCCGCCCCACCGGTACGGCGCCCGCGTCCTCGAGGCGAGCACGCTCGCCGAGATCGCGCGCGAGATCGAGGCGACCGCGAGCGACCCCGAAGGCGTCGGCATCATGACCCGCAAGGGCCGGATCTACGCGGTCCGGCTCGACGACGTTCCGCTCACGACCGCCCCGATCCTGAAGCAGGAGATCCTGTCGGTCGGAGGCGACTCGGCCCACGCCCGCGGGATCGCCGACCACTCGGTCCCCACGAGCGCGGTCGTGCTCCTCGCGACGTGGGGCCAGTACCAGCGCCTCTTCCCGAAGCTGAAGCGCCAGCCGTTCCACCTGAAGGAGATCGCCGACGAGGTCGAGCGGGCGCTGCGCGCCTACGCGGGCCCCCGCGCCCGGAAGATCGCGGGCGTCCACCGTACCTTCGTCGTCGGCGACCGTCCGCGCGTGATGGGCATCGTCAACGTGACGCCGGACTCCTTCTTCGACGGCGGCGCGCACGCCACGCCCGAGACCGCCGTCGCGCACGCCCTCGCGCTGGTCGCCGACGGCGCGGACGTGATCGACGTCGGTGGGGAGTCGACGCGGCCGGGGGCCGTCGAGGTCACTCCCGAAGCGGAGTGGGCGCGCGTCGGCCCCGTGCTCGCGGCGTTGCACGGGCGCCTCGAGGTCCCGATCTCGATCGACACCCGCCACGACCTCGTCGCCGCCCGGGCGATCGACGCCGGGGCGGACCTCGTGAACGACGTGAGCGGGCTCCGCTCCGAGGCGATGCGCCGGGTCGTGGCGCGCACGGGAGCGCCGGTCGTCGTGATGCACATGCGCGGGACGCCGCCGACCATGCAGTCGGACCTGGGGTACGCGGACCTCCGGGGCGAGGTGTACCGGAGCCTCGCGGAGGCGACGGGACGGGCGATCGCCGACGGCGTGGCGCCCGAGCGGATCCTGGTCGATCCGGGGCTGGGGTTCGGCAAGTCGGCCGACCAGAGCGTCGAGCTCCTGTTCCGGGTCGGCGAGCTCAAGAGCCTCGGATACCCCGTCGTGATCGGGGCGTCGCGAAAGTCGTTCCTGGGCGCGCTCGCCGGGGGCGCGACGGGGTCGGACCGGCTCGAGGCGGGTCTTGCGGCCGCCGTCATCGCCGCCGAGCGCGGGGTCGCGCTCGTCCGCACGCACGACGTGGGTCCGACGGTGCGGGCGCTCGCGCTCGTCGCCGCGGGGGACCGCCTCGCCGCGCACCGGGAGCGGGACGCCGAGGCGATCGCCGCGCAGCGGCCCGACGAGTAGCCTACTCGACGGGCTCCTCGCGCGGGCTGCCGTCGTCGTTGACCTCGGTCTCGAAGACGAGCGACCCCTGGTAGTCGCACTTCGGGCAGTGGTACACCTGCCCGATGATCATCCCGGCGATCGGGACGATGTCGGGGGAGCCGCAGTTCGGGCAGCGGAGGATCCGCCTACCCCTCTTCGGACGGTGGCGCATCGTCCTCCTCCGGTTCGTCCTCGGGGGGCTCGTCCGTGCCCTCCTCCTCGTCGTCGTCCGGCGCGGGTTCCGGGACCTCCTCCTCGGACGACGTCTCCTCTTCGGGAGCGCCGTCGGACGGGGGCGTCGCCGGCTCCTCGCCCGCCGGGGCGTCGGTCGCCGTCTCGAGGACGATCGCGTCGCGCACCTCGTCGCCGGGGTCGAGCCGGATCACCCGGACGCCCAGGGTGTTGCGCGCCTGGGACCGGATCGCCTTCACGGCCATGCGGATCGTGATCCCGTGCTGGGTCGTGACGAGGACCTCGGAGGTGTCGGTGGTGGGGAGGACCGCGACCACCGAGCCGTTGCGACCGCCGGTGCGGATCGTGCGGACGCCCTTCGCGCCGCGCCGCGTCCGCCGGTAGTCGTCGGTGGGGCTCCGTTTCCCGTAGCCGGTGGACGTGAGGGAGAGAAGCGTCGGGAAGCCCGCGCTTACGGGCGACATCGCGACGACCCGGTCGTCCTTCTCCTCCGAGAGCCGGACGCCGATGACGCCGTACGTCGCGCGTCCCATCGGGCGGACCTCGGCGAGCGGGAAGCGGACGAGCTGGCCCGCGTGGGTCGCGAGCAGGATCTCGGTCGCCTCGTCGTCGACGAGCGCGACGTGGACGAGCTCGTCGCCCTCCTCGAGCAGCACGGCCTGGATGCCGCTCGTGCGGATGTTCTGGAACTGGTCCAACTCCGTGCGCTTCACGAGCCCGCGCTTGGACGCGAAGAAGAGCGACCCCTTCGCCTCCATGTCGTGGATCGGGAGCAGCGTCTGGACCCGCTCGCCGTCCTTCAGCTTCGGCAGGAGGTTGATGACGGCCTTCCCCTTCGAGTGGCGGCTCCCCTCGGGGAGCTCGTACGCCTTCAGGACGTAGACCCGGCCCAGGTTCGTGAAGAAGAGGACGTTGTCGTGGGTGCGCGTCACGAACGTGCGCGTCACGATGTCCTCCTCCTTGGTCGCCATCTGGACCAGGCCTCGGCCGCCCCGCCGCTGCCGGCGGTACTGGTCGAGCGGCAGGCGCTTGATGTAACCGTCCCGGGTGACGAGGACGACCACGTCCGAGTCCGGGATGAGGTCCTCGAGCGTCCTCTCGGTGAACGCCGGGACGATCCGGGTCCGCCGCGCGTCGCCGACGCGCGCCTTCAAGTCCGTGAGCTCGTCGACGATGAGCTGGTCGAGCCGCTGCGGCGAGGCGAGGATCGCGCGGAGCTCCCGGGCGAGCGCCTCCTTCTCGTTCTTCTCCGTCTCGACGGCCTCGCGCTCCAGGGCGGTGAGCCGCGCCAGGCGCATGTCGAGGATCGCCTTCGCCTGCTCGCTCGAGAGGAGGAACTTCCCCATGAGGCTCGTCTCGGCCGTGGGGACGTCGCGCGATCGCCGGATGATCTTGATCACCTCGTCGATGTGGTCGATCGCGGTGAGGAACCCTTCCAGGAGGTGGAGCCGTTGCTCGGTCTTGGTGAGGTCGAACTTTGTCCGCCGGGTGAGGATCGTGCGGCGGTGCGTGAGGTGGAGCTGGAGCAGCTCCGTGAGCGGCAGGACCCGGGGTCGGCCGTCGACGAGGCAGAGGTTGATCACGCCGAAGCTCGTCTCGAGCGGCGTGTGCTCGTAGAGCCGGTTCAGGATGATCTCGCTCGGGGCGTCGCGCCGGAGCTCGAGGACGACGCTCGTGCCGTGCCGGTCCGACTCGTCCCGCAGGTCGGTGATCCCGTCGATCCGCTTCGACTTCACGAGGTCGGCGATCAGCTGGAGGAGGCTCGTCTTGTTGACCTCGTACGGGATCTCGGTGATCACGATCTCGTCACGGCCGTCCCGTTCCCGGATCTCGGCCGAGCCCCGGAGGTGGACGGTCCCGCGCCCGGTCTCGTACGCCTCGCGGATCCCCTCGGTCGAGAGGTAGCCGCCCGTCGGGAAGTCCGGCCCGGGCAGGACCTTCAGGATCGCGTCGAGCGGGGTCTCGGGGTCCTTGAGGAGGAGCAGCAGGGCGTCGGCGACCTCGTTCAAGTTGTGGGGCGGCATGTTGGTCGCCATGCCGACGGCGATCCCGGACGACCCGTTGACGAGCAGGTTCGGGACCTTCGAGGGGAGGACGAGCGGCTCCTTGAGCGTCCCGTCGAAGTTGTCGGTCCAGTCGACCGTATCCTTCTCGATGTCGACGAGCATCTCCTCGGCGATCGGGGAGAGCCGGGCCTCGGTGTACCGCATCGCCGCCGGAGCATCGCCGTCGATCGACCCGAAGTTCCCCTGCCCGTCGATGAGCGGATAGCGAAGGCTGAACGGCTGGGCCATCCGTACGAGCGCGTCGTAGACGGCGAGGTCGCCGTGCGGGTGGTACTTCCCCAGCACGTCGCCGACGGTCCGCGCCGATTTGCGATAGGCCCGGTCGTGGGTCGCGCCGGACTCCCACATCGACCAGAGGATGCGGTGGTGCACCGGTTTGAGCCCGTCGCGTCCGTCGGGCAGGGCGCGCCCGACGATCACGCTCATCGCGTAATCGATGTACGACCGATGCATCTCCTGCTCGAGCGTCCGGTCGTGGATGCGGTCGGACGCCGGGGTCGGCGTCGGCGGCGCGCTGGGGGTCGCGCTCACTCGAACCCCCGCGCGCCGTGGAGCTGCTCCACGAGCGCCCGGTCGGCGGCCTCGAGGAACGCGTCGCGCGAGCCCGCCGGGATCGTGGCGCCGCTCGCGACCCGGTGGCCGCCGCCCTCGCCGCCGACCGCCGCCGCCGCGCTCCGGCAGGCGTTCGCGAGGTCGAGGCCGTGGTCGACCTGCCTCAGGGTGCCGCGGGCGCTCAGCTTGACGGGCCGCGCGGTCGCCTCCGAGAGGACGAACACGGGCAGGTCCGGCGGAAGGAGGTAGTTCATCGCGAGTCCCGCCTGCGTGCCGGCCAAGGTCGTGTCGGGGCTCTCGAACCAGCGCAGCGCGCGCAGCGTCCGGACCCCTCCGTCCTCCACGCGTCGCAGACCCTTCAAGATGCCCACCCGCCAGGCGCGCTCGGCGGTCCGGGCCGCCTCGAGCGCCGCCGGGTCCCCGAGGGCGAGCGCCACCCCGAGCCCCGGCGTGCCGGCGCGGCCGCAGGCGTTCTGGAGGTTGGAGAGCTCCTCGGCGTCGAGCCCGAGCGACGGGAGGAACCAGCGCTCGCGGTCGAGTTGGGCGGCGTACTCCGGCAGCACGTGGGCGTCGTCGAGGCGCGCCCGAAGCGCGGCGACGAGGCGGTCCCGGGACTCCGGCGCGAGGTCCGTCGCCGGTCGCCCGGGGTCGATCGAGAGCGTGCGGAGGAACTCCGCCGCCGCGTCGGGGTGACCCGAGAGCCCCCGCACGTACGGGTCGATGCTCTCCGCGAGCGCGTCGCCCAGGCGGGGGCCGAGGAGCGAGATACCGGGCCGGCGGACGACGAGCGACCGGTGGACGGCCTCCTCGAGGAGGCGTGCGGTGAGCCCCTGGAACCCGCCGACGTGCTGCCGGTCGGCGATCGCGCCCGAGAGCCCCCACGGCGCGTTGTCCCAGTTGACCGGGTCGAGGAAGACGGTGTAGAGCCAGGTCAGCGTCGCGGCGCACAATTCGCGCATCCCGTCGACCCCCCAGTCGAGGGGGTTGACGAACGCGACATGCGCAGGGAGCGCCGGCGGCCGGGGCACGCCCGGGTACTGGTGGTGGTCGAGCACGACCACCGGGTGCGGGTGCTTCGCGAACGCGTCGAGCCAGCTCGCGCCGGTGTCGACGACGAGCACCGGCCCCTTCGTCGCGGCGAGGAGCGCCACGATCCGCTCGCGCTCGACACCGGTGAGCGCGGTCGCCTGGGCCGCGTAGCCGAGCCGCCCCAGGGCCCGGAGCGCGCTCGACGCCGAGGCGATGCCGTCGCCGTCGTAGTGGTAGATGACGCGCCAGCGTCCGGGATGCCCGAGGAGGAGCGCCCGTGCGCGCTCGAACTCGTCCCGATAACGCGGATCCGCGACGAACCCGTCGGGACCCGAGGGCATCACTCGACCTGGAGCGCGGCCCCGGCGGCCGAATAGCGCCAGGACTCGGGGATCCGGTGGTGCTGCCGGTAGTAGCGGGCGAGGCGCCGGATGCGCGACTCCATAAGCACGAGCCCGCGCCGGTTCGAGAGGTCCTTGGGGTGGGTCTCCAAGTGGTGCTGGAGGTGGACGACGCGCTTCAGGAGCGCCTGGAGGTCGTCGGGGATCTCGGGCTTCTGCCCGTTCTCGGCGAGCAGCACGCCGAGCCGCTTCCCCGTGACCGCGCGGGCCGACGGGACGCC
>JASHSX010000193.1 GCA_030040865.1 Thermoplasmata archaeon | reverse complement strand
GTCGACACGCTCCGGGGCTTCCGACGGCCCGCGTGGGCGACCGGCGCCTACCAGCGCGTGGTGCGACGCCTCGCGGGGTACGGTGCGCTGCCGTCGGCCGACGCCGCGGCTCCGCTCCGCGCGAGCGCCGAACGGCGATCGGTGGACGCGCTCGTGATCGGCGCGGGTACGAGCGGACGCGCGGCGGCGACGCGGCTCGTCGCGGCCGGCGTCCGTCCCCTCGTCGTCGACCGGAGCCTCTCCGTCCCGGAGGTCCCCGGGGCCGACACGCGGGAGGCGACGACCGTCGCGTTCCTCCCGCCTCCGTCCACGGAGGCTCCCGGCGGGTTCGAGGTCCTGGCGGTCCGAGAGCCCGCCCGAGGGCTCCTCGTGAGCGCGCGCTCGGTGGTCGTCGCGACCGGAGCCTACGACGCCGGTCTCCTCTTCGGCGACTCCGACCGGCCGGGGATCCTCACGGCGGAGGGGGCGCTCGCCCTCTCGGGTCCCGGAGGGGACCCTCCGTTCCGGCGCGCGATCGTCTTTGGCGGTGGATCACGGGCCGGCGAGCTCGTGGAGCGGTTCGGGCCGTTCCTCGCCGCGGTCGTCGCGCCGGGCGACATCCCGCCCGACGTCGTGCGCGCCGCCTCCGACCGGGGGATCCGGCTCTACCCCCGCTCGCTGCTCCTCGCGGCGAACGGTTGGCGCCGGGTCCGCTCCGTGGAGCTGAAGGCGCGCGGGGGAGGCCCGCGATTCTCGCTCGCCGGCGACGCGCTCCTCCTCGCCCACCGGCGCGTTCCGCACGCCCAATTGTTCTTCCAGGCGGGCGCACGGACCGAGTGGAGGAGCGGCGGCGGAGCCTACTTCCCCGAGGTCGACCCGGACGGCGCGACCAGCGTGCCGGGGCTGTACGCGGTGGGGCCCGCAGCGGGGTTCTCGCCCGGTGCGTCGGCCGCGAGCGGCGAGCGCGCTGCGGCGCGGATCGCCGGTGCTCCCGCGTCGACCGAGCCGCTCGCCCGGGTGGCGGTCGCCGGTCGTACCGAGCTCGACGGGTACTATCGCGAGCTTCTGCGCGCACCGCGCGTGGGCCGCTGGGTCGCGTGTCCCTGCGAGGACGTGCTGTTCGATGAGGTCGAAGCGGCGCACCGGCGCGGCTACCGAGGCCTCGAGGTGGTGAAGCGCTACTCGGGGCTCGGCACCGGCCTCTGCCAGGGCCGCTACTGCGTCCCCGACGCCCTGCTGCTGCTCGCGATCCTGGAAGGGCGCGCCCCGCCGGAGGTCGGCTACCTGACCCAGCGGCCCCCCACGTTCCCGGTCCCGATCGCCGCCCTGGCCGCGCTCCCGACCCCCGAGGGGGCTTCCCGGTGACCGCGTTCGCCCGCTCCGAGTACCGGACGGTGGTGGTCGGCGCCGGGATCGTCGGCCTCTTCACGGCGTATCACCTCGCACGCGCGGGCGCGGGCCCCGTGCTCGTCGTCGACCGGGGGTACCTCTCCCAAGGGGGCTCCGGCCGGAACGGCGGCGGCGTCCGCCAGCAGTGGGAGACCCGCGCGACGATCCGGCTCGCCCGGGAGTCTGTCGCGGCGTACCGGAGCTTCGGCCGGGAGTTCGGCTACAATCCGTGGTTCCGGCAGGGCGGCTACCTGTTCCTCGCCGACTCGGAGGCCGACCTCGCCCGCCTGCGCGCCGTGCACGACGTGGTCGCCTCCGAGGGCCTCGCCTCCCGGGTGCTCGACGCGGACGGGGTCGCGCGCTTGGTCGACGGCCTCGCCCCCCACGCGGTCGTCGGCGGTACGTTCCTCGCCTCGGACGGGGTCCTCTACCCGTTCCCGGCGGTCTGGGGCGTCTACGAGGCCGCCCGTCGGCTCGGGGTCGAGGTCGCCCTCGGCGCCGACGTGGGCGGGGTGACCGTCCGCGACGGACGGGTCGCGGGCGTCACCACGACGGCCGGCGCGGTCGCGACGCCGACGGTCGTCAACGCCGCGGGCGGATGGTCCGGGGCGCTCTCGCGCGCCGCGGGTCTCGCGGTGCCGAACGTCGCGACCCGACACGAGATCCTCGTCACCGAGCCGATGAAGCCGTTCCTCGATCCGATGGTCGTCCGTGTCTCGGACGGCCTGTACTTCTCGCAGTCGATGCGTGGGGAGCTGGTCGGCGGCCTCACCGTACCGCACCCCCCGGGCACGGCCGCCGGCACCCCGAGCTCGACCGCGTTCCTGGTCGCCATGGCGCGGGCCCTCGCCGGTCTCGTGCCCCGGCTCTCGGCGGTCTCGGTGCTCCGGGCGTGGTCCGGTTTCTTCGACGACACCCCCGACGGCTTCCCGGTCGTCGGCGAGGACCCACGGCTCCCGGGGTTCGTCCACGCGAACGGGTTCGGCGGCCACGGCTTCATGCTCGCCCCGGCGGCGGGGCGTCGCGTCGCGCGGTGCGTCCTCGGCGAGGCGACCGACCTGGATCCCCTCCTCTTCTCCCCGGGGCGGTTCCTGGGACCGGCGCGCGCGACGACCGCCGAGCGGCTCCAGCTGGGATAGCGTCCGGGTCGCCACCGTCTTGCCTTCCCGCCCGCTCGCCTCTCCGTGATCGGGCCGTTCCCGTGGGACCCGTTCCCGCCGGGCGAACCGGAGCCGAA
>JASHSX010000023.1 GCA_030040865.1 Thermoplasmata archaeon | reverse complement strand
GCGGAGTCACCGCCGTTCCTTGAGCTCAAAGACGTTGCCCTCGGGGTCTCGGAAATAGCACCAGCGGCCACCCTCCCGTGCATTCCCTTCGATCTCGCCGATGGGCTCGACGTTGCGGGTGATCAGCTCTGCCCGCGCGGCTTCGATGTCGCCCACCGTAAAGCCCACCTGGTACCGGGGACGATCGTATTGGGGTCGGGCGTCTCGCTGGATCAGCTCGAACAGATTCCCTCCCGCAAGCTCGAAGTGAGCCCAGTCAACGCCGTGATTCGTCTCGCGGAACCCGAGGATATTGACGTAGAACTGCCGCTGAGATTCCAAGTCCTCACAGACGACCCCGATCCAGCGTGGCCAAGCCAGAGCGATCGCCATCGTACACCGCGCCCTCGTTAGGGCTAAGCGACCAAAAGCGCCGTCGCCAACGGAATCGAGGTCGCCGCTGACCGGGCGAGAGAACCCATCCCAGTGTCTCGATGAGGGTCTCCCGGCGCCGATGACCTTCCGAGAGGGTCCGGTAGGCCGTCACATTCAGGGAACCACCGGTTGGTTGCTGTTTTCAGTCTGTGTGCTGTGACGATAACAGAACCGATGGTTGATGACGAGTACGTGAAGGCCCTGGAGTCCACCGTCCAGAAGCTTCAGGCGGAGCGACGACAACTACAGGCCAAGGTCGACGAACTCCTCTTTGAGTTGGAGAAGGGCAGGACGATGCCGTCGGCCCCTCCGAAATCGGTCCACTAGCGCCGGAAGTATCGACCCGCAAGAGCCCGGGTCAGGGGCGGGCGGTGCCGACCCATCAATGATCGACGTGGTTTGCGACGACATTTCGACTCCAGTTTGCGCCGGCAACGTGTAACTGAAATTGCGGCCAGCCTAGGACGAGCGCCAGCGCTGGAAAATATCCCTCGGACCCAGCGCGAGGTCGCTGTTTCGTCACCTCTCCGATGCGTTTATCGAGTGAGCTTCGCTCGTGGGCACGATGACGAAAACGAAGGAATTCCGTCCAAAAGGCTACCATACGGTGACCCACGCGCTCGTGGTGGATAATGCCGCGAAGGCGCTGGAGTTCTACACGAAAGCCCTGGGCGCGAAGGAACGTATGCGGGCGCCAGGGCCCGGCGGCTCGATCCTTCACGCCGAATTCGACATCGGCGACTCCGTGATCATGATCAGCGACGAGTTTCCGATGGGCGGACTGAAGTCACCGAAGAGCTTGGGCGGGTCCTCCGCAGCGGTCTGGTTGTACGTTCCGGATGTCGATGCCGCGATCAAGAGAGCCGTGGCCGCCGGAGCCAAGGTGACCCAGGAGGCTCAGGACATGTTCTGGGGGGATCGTTCGGGATCGATCGAAGACCCGTTCGGTCACCATTGGTCGATCGCCACGCACACCGACGATCTGACTCCCGAAGAGATGGAAAAGGCGCGGGAAGCGGCGATGCGAGATTTCCCGCCGCCGTCGGCCTAGGCCGCGGTCGCGCTTCCGGACTTCCCATCCGCCTCCGGACCGCTGCCTGGCGCCGGAAACCGGCGTGCGGGCGCGCGCTCACGTCGCCGTAAGCGCTCTTGCGCCGACGCACCCTCGACGGAAGGCAGGTCGAGTTGCGAGCTCGACTCTCCAGCAAGGGCTGCGACTCGGCCGAAGAATATGCCAGTCTTTATATAAATCGAGAGATATGGCTCGCCCGTGTCCGCGACGGGGCTGGCGTTCGAGACTCTTTCGGACCCCACGCGTCTGAGAATCGTCGAGGAACTTCGGGGAGGCGAACAATCGGTGGGCGCTCTCGTGTCGACCCTCGCCGTCTGCCAACCGGGGGTATCCCGACATCTTCGCATTCTTCACCGGCGCGGATTCGTCCGCGTCCGAGCGGAAGGTCAGCGGCGTCTCTATTCTCTGCGTCCTCAGCCGTTCCGCGATCTCGACCGATGGGTCCAGGACTATCGAGACCTGGTTGAGGATCGGCTGGACCGGCTCGAGAAGCTCGTCGAAGCCGGCGAACCGGAATCACGCTCCCTCCCGCAATCCTCGCGGAGGAAGGAACGATGAGCGGATCTGCAAGTTTCGGGAAGAGCACCACTGAGCCGACCATTTTCTCGTTGCCCAGCGAGACGGAGAACCGAGTGAGCCGGGTCTTCCGGGGCCCTCCGGAGCGAGTCTTTCGACTGTTCACCGATCGGGCGACGCTCCCGTACATCTTTTCTCCGGATCCCGCCAAGGTGTCGGTCGAGACTTTTGAGTTCACGAAGGGCGGGCGGTACTCCATTCGCGTCCAGCAGGACGACGGGTCCACGACTCGAATTCACGGCGAGTTTCTCGAGATCGACCCCCCTCACAAAGTGGTCAACACCTTTGCCGCCAACGAGTCCCCCGAGACGGCGGTCGAGACGGACGTATTCGAACCCGAGGGCGAGTTCACCCGGCTCACGGTGACGTGGAAGTTCAAGACCCGCAAGGAGCGGGACCAGATGGCCGGACCTCGCTCGGAAGCGGCGCTGACGGCGATGTGGGATCACTTCGAGGAGATCCTCTCCGGCGGCATTCCGGGGAAGGCCACGGCGAGGGCGTGAGGAGTGGGACGATGACTCGTAAGATCACCGCCAACGCCTACATGACCTTGGACGGACGAGGAGAGTTCCCGAAGTACCCCGGCTCGGACCGAAGGTCGGAGGAGATCAACGCCCTCTTTCGAGAGATGTGGGCGAAGCGGTACGACGACGTCACGACCGTGGTCATGGGGCGCAGATCCTTCCTAGGCCACCGACGAGTTTGGACCGAAAAGGCCCGGAAGCCGACGGACCAGGAATTTCTGTTCGAGTACTCCCGCTACCTCGATCGTGTCGACAAGGTCTGTCTCTCCCGCACCCTCAAGTCGCCCGGCTGGGAAAACTCGCGCATCATGAAGGGGGACCTGGGCCAGATCCTCAGCAAGCTGAAACGAGAGAAAGGAGGGAACATCATGGTCGAGGGCGGACCGCGCGTGATCAACGAGGTCGCGCGGCGCAACCTGGCCGATGACTACTGGTTCTTCATCATGCCGGTGGTGTATGGGAAGGGACCTCGGTACTGGGGGAACATTCCGAAGGGAACTCAAACCACCCTGAAGCTGGTGGAAACGGTGCCGGGCGAGGATCAGGAGATCCTCCTCCACTACGAGAGGATCCCATAGTCAGTCGATCGGCCTCCCCTTCAGTTCGTTGAGCAAGGCTGCGCGTATCTTGCCGTCGAGCCTCCGCGATCGGAAGGGAAGGCGTGAACCGAACTGCTCCCGATCGCGGGTAAGTGGGCGCAACCGCCATTGCGCATCGTTCAAACTCTAGGTGAGAACGGCA
>JASHSX010000192.1 GCA_030040865.1 Thermoplasmata archaeon | reverse complement strand
GTCGTGCCCGCGCGCAACGTCCACCCGCTTCCGGAGGGATGGACGTTCGCGCAGGGCGCCGCGGTGCCGCTGGTCTTCCAGACCGCCTGGCGCGCGCTGGTGACGGTGGGCGAGATCGCGGCGGGCGACCGGGTCGCGATCGTGGGGTCGGGGGGAGGGGTGCCGACGGCCGCGATCCAGGTGGCGAAACTGCGCGGGGGCCGCGTCGTCGTCGCGGCCCGGAACCGCAGCAAGGAGGAGCGGGCCCGTCACCTCGGCGCCGACGACTTCGTGGTCTTTGACGACGAGCATCCGCTCGACCGGGTGCTCTGGCAGTGGAGCGAGAAGAAGGGGGTCGACGTCATCTTCGACTCGGTCGGGTCCCCCACGGTTCCCCGTTCGCTCAAGGCGATCGCCCGCGCCGGTCGGATCGTCGTGATCGGGGCGACGGCCGGCCCCACGGTCGAGCTCGACCTCCGCACGTTGTTCTGGCGTCAGGCGTCCCTGCGGGGCAGCACCATGGCGGACGCCGCCGAGTTCGAAGCGGTCCTCGCCCACCTGGCCGCGGGGCGGCTCCGCCCCGTGATCGATAGCGAGTTCCCGTTCGACCGGGCGGCCGACGCGTTCCGCCGGTTCGACGCGCCGGACCTGTTCGGGAAGGTCGTCCTCCGCGTCGGCGACGGACGCCCGGGCGGCTGACGGCGGGACCCCGCGCGGGACCGCCCGGCAAGACGTTCCACCGCCGAGAAGAACGACCTTGACCGAGGGCATTTTTAAATACAGGAACTCGGCCTTTCTTCGGTCGTGAACCGTTCATTGGGCCCGCCTCCGCCGACCGGAGGAACGGTGCGTCCGATGCGCCGATCGTGGCGGGGAGCCCAAGCGGCCCTCGTGGTCCTGCTGCTCCTCCTGAGCGCGGGGACCGTCTGGGCGCTGTACGCCCCGGCGCCCGCCTCGGGTTCCGCCGCTACGGCGGCGCCTGCGTCGCCCCTGACGTCGAGCCTGGTCACGCACGGTGACCTGATCGTGAAGGCCGGGGAGACGTACACGATCCAGTCGAGCCCCGGGAACCACTTCTACTACCAGGGCGGCAACATCACGGTCGACGCCGGCGGCACGCTCGACGTGCGCAACGTCACGCTCTCGTTCGTCTCGTACGTGGCCGACACCGGGACGCCGGCCCAGCGCCTGCTCCACCTCTACTTCTTCAACGACTTCGGGACCGTCAACCTCGTCAACTCCACGCTCACGACCAACGTCGACATCCTGAGCCCGTACGCGAAGCTCAACCTGACCATCACGGGGAACTTCACCGCCCGCAACTCCGACCTCGCGTTCCCCGGATGGATCCGGGCGTCCGGGGCCGCGGCGGTCCTCACGCTCAACGACTCGTCGATCACGGCGAACCCGGCAGTCGCGACCCTCGCGGAGCCGTCGGTCCTCGTCGGCGACACCGAGTGGGCGGCCAACCTGATCGCCACGGGAGGGGCCCACGTGAACCTCCTCGGCGGCTGGATCAACGACACCTACGCCGACGACACGCAGGCGAACGGCATCCCGGGGATGACGAACCTCACCGCGCACAACGTGCTCCTCACCGACGCCGCGAACGTGACGTGGCCCATCCTCTCGACGTCGAACTCGTCGGCCGCCCTCGCGACCGACTGGTCGTACCCGGACGAGGCGTTCGGCTCCGGCGGGGCGCAGATCAACTACTCCGACACGAACCCCGGCGGGACGAACACCGACGCCGATCTGTCGCTGAACTACTCGGGAACGGTCTACCTGCTCGGCACCATGACCTTCTCAGGGTCCGGCGCCGGCACGATCCACGTTCCGCTCACGACGGCCGCGCTCAACGCCCTCAACGCCCCGGGCCTGCTCGCGTACATCGACAACACCGGTTCGTTCAACTTCCCGGCGAAGATCTCGCTCCAGTTCACGGTCGTTTCGGGCCCGGCCGTCAACGTGAACATGACCGGGATGAGCTTCGCGGTCTACCCCGCGCTCCTCCCGTACGACCCCTCGGTGTCGGGCGCCGGCACGACCCTCGCCTCCATCAACACCGCCATGGACCTCACGTTCGCGGATATCCCGGCGAGCTCGCTCCAGCAGAGCGCGCCGTTCCCCTGGCTCTCGAACAAGCTCGACGTCGACGACGGCGCGGTCGCCTACCTCGCCAACCTGAGCGTGACGAACCCTCAGGTGAACTCGTTCAGTCCGTCGGCGGTCCAGCCCGACGCGTCCAGCCAGGCGTACCTCTACCGGTGGGCCCAGTTCAACCTGACCGGCCGGGGCGGGTACCTCCCGATCTACGGCGGCAAGGTCGTCGCGCACTACGCCTATCCGTCGAGCCAGGCGAACAACGCCACGGTGACGGCGCTCAACGACCTCGCCACGACGAGTCCCGCGATCTGGGGATACGTCCAGTACCTCGACAGCGCCCGGGGCGTTCCCGGCTACGGGATGTCCGGCCGCACGGGAGCCGCCCAGCTGCTGCTCGCGTCGACGAACATCACGGCGTCGACCCTCCCCGACGGGTTGTTCCTCGGGACGTACCACGTCAACGTCACGATCCCGATCGCGACGCAGAACTCGGCGGCGTTCAACTGGTCGGTGAGCCCGTACCCGAGCGGCGTCGCCAACGGCTCCTCGCTCTACGGGACCCCCGACTTTGCCCCGCCGCTCACGTTCCCCGGATACTACACGTCGGTCTCGGTCACGTCGACCACCCTCACGAGCAACGGCACGGCGATCCCGGCCGCAGGGATCGACGATTACCGCGTCCTGGGCGTCAACGCGACGATCACCGACACCGGGACCGCGGACGTGTTCAACTACACGGGCACCCTGACGACCGTCGGCTTCCAGGGCTCGCCGGTCTACCTCCTCGACTCCGTCCCGCTCACGAACATCACGCTCGGACCCGGGCAGTCGACGTCCGTCCAGTTCGACTGGCTCGTCAACACGACGGTGACCGGCCTCGCCGGACTCGTGAACCACACCTTCACGAGCCAGATCGTCTACAACGGCGGCACGGCGAAGCTGGGCGGCGGGAACCTGACCCAGGGGAACACGGTCACGGTCACGCCGTACACGGCGAACTTCACCGCCTCCGCGAACCTGACGGGGAACGGCACGGCGCTCGTCGGGAGCCTCGTGCGGATCGGCCAGGGCTTGGGCGTCATCGTGACCCTGACCTACTCGGGCGCGGCGACCGTGACGAGCCTCGCGGGCGCCCTCTACTACGGGGCGTTCAACTCGACGGCCCGGCAGCTCGGAAAGGCCGTCAGCCTGACGCACCTCGCCCTCAACACGCCCGGCCAGACCGTGGCCGTCCAGTTCAACTGGACCGTGAACGAGTCGACGGTCGGCGACCACGGCGCGACGATCCTCCAGAACCTCGTGCTCGCCCTGGTCTGGAACAGCGGTGAGCCCGCGATCGGCGGCAGCGCGGGCACCTACGCGATCCCCGTCCACATCGCGCCGTCCACGGTCGCGATC
This sequence comes from Thermoplasmata archaeon, assembly GCA_030040865.1. Lineage (GTDB taxonomy): Archaea > Thermoplasmatota > Thermoplasmata > Lutacidiplasmatales > UBA184 > Lutacidiplasma. The sequence continues at coordinate 860 of JASHSX010000192.1, read as the reverse complement.
AAGTCGTTCTCGAACCCGCCGTCCACGATCGACCTGAGCACCCCGTACGACTCGTCCGGCTACGTCTACTACAACGGCTCCGGCTCGGCGGTCATCCTCCTCCAGGCGACCCCGGTCGGCGGCGGCGTGCCGGTGACGATCGCCGAGGCCGGCGGCGGACCCGGTGCGTTCTCGCTCCCGTGGTTCCCCCTCTCGAACCTCCTGAGCCCGGGCACGACGTACTCGCTCACCGTCAACGCCTCGTACAACGGCGCCTGGGACGTCTACTCGGTCCCGGTCGACATCACCGTCCCGTCGAGCAGCTCCCCGGTGAGCAGCATCCTGTTCGAGAAGTTCCTCGGACTCCCGCTGTGGATCTGGCTCGCCATCGCGGCGGCGGTCGTCGTGGCGCTCGTCGCCCTCCTGTTCGTCTCCCGCCGGCAGGCGGCCGGCAAGCTCGTCGAGTGCGGCGAGTGCGGCAACCTGATCCCGGAGGAGGCGACGGTCTGCCCCAAGTGCGGCGCGGAGTTCGAATCCGACCTCATCCGGTGCAGTCGTTGCGCGTCGACGATCCCCGCCAACTCGAAGTTCTGTCCGGAGTGCGCCGCGCAGCTCCTGGGGAAGCCCGGGGAAGGCGGCGAGGACGCGGAACGCCAGGGGTACGCGGACTTCACCGAGAAGTACCGCGCCGAGGCGAAGCGCGAGCTCGGCGAGAACTACAACGAGGGCTCGTTCTGGGACTGGTGGAAGCGCCAGCCGACGTACACCTCGTACAGCCAGTGGAAGCTCCAGCAGGGCGCGGGCACGTCGCGCGCCGGCATGGCCGCGCCGCCGACGGAGACCGAGACGCTCGCCGCGGCCCCGGCGGCCGCGCCTCCCCG
>JASHSX010000022.1 GCA_030040865.1 Thermoplasmata archaeon | reverse complement strand
AGCTCCGCAGACCTACACTCCGAGTACCTGGTCAACGACGTGCTCGCCCTGCCGAGCGTCGGCGGAGAGAGCTTTGGGATCGTGCTGCTAGAAGCCCGGTTGCACGGTCTCGATATCATCGCTTCGGACCTGCCGGGCGTGCGGGAGTTGGTGCTGTCCATCGGGGGAAATCTGGTCCCGCCTCGGGCGGTCGAGTCACTGGCCCTCGCCCTAGCTCGAGAGCGTCCGTTGCCGCCGGAACGCAGGGTCCTTTCGAAGACGATTGCCGAGACGTACACCTGGCCGGCCGTCGTGACGAGGTACTTGGAGCTGTACCGTTCCCTTCTGGATCAGACCGGCCGTTAGCGGACTTCGGAGGGTGCTCGGAACCCGTGGCCCGGACCGGTAGGGTCCGGGGTCAATGGCTCAGTAAGCCGCTCGTTCGGCCGTGACTCGGGCATGGTCTAGGAAGAGGTTGAGCCGGTCGTTCATCGGATCCGCGCTGAAGGCCGTGATATCGGCGACGGTAATCGGATCCGCGAGGCCGTCTCTGCGGATGGGGCGGAGTTCGAACCCCTCTGTCAGGAATCGCCGAAGGAACTCCGCCGCGTCGATCTGGGACCTCGCCAGTGAGTCGCGGTCGAATTCCACGACGGCTTGGACCACGGAATCCCAATCGGCCCCCAGACCGCGGGCTCCCTCGAATACCTCCAGTTCGTGGCCCTGTACGTCGACCTTGAGGAAATCGGGTCGACAGCGGTTCTCGTCGCAGAACTGGTCCATCCTTTCGCAGCGGACGATCACCGAGTCGCGCGCATCGTTCACGCGACCGAAGGAGTAGTCACCGGCGTTCGAGTTGGACCGGAAGAGCCGGCGGTCCCCGGCCGCACTCGACAGGCCGATCGGTACCGGCGTGACGTTCGTGGCCCCGTTCAGGCGCAGGTTGGCCAACAGGAGCTGAAAGTTCTCGGGCTCCGGCTCGAACGCGAACACATGACCCCGAGCGCCGACCATCCGGGAGAGTTCAAGGGTCCAGTATCCGATGTTCGCCCCCACATCGAAGGCGACCGACCCGGGTCGGACCGCCGCCTGGGCCAACTTGAGCTCGGCCGCTTCGTAGTCGCCCGCGAGATAATGAAGGAGGCCGACTCGGTCCTGGGGATTCAGCCGGAGCCGCCATCCCCGAGCCACCCGGACCGGCCGCCCATCGATGATGTCACGCGCCAATACTCGCTTTGCACCACGCACCGCGGACCGGAGCGGATCTCGATTCACCAATCTTCTCAGTCGGCCCCGCATCTCCCGGGACGACCAAGGCGACCGCTCGAATATCCCTTCACTTGCCCGCACGCCTGACCGACGGCCTCGCCGATCCGCCCTCTCGCCAGTGACGCCCGCACCGGGCCTGGCCCTAGTGCGCGATCGCCGCAGCGTACACGGACATTACGCGATCGGCGAACGCCCGACCGGAATAGAGCTTGGCGCGTCGATCGCCCTTCGCGACCAGGTCGGCGGGATTGGCGACCGCATCGCGGCAGCCCTTCGCCAGGGCTGCGGGGTCCGTGGGGTCGACGAATAGCGCGGCGTTGCCTCCGACTTCGCGCATCACCGGAATATCGGAAGTCACGACCGGGAGCCCGCTCGCGAACGCCTCAATCACGGGGTAGCCGAACCCCTCCTCGAGAGTGGGATAAAGAAGCACGTCGCTGACGCTGTACAGCTCCCCAATCTCCTCGTCGGTCAGGCCAAAGAAGTTCAGCGAACCGCGAACGGCCGGCCCGACCCGGGCGAGAACGTACTCGTCCGGCAGTTGGTCCATCACGCGAGGGAGGATGGCCAAGTTCTTGCGTCGTTCGTCCGTCGAGATCGACAGCAGGACCCGGCCCTCGGGCGGGATGCCGAACTTCCTTCGAAGACGATCTCGGTCGGGTCGCGGATGGAACGTGGATTTGATGGCCGGAGGGACGATGATCGGCCGTGCGTCGAAGCCATACTCCTCGAGGCCGCGGCGGACATACTCCGACTCGACGATCGGGATCGCGAACCGTGCGTACTTCCGTAGGTTCATCCGGTAAGCGAGCTTGTAAGCGCTCGAGAGCGAGTAGTACTCGTCCGTCCCCAGCAGCGCGGCAGGGTTCGTATGCATCGTGACCACCGAGTGGCGCGGGGCCACCCATGGGTTGATCTCCTCTTGCAGAAAGTGAACGACGCCCGGGCCATTCCCTACGCGGAGCATCTCCGCGGAAAGCGGGCGATAGACTATCCCGGCGAAGGCGTAGTTCAGTCGGTGCGACACCGACGTCGGTCGGAAGTCCAGCCCGAGCCCGCGCTGGCCGGCCTGGTCCATTACGGCATAGTCCGGATGATTGCCCATCAGCAGGGTGACCACCCGTGGCTGCACCGGGAGATTTTCCGTAAACAGGCCGACGTACCGCCATCCCGATCCAGGGAACGGCATGAAGTTGAGCATGAACACCGGACCCCGAAACGGGGACGGGTCAGCGGACGAACGGGCGCCCGCTGATTCCGGCGCGCCGTCAATCATGTTCTCCGCCGCGCTCTCCATTGGCCCCGCAACCGTGCCAGCCACGTACGGCCCACCGGCGTGAGAGCAAGGAACAAGCCGAGCAGCACCACCGGGGAAAAGTAGGCGACGGTCTCGAGGACGCCGTACGTCGCCTGGCCCTCCAGCGTCACCGTGACCGTGTAGTTGCCCGGCGGAGCCAGCCAACCGTTCGCGAACCCGTCGACGACGTACGGACCCTCCAGGACGGTTCCGTTGGAAGCGGTCGCACGCCAGGCCGCATTGTAGTTGGTACGGAATCCGAGGACGGACCATTGAGCGGCGGTAACTCGGATCTCGTACTCCGTCGGAGAGATCTCCCGGAAATCGGTCACATTCGCCGGCCCGAGATTCGCGGTGGACGGCAGACCCGCCACATAGGTCACGTTGGCGTTGGTGGCGTTGTCGTAGACCCCCGCGTACTCGAAGGAGTACGCCCCGACGTACGTCGTGCTGAGAGGGGTGGTCCGAACCTCGGCGGCTCCGAAGAACTCGCCGGCGTACGCGAGGTTCCGGTATATGGTGACGGAGCCTTCGTGGAATGCGAGCTGGAACCAGGCCGAATTCCCGAACGCTGCGTTGTAGTAAGCACCCGTTCGGCCGGGAATTTCGGGGTTCTCGATATCCGTATCCACGTACGCGAATGCGACGCCGAGCCGGGCCAGGTCGTGGGCCAGTACGCCCGCGCCGGGTGCCGATCCGGGGACCAAATCGATGGCCGAGACGTTGAGGAAACCGCTCCCCGGTTGCGTCCCCGGCGCCGTGTAGACGAGATAGACCTGCTCCACGGAGGACAGCGAGTTGGTCTCGTGAAAACTCGTCGGGAGGGCAAGGTTGACGATGGTCTGGAACTCGCCGTTCCCCAACGAGTACGTCGGAAAGTCGCTAAAGTCGTAAACCACGCCACCCGAGCTGATCGACTTGTACCCGAACGCCAGAGCGGACGGAGAGATGCCGCCGACCGAGTAGTTCACGATCGCGTACTGGGCGTCGCTCAGATCCTCGGACGGGACGTAGGTTCCCCCGAAGTAGTGGTTGCCGTACGGCGGGGCCGTGGACCTCGAGACGGTGAAGTTCGCCCACGTGGTCGTGCCGTTCGAAACAAGACCGCCGGTATCCCCCTCGGATTCGGCGACCCAACCTTCGCTAGGGATGGGAGCCGTGGTGTTCGTGAATCGGAGCGAGTCCAGACGGAGCGCAGAAGAGCCATTGCCCGACGTGGCCCCGGTGTACTCGAACGAGATCCGGGTGATCTCCGAGAGTTCGCCCGCGGAGCCCTCCGTGGAGAGGGGCAACAATGCGGCGTAGGTGGACCCGGTGAGGTGGATGAAGGCATAGTTGCTCAACGGCAGTTCCGAGAGGGTCCGGTTGCTGTCGTAGCTCAGCGCGAACCGCAGCCGAGTCACGTTCAGATTCTCGAGGGAGAGCTCCAGGAGGGCGAACGCATACGGGGTCAGATTCTGTGGGCTCGGCAGGACGCCGTCGAGCCGGTGGATCGTGCCGGACACACCGGCTCCCAGGGAGAGCACCATGAATTGGTTCGGCGCCGAGCCCCCGAACGTGAGCGTGTCCCCGGGGGTCGTTGCGGTCCAATTGATCAGGCTCGAATTGGTGGATACGAACGAACCGGTGCTGCCCGCAAGGAGGTCGCCGAGCTGGGGGATGGCGTTCGAGCCGGTCGCGCCGCACTGTTCGCTAGGGCACGAACCGTTGCCGAGATAGTACACGAACCCCTGCGCCGTGATCTCGCTCGGCGCGGTCCCGTAGTAATCCGGCGGTTCGTTGTAGGAGATGCTCGGATTCTCGATAAGGTACGGATAGGTGTTCGGTCCCGTGTACCAGACCGACCCGTTGCTGCCGATCGCCAGAAAATTGTCCGGTTGCGGGAACACCATGACAGGTTCGTTCGGCGCGGTGCTCTGCAAGTAGTCGCTCGCGGCCGCGTAGTATCCCGGTAGGCTCACGGACATCGGATACCCGGGGCTACCTTGTGAGAACGCCGGGCTCAGCGCCGGATACGCCGAACCGACGAGCAGCCCGGCACAGACGAAGGTGAACAGCAGTGGGGACGCACGGCGCAGCCGGACCGATCGGGTGCGGCGGGCATCCCGGGCCCCGGTCGCACTCGAAGCGTTCACCACGGCACTCGGCGATCGCCGCGCCGAGAGCCAGAGCGCTATGCGCCCGACGGTCAGGGATGAGAGCACAGAGTAGTAGACGAGCAGCACCGGGCTGTAGTCGTACGCGTTGTAGACCGGACGGAAAAAGAACACGTTCGAGGTCAGCCAGACGAAACCGGCTCCGAACGGGGGATTTGCCGTGGCCGCCAGGAACGAGACGACCACCATCGAACCGTATAGGACCCAATCCGCTCGTCGCCGGAGAAACGGGATCGACACGAAGGCGAGGGCGGGCAGCAGGCACGTGAGCCCGACCGTGAGGGCGTTGTTGAGATACGGCCCGGCCCACGAGGGCGCGTCGGGCGTGTAGAGGAACCAGTTGCTAATCAGCCGGACGGCATTTCCTAGGGGAGTCGGGGCATCGGTCGAGAAATTGAACGGGTAACTCGGCGTCGAAGTGCTCGCAGCAGTGAGGTAGGTTGAGCCCCGAAGGAGTACCGGATAGATCAGATAGGCGTTGGCCGCAACGATCGCAGCCAGCAGTACCGACACGCTACGGCCGAGGTCCTTGAGCCGGTTCAGGGTCGCCCGACCGCGCAAGGAATCCCACCGGTACACGAGGAGCAGCAGGAGCACCCCGACGTATTCTAGGACGGAGATGACCGTGGCGATCGGCCACAGCGCGAACGCAAAGAACGAGACAAGGCCGACGAGCAGCGAGTACCGCCAGTTCCGGAAGAGAGCGAGGTACGTGAGGAAGGCCAAGATCAGGAGGAAGGACGGATTGCCCGGAGTGAATGGCCCCTCGGCGTAGTACCCGGCCCACGTGCCGTATCCGTTCGTTACGTAGTAGGCGTTGAAGCAGATGCTGACGACCGCGATCAGTGCGTAGTACCGAGGAATTGAGTAACGCGCGAGCCATCGGGATACGAGCTCGAATAGGCAGATCGCGCCGGCGACGTTGACCGTTGCGAGCACGGCGAACAACGGAATGGCCAGATTCTGTCCCGACGCCGCGTAGATGGCGCCGTAGGTGGCTCCCACGGGTGTGCCGAACGCCTGCGGCACGTACGACCCGGGCCAGTAGAACGTATTGAAGAGAGACGCCGAGTAGTTGAGCTGACGGAGCCAGAACAAGTTGACGACGGTATTGCTGCCGTACGGCGGGGCCGAGAAATTGAACCAAATCAGAACCGAGAAGAGGACCAAGGCGACGATCAGAAGATATTCGAAATGGGCCCGGACGGTCAAGCTCAGCCGATCGAAAACATGCCCGCCGAGACTTGGAGCCGGGGGCGCTCCTTCACCGGACGACCCGGGGGATGCGGTGCCCGACATCAGGACCGCCCCAAGGACCGGTACACCGAGAGCGCCTCCGAAGAACGGCGACCGAGGGCAAGCGCCGCGCACCCCAGCGCGCCCCACGCGGCTCCGTACCCGTACCGATAAGCGATCGAGCGGAGGAGGACCGAGGAGGACGATCTCATCAAGGCGGTCCGATGGACCTCGCCAGCCAGGATCGAGTTTCGAATTTCCCGGATCTGGATCGTGTAGTCTAGGAATTCCTGCAGGGGATGCTCACCGATCATCGACCGAGCCAAGTGAAGCGACGCCAGTTGCTCGGCCCCGTCCTCCCGCAGCGCCTTTCGGGTCGCCTCGGACGATCCGTCCGCGCGGCTCAGACTGTCGTGGATACGATACCGGGTTAGGACCTCGGAGTCCGCAATGACCGGGCCCCCGCCGTGTAAGGCAAGATAGAACAGGAACCCGTCGAACCAGCCGCGGGTCCGCGCCATCGACTCCCGGATCGACCGGAGAAAGTCCGCTGTCACCGAAATGCAGCTCAGGTTGAAGTCGGCTTCGCGCCGCAGGAGCCCGGCGATCTGGCCCGACGACGTCGCACCGCTCTCGGTCCGCAACGACCGCGAGGGCGCGGATTCAAAGTGGAGGAGCCGGGCCCGGGAGGGAGGCAGATCGCGACCCCCGTCGTCGATGCAGGAGTAGCCGTTGTGCAGATAGAGGAACGGAGTCGCTCGATACGTCCGAAGGACACTGGAGATCTTCTCCGGAGCGAATCGGTCGTCGTCCTCCAGGAAGCAAACAACGCGACCGCGGGCGAGCGTCGACGCAAGGGCGAGGTACTCGCCCATCGAACCCTCGGCTCGGACGAGTCGCACGTCTTTTCGGGCCAATTCGGAGTCGAGGTCCTTGTCGTCGAAGTTCTTGATCAGGATCACTTCGTACGACGACCGCGGACTATCCTGTCCGACGGCCGAGGCGATGGCCTCCCGGACGTACCGGGTACGGCCGTACGCGGTGACCACGATCGAGGCGACGGGTCCTGCCTGCGACATGGGTGCGACGAAGCTCTCCTTCGATCGGCGGGTGGCCCGGTGCCGGTTGGAGCGACCCACTAATCTGGAGCGGAACTCTATTTCAAGCCGCCGCTGGGTCGGCCGCCGAGGGAGTCGGGGGGTGACCTGGTAAACAAGCGACTCGAGGCGCAGACGGGATCCCGGGCGGTTCTGGTGGGGAAAGTCGATAAGGGAGCAGCGCCCCGAGGAGTAGCGCACGGTACATGCTTGCGAACGCAGAGTCGGGAGGGTCGAACGAAGATGCCAATCCGCCGGTCGGGTTCGGACGGGGGGACCGGGCCGTTTCAGCCGCTCTCGACTCTCCCGAGTCCGGGGCGAACCCATCATCGGAATCCGCCGCACGCGACCCAAAGGCCTCGTTCCTCCAGGGAGTGTGGGACCAGAATGCTCGCCAGGACGCGTACTTTAGCGTGCTCGGTGGCGATTCTCTGCCCGGAAAGCACTGGCAGTCCCGCGAGTTCTACGCCACCGGGCGCGATGAGATTGAAGGGGTCCTACGTCGTTTCGCGCGGGACGGATTGCCCGTTCGATTCGATCGGACGCTGGATTTCGGATGTGGGCCGGGCCGGCTCACGGAAGCCCTGGCGGACCATTCCGCGCGAGTAACGGGCGTCGACATCTCGCGCGAGATGATCGCGCGCGCGCGCGCTCAATCGACCCACCCGAACGCATCGTATCTCGTCAATCCCAACTCGGATCTTCGGCTCTTCCCGAATGGGTCCTTCGACCTGTGCGTATCGCATCTCGTTCTGCAGCACGTCGGGCACGAGCTCGCCGTCCGCTATCTCCGGGAGATTTGCCGGGTCTTGGCGGTAGGCGGGATCGGAGAGATCCAGGTACCGGTGGGTTTCGGAGGCGTGCGCGGAGTCGGGGCCGCGCTGCTCCCGAACGCGGTCGTCCGGATGTACATGGAGCGCCGGTACGGCGTGTTCTACACGACGACCTATCCGGTCCGACCTCGAAAGCTCGCCCGGATCCTAGAAGCGGCGGGTGCGCGTATCGTGGAGTTCCAGCCAGAACCGGTGACCTCGTCGGCCCGGATCCGCTCCTACGTCTTCGTCAAGGGGTCGTGATCCGGCATCGGAGCCTCGCGCGTGCCGGCGTTTGAACAGAAGGCGTCGCCCACGGGAAACCCCCCGTTCGTGCCGGAGGTGTCCCTCGTCTGGGCCACGCTCAACGAGGCCGCGAACCTTCCCACGCTGGTCGCCCGCTTGCGCGCGGTCGGGCTACCCCGGCTCGAGGTGATCGTCGTGGACGATGGCAGCGCGGACGGAACGCGGGAGTACCTCCGTTCCCTAGAGTCCGAAGACTCCCGGTTCCGGCTCTTGACCCATGACGGAAAGCAGACGACCGTGCGCGCCCAGACGCAGGGGATCGCCGCGGCGCGAGGACGGTTCGTCGTCATCATGGACGCCGATCTTCAGCATCCTCCGGAGCTGGTACCTAAGCTTCTCGAGCGTCTCGATCGCGGGGACAGCCTCGCGATCGCGAGCCGATACACCACGGGAGGCTCTCCGGGGCCTCGGAACGGCATTCGCGCGCTGATCTCCCGAGGCGCGGAGTGGCTCGCACGCCGATTTGCCCCCAACGCTCGATTAGCTACCGACCCAGTCTCGGGGTATTTCGCCTTCCGTCGTGAGATCTTCCGGCCCATCGACCCGCGATATCGAGGATACAAGCTGCTCCTGTTCGTGCTCGCCATGCTGCCCGACGAACGTGTGTCCGAAGTCGCGTTCCAGTTCGCCCCGCGACTGCAGGGAAAGAGCAAGCTTACCGAGAACTCCCAGTTCTTCCGACTATTCCTCGTCGAACTACTGCTGGTACGTCGTACCTACCGGGCGATCCGACAGCGGGAACCCTCGTAGACGCCAGCCTCCATCGGCCCTGAACCGCCGGGAAGCTCTCAGGGCGTCTCACGCGTTCAGTTCGAGATCTCGGGAGCGGCCGGGCCGTCGAACGTCACTTCGGACGCCGGGGTACGATCTCCGGGAAGTGTTAGACTTCGCACGGCGTGCGCGGCCGCCGGGAACCGGGCCGCGAGGGAAGTCTCGCCTCCCGAGTCCAGGTACGGGCGCGGGCGCGCACTAGGGGCACTCGAAGTCGGCAGGCGAGGCCCGTCGCGACGCGCCAGGATCGCCTCGACGAGAAAGACCCGAACGAACTCCCAGCTCTGCGTGATCTTGCTCCGGCCGTGAAGGCGCTCTCGGAACCGATACGGAACTTCCGAGACCGGTCGGTGGCGGCACATCTCGAGAACGAAGAGCAGGAGCTTGTAGCCCCGGTATCGGGGGTTCAACCGACCGAACGCGGCCCGACGGAAGCCGAAGAATCCGGAGACCGGGTCGGTCACGCGACGGGCTCCGGGCACCAGACCTTTGGCGGTGAACATGGCGAGACGCGAGATGATCCCCCGAGTCGAGCTCCGGTTCCCGGGAGAACCGCCACTTCCGTACCGGGTCGCGACGACCAGATCCTTCCCGTCCTCCATCTCCGCCAAGAGCTGTGGCACGACCTCCGGGGGGTGCTGGAGGTCCGCGTCCATGACCACCACAAAGTCGCCATGCGCCGCGTCAATCCCCTGGCGCTGCGCGGGAGTGAGCGTCTGTTTGCCGTTGTGTAGGACGGCTCGGACGGAGGAGTCGGTCTGGGCGAGCGCGATCAGATACTCGCGGGTCCCGTCGGTGCTCCCATCATCGACGACGATAATCTCGTGCGGAGGAAGCGGAAGCGTTTGGATCGCGTCGATGAGGCGAGGCAGGTTCGATCGCTCATTGTACGTCGACAGCACTATGGAGAGTGTGAGCGAACTCGGCGCCGAGGGACCTGCCCAGGGTCCGGACTCGAGACCGATTGGTTCGTTCATTCTCGGGTCCCGGCCGCGTACGATGGCGGGGTGTTCCTTTTATTCTTTGGCCCTGAGGAAATGCCCCTTCGTGGGACTTTGTCCATTACAAGGAGTACGGACATCCCCACCCGGACCGCCGAAACGACCGGTCCCACCGCCCCGGTCGCAGCGCTCCCACGAACCCGGAAGCTATATCCTCCGCGGGTACCCCGCCGGCGTTCGGGGGAGTTGGAACCGTGCGGCTGCTCATCACCGGGGCATCGGGATTCATCGGCCGCCACCTGTGCCAGTCGGCTCGGGAACGAGGCTACGAGGTGGTCGGGACGTACCTCCACGAGGACGAGCTCGCGACGCGTCTCCCGTCCCCCGCCGGGGTCGAATGGCGCCCGATGAATATCCAGAACGTCGCCGAAGTATCCCGGATCGTGGGGGAGGTTCGAGCCGACGGTGTCGTGCACCTGGCGGCCCAGGCGTATGCCCAGAAGGCCTGGGCGGACCCGGAGGACACGTTCCGGACCAACGTCCTCGGCACGATCTATCTTTACGAAGCACTCCGACAGCACCCTCCCAAGAACGGGGTGCTGCTGGCCTCCTCGGGCGCTTCGTACGGGATCCCGAAGTCGTTGCCGATCTCGGAGGACGTTCCCTTGAATCCGACGAACCCGTACGGCGTGTCGAAGGCCTGCCAGGACATGCTCTCCTACCAGTATGCCTCGAATTTCGGTATCCGGATTCTGCGTGCCCGCCTCTTTGGCACCACTGGGCCGGGTAAGACCGGCGACGCGCTCAACGACTTCGCCCGCCAGGTCGCCGCCCTCGAGCGCCGCGGTACGGGGGGGAGCATCGCGGTCGGAAACCTCGACACAAAGCGCGACATCTCGGACATCCGCGACGTGACCCGTGCTCTATGGACCATCATGGAACGGGGTACCCCGGAGAAGGCCGTGAACGTCGGTGCCGGGCGGAGCTACTCGATCCGAGATCTCGTGGACCAGCTCGCGCGGATCGCGAGAGTGCCCGTCACCATTCGCGCCGAGCCGTCCCTGATGCGACCGACGGACGAGCCGGACAACCGCGCCGACGTCTCCCGCCTACACGCCCTCGGGTACGCGCCGGAGTACCCCCTCGAGCGCACGGTACGGGATTCGCTCGAGTACTGGCGTGGGGCGGAGTCGTAGCGGTCGGGACGATGCGCCCGCCGCTCGATCGGCCCTCCCGCGAACGTCCCCGTCCCTAACGACGGGCCGGCCCAACGGGACTACCGCTCGGGAGGCGGCGCGACGCGTCTCAACTGTTATCCGTCAGCCCCTTTCGCCCTCACGGAGTTCAATCCCCATGGCGAATTCCCCGCGCCTCCGCGTCCTCCTGGACTTCGATGGTACGCTGGTCGGACCGAACGTGGCGATGTTGCTCGTCGAGACGTTCTGTCCCGACGGCGCACGCGTGGCGCGGGAAGTTGACGAGGCCCTCCATGCCGGCTCCATTTCCCTTCGGGAAGCGTGGGACCGCGAGGTCGCGCTCCTGCCGGCCGACCGCCTCGACGAGATGAGGGAGTTCGTGGTCCAAGAGGTGCCACTGCGGGAGGGTGCGCACGAGCTCGCAGCGCTCTTGCTCCGTCACTCCGTGGACGTCACCGTTCTGTCGGGCGGGCTCGACTTCTTCATTCGGCCGGTTCTCGACCGGGAAGGGTTCCCGTATCCGGTCCTTTCGGAGCGTCTTCTCGTCGACTCGGCACGCCTCGGGATCGAGTACCCGCACGGGCATCCCGACTGCCGGATCTGTGGGATCTGCAAGGCCCAGGTCGTGGTTCGGTACGCCCGCCCGGGCGCCCCGACCGTGTTTGTCGGTGACGGCAGTACCGATCGGTACGCGGCGGAAGTGGCCGACGTTGTCTTCGCGCGGCGTCGCCTGCAAGAGTACTGCCGGCGCCAGGGGATCCCGTATCTCGCGTTCGAGACCTTCGACCCGGTGACCGCGACGATCAAGTCGTGGCTCGAGAATGGAGAACCCATTCCCGTGCGCGACCGGCGCGGCCTCGCCTCCAGCGTTTGCCCGGTGTCGCGCGACGTAGCAGCGGTGTCGGACTAGCGCAACGGTACTTTGCGGCCGCGCCGACACGACCATCCGGCGGGAAGGTTCGACGGGCGGAAACCCGGAGAAGTCTGCAACGGAAGCGCGAAGTCTTACTCGTCTACTCGTGCTGGATCTTTCCGCTGAACTCGATTTGCAAGGTCGCCCGGCTCTTGCGGTCCCTCCCGCTAGAGCGAGTAACGAGCGTCGCGGGAAAATCTCCCGTGCCCCCGGCTCGATCAGATCGCGGCGCCGCGGACCGGCCGCAAGTAGAGGTGTAGGACTAGGGCGACGAGGACCACGAAGGCGGCCACCAGAGCGAGGTACCAACCCGACGCCGCGCCCCAACTGGCGGTGATCGAACCCGAGGCGGTCGAACAGATCCCCGAGGCCAGCCCGTTGCCCGAGCAGGAGCCCCAGAACGAACTCGCAGGCGACGGCGAGCCGGCCGATGCGATCCCGCCGTTCTGCTGCGCGATCGCAGCCGGCTGGAGTGCCGCGATCGATACCGTGGCCCCGAGCAGGAGTCCGAACGTCACGACGATGAGGAGGGTCGTCAACAGGAAGAGCGACCGCCGCGACCAGTAGCCGAGCGTGCTTCCGAGGCCGAGCACAGCGGCCCCGATCCCCGCGACCAGCGCACCCAGCGTCAGTGCGAGGGCGCCCTCGTAGAGGTTGCCGACCGCGGCGAGATTGTGCGCATCGTAGGCGAGGTTGCCGGTCGGAACCTGCCCACAATCCGACCCACCGGTGCACGACGCGGAGTACTGGGCGCCGAGCTGGAACGAGTAGACGACCGTCCCGCCGCTGTTGGGCTCCTGCACCGACAGCATCCACCATCCGCTCACCAGCGACCCGACGACGAGGGCGACTCCGACCAGCAGGAACAACGACGGCCACGCGGGTGGTCGGCGTCGGAACCGTCGGGGGAGGGGCTGGCCCGCAGGAGTGTGGGGAATGTACGGAGGGGGTCGGGCGAGCGGCCGTTCCTCCCCGATCGTCTGGTTGGAGAGGAGATCCGGCAACTCCCGCTCCTGCGGAGGCTCCTCCGCCGAGTAGGGTCCGGACTTGGAGAAACCCATGGCGTGGACTCCGACGTCAAATGCGGGGGGTGGGTAAATAAGACCGCCGATGGCGATTTCAGCCGGCGGGCGGTTTTACGCGACGCGAAGGATCCGGCGCGGCGTGTGCTCGACGTTGACCAGAACTACGACGCTCCGCGCCGAAGCGGCGACAACCCAGTCCCGGCTAGGCCGGAACCGGCAGGGCCAATGCCCCGGGTTCGAGGCCGGTGCCGCCGTTCGTCCCCCGGTTCGTCCCGCGATTCGCCCGCGGACCGATCGCCTGCGTCACGATGCGTCGCGTGTCGAACGCGGCCTGGACCGTCTTGGCGAGATGGGGTAGGGTGGGGTACGACGCGAGTTCCGACCGACGGACCCACGCGAACTCGGTGTGTTCGACCGGGTCGATCGTGGGGGATCGCCCGCTGGGCGCCGCGCAGTGAAAAAAGACGCCCACCTCGGCCCGAGGTCGACCGCGCCGGGAGATCGCGCTGAACACTTCGGCGGCAAAGAGCCCCCGGATCCGGACCGCGTACCCGGTCTCCTCGCGGGTCTCACGTCGAGCCGCTTGGACAAGGCTCTCCCCGGGCTCGACATGGCCGCCGGGAAGGTCCCACAACCCGGGATTCTTCGCGTTGGGGGATCGATGCAGGAGCAAGATCCGGTCGCCGCGAAATACCGCTGTCCCTGCCGTCACCCGGGTCCGAAGGGGGGTCGTCATGGTATGCACACCGAAGGGGTTGGGGGACCCACTTCGGTTAGGTTAACCTTTCGCTGACCCGACGACCCGGCAGGTCCTGACCGCCGCCCGTCGGACGCCATTTCCGTAACGGCGGCACCCGCGTGGCGGTTCATATACGTCACGGGAATGGCGACACGCCAGGTTCGGAGCTAACCCCTCATGCAATCCCCGCACGATGAGCGTGCATCCCGCGAGTTTCGCGCGTTCCTGACCGCAGACTGGAAGCTGTGGCTCTCGGAGTACCCCGAGCTGGCCACCGTCCTGGGGGTGCCGGGGTTCAACGACCGATGGACCGACGAGTCTCCGGAGGGCCGGCGACACCGCCGCGATCACCTCGAGTCTCTACCTGCGTCGCTCGCCCGCTTCGACCGGGACGCGCTCGGTGCGGCGGACCGATTCAACTACGACCTGTATGCCCGAATGGTCGAAACCGCGCGGGCCGGGGTCACGCTCGGATTCGACCCGGTCCCGTTCGATCTCGGCGAGCCCGCGCATCTCCTGCTGCCGATCAACCAGATGGACGGAATCCATCTCACCGCTCCCCAGGTTCTCGAACTCGCGCCCCAATCGTCGGTGAAGGATTACGACGACCGCGTGGCCCGGCTTCGCGCCCTTTCCGGAACCATCGACCGGGTCCTGCGGATCCTAGAGGAGGGGCTTCGCGCGGGAGTGACGCCCGCCCGTGTCGCGGTCCGTGGCGTTCCGGATCAAATCCGCAACTTGATCCCGGCGGATCCCGACGCGAGTGGGATCCTGGCGACGTTCCAGGATCTTCCGCCATCGTTCGGATCCGCCGAGCAAGGGCGCCTTCGGGAGGAGGGGCGACGGGCCTACCGCGACTCCGTGGTCCCGGCGCTGCAGCGCCTCCTCGAGTTCATCGAGCGCACCTACCTTCCCGGCTGCCGCGAATCGGTCGGAGCGTCGTCCCTGCCCGACGGGGCCCGACTATACGCCTACCTCGTCCGCCGCAACACCACCACGGAGCTGAGCCCGCAGCAGATCCACGACATTGGCCTGCGCGAGGTCGCGCGACTCCGCACCGAGATGGAGGCCGTGATGCGGAGGACCGGATTCACCGGTTCGCTCGATGCGTTCCATACCTTGCTGCGCACCGACCGGCGGTTCTACTGGTCCACGGCCGACGACCTCGTGAACGGCTACCGCGTGATCGGGAAGAAGACCGACCCGCAGCTGAGCCGGGTCTTTGGTCGATTGCCCCGCCTTCCGTACGGCGTCCTGCCGGTACCGGCGTATCGCGAAGCGGCGTCCCCCGGGGCGTACTACCAGCCCGGGGCGCCCGCGACCGGACGGGCCGGGTACTTTTACGCGAACACCCACCGGGTCGACACCCGCCCCAAGTGGGAGATGGAGGCGCTCTCTCTCCACGAGGCCGTCCCGGGACACCACCTCCAGATCGCGCTCGCCCAGGAGCTCGATGGCCTTCCGGAATTTCGGCGCGAAACCGGCCCCACCGCGTTCATCGAGGGGTGGGGGCTGTACGCCGAGAGCCTTGGCGAGGAGCTCGGCTTCTACGGGGAACCCTACTCCAAGTTCGGTCAGCTCACCTTCGACATGTGGCGTTCGCTCCGGCTCGTCGTCGACACCGGGATGCACGCGCTCGGCTGGTCGCGGGAGCGGGCGATCGGGATCTTCCGCGAGAACACCGGCATGAGCGAGGAGAACATCGCGGTGGAGGTCGACCGCTACATCGTCTGGCCCGGCCAGGCACTGGCCTACAAGATCGGCCAGCTCAAGTTCCGGGAGCTGCGATCACTCGCCGAACAGAGTCTCGGTGCCCGGTTCGACGTCCGGGCGTTCCACGATCTCGTGCTCGGCGAGGGCGCCATCGGACTCCGCGAGGTCGAGGGTCGGGTCCAGGCGTGGATCCGCTCCCGATCCGCGCAGTAATCGGGATCAGACCCGGATCTCGCCGTGCCGTAGGACGGGTCTCCCGTCCACGGAGAGGTCCGCCCCCCGCAAGTACAACCAGCTCCACCAATTCACGCGGTTCGACCCGCCGTAGCGGTCGTTTCGACCCAGCACGA
Source organism: Thermoplasmata archaeon (assembly GCA_030040865.1). Taxonomy (GTDB): domain Archaea; phylum Thermoplasmatota; class Thermoplasmata; order Lutacidiplasmatales; family UBA184; genus Lutacidiplasma. The sequence continues at coordinate 6,740 of JASHSX010000022.1, read as the reverse complement.
GTCCGACCGTGCCGCGCCCCTGATCCTCGAGCAGCGGAGCGAGCTCCGTCCGGGGATTGAGGCCGATCGAAAGGGATCCCAGCCGCTCCCGTCCCGCCGGCGCGCGCGAGTAACTCTGTTCGAAGGTCTCCTGACCGGTCGCGAAGCGGTACCGCACAAGCCGGCCGTCGTGGAACGTCCACTCCCCACCCCCCAGTTCCGCCACTGCGTCCATGACACCGACCGAGCTCGTGACGTTGGACCGGAAGATCCCGTCGCCGGCCCGCTCGTCGACGGCAACGGCGACCACCCCCGCCGGCAGGAGGACGGGGCGCCACTCCGACCGGGGCAGCTGATGCGGAACGAGGCCGTCGGAGACTGCCGGCTCGCGACGGCAGAGGCGCAAACGGAGGTCCGTCCCGTTCTCGTGCGTCAGTCGGAGTTCTCGGCCGTTCCTCAAGACCGAGGCCAGGCGAACTCCGACGCGATGGAGCTGGCGCGGGTCGACAAGGGTCGAATCGATCAGCTCCCGCGTCCACGTCGCGAGGTCGACCCCGTACATCGAGGCCGAAGCGGGCGAGGCTCGCCCCAGGGCTAGGTCGACCGCCCGGGCCCCCGCTTTGGCGGCCGCCCGCGACATCGCGTCCTGCTGCTCGCAGAGCTTCATCATTGTCCGATGGGGCAGGGCGTGGAATCGCTCGCGATCGCTGGGCCCGAAGAAGCTCACGAGGACGTCGGTCCGTTCGGCCGCCGCTCGCCGATGCTCCCCGAGGCGAGCCAGATGCTCTGGTTGCACTTCGGTCGTGGCCGCCCAGTAGGTCGCCTCGTCCTGGTACAGGAGGAGCGGCCGTGCGCCGAGACGCATCGCCTCCAGCACCATCTCGTTCGCGTACGGCAAGGTCGACGTCCAGCACTCGATGGTGACCTGCTCCCCCCGACGGACTCCGAGGGAGCGGCGCAGCACCGCCCGAGCCAGATCTCGAGCTCGGTCGGCCGGAGCGGCCCCGCTGGCGGTGACACCGGGATCCGGATGCGCGTGCCGGAATCCGGTATGCCCGGTCGACGAGAGGTCGTAGCGCAAACGTCGAGCCCCGACACCGCGGAGTATCTCGGCACGCCGGGCCACCCACTCGAAGGCTCCGCCGTTCTCGTCGAACGACTCCAGCGAACGGGCTAGCGATCGCGTAACCTCAATACTCGATTTCGCCGACCCGCCGGTGCGTAGCCCAGCCGCGAGTTCCGCGAATCGCCGCGCCACGCGTTCTTTCCAGTCCTCGAAGTCCGACGCACGTTCGAGGCGGAACCGGGGGTGCCGAGAGAGCCAGAGTCGCCAACGGTCGTCCTCCATGCCGCTGGGGACACGCACCACGGCCGCGAGGTGGGCGATCGGGACTCCCGAGTTTCTCCGTACCCGATCGAGCAGTCGGAGCACCCCGTCGCGCCCCCGGGGTCGGGGGGCTCGAGGAATCTCACGTCCGAGCGACGACGGAGTCCAGGAGAGCCACGCGGGGCGCGTCGACACCCCGGGGTCGGGGGCGGAGCCGACATCCTGGCGCCCATCGGTCGTCACGTCGCCCAGGCGTACGACCAGGGCGAAGTTCGGCGGATCAATGTGGATCGCGAGAAGGTCTACGGCCCGAACCGAGGGGGCGGGGTCCGGGCGAGCGGGGGACGACTCGAACGGACGCGGCCGGATCCCGTGCTCCTCCCACACGCGCCGGATCGTGGTGTGGCTCACTCCGAACGACCGTGCGAGACTGCGCGTTGACGAGACGCGCGAACCCGGTCGTGGCACTGCGGTGGTTGCCCGGACAATGGCCTGCACGGTTTCGGGACGGAGTCGGCCGGGGTGCGGAAAGCGATTCGGAGAGCTCCGGAGCCCCTGGAGTCGGGACTCGAGGAACCGGCGTCGCCATCGGGCCACGGTCAGGCGGTGGACCCGATACCGTTGACTGATCTCGAGATCGGTCCAGCCGTCGGCCGCGGCGAGCACGACCGACGCGCGGAGTCGGAGGGGGCCGGACGAACCCTTGGCCCCGAGCCAGCGGCCGAGCGTCGTTCGCTCCTCCGGACTGAGCGACACGGGAGCTGCGACGCGCACGAACTCCGGACCCACGAGCGACATATAGCCCCGCTCCACCGGGGGCCCGACGATAAGTCTCGTGCGAAAAGTTCCACTCCGAGCTCAGTCCAAATACCCCGGCACCGTTCGGACGACCATGGCCGCAAGACGAACCGCCCCGGCGCGCGGGTCGACTGGGCAATCTCCGTCCGAGATCGCCCCGCACGTGTTCGTGGGTTCCTGGAAGGATGCCGAGAAGTTCGACGGAAAGCGCTACTGCGTACTCGACGAGATGCCCGCCGACGCCCCGGCGGACGAGGGCGTCCCCATCTACGACGACGAGGCGAAGGCGCCGATCGTGGGGAACCTCGATCGCGTGGTGGGCCTGATGAGGGCCGCCCGGGAACGGAACGAACCGGTCCTCGTCTTCTGCGGCCACGGGGTCCGCCGGGCCCCCATGGCCGGCGCCTGGTACCTCCACCGAGTGGAGGGACTTGCGCTCGACGAGGCGTATCGGCGGCTCCGGTCGGTCCGCCCGCAGACCGAACACGCGCGGGACTGGGCCGGCCACTGGGAAGTGCTCCGGGACGATGGTCGTTCCGGCCCCGCGGCCCGCGGTCGTGACTGATGCAAATCGAGGAGCACCCGGATCCCACGTGGGTGGCTCAGCTCGCCGGCACGGCTCCGAGCGTCGCGCAACGGGCGATCGAAGAGGGGGCGGACGACCGTCGTTTGTTCCGCCACCTCGAGCGAGAGCACCGGATCGAGGGGCGGAGCCACTACATCGAGATCGACGCCCCGCTCGAACTGTTCGCACTCGTTCGTCTTCGCCGTCCCCGGCACGTGGTCGAGGTCGGAGTCTCCTCCGGGGTCTCGTCCGCCTACCTGCTCGCGGGCCTGGCCCGGAACCAACGGGGCACGCTGCATTCGGTGGATCTTCCGAAACGGGCCCCGGCGGCCTCGCGCGGTAGCGACCGGCCGTCGTGGTCGATCCCGGAAGGACGCTCGTCGGGGTGGGCCGTGCCGGACCGGTTGCGGGCGCGCTGGGACCTGCGAATCGGCGATAAGCGTACTGTACTTCCCCTGCTCGCGGAGGAGCTGGATCGGGTCGACCTGTTCGTCTACGACGTCCCGCACGACGATCCGAAGTCGCTTCCCGAGTTCCGGGCGATCGACCGGCGCCTTCCCGCCCGTGGCATTGCCATCGTGGACCACGGATCGGGCGGCGGGCTCTGCCCGTCCCTCAAGGCCTGGGCGGGGTGGCGAGGAGCGACTCCCTGCCGGCGATCCGGCACCGGTCTTTTCGCGTTCCGCGCCCGGGGCTCACGCAGCCGTCGTGTGGCTCCGCGGCGGACCGGCGCGTGAAGTGGCGTGTGTCGGTGGGCCGGCAAGCGATCGAAGCTCCCGGTCGAACCAGTCGGGAAAATCGTGGATCCTGACCAGGACGTAGGTCTCGCGGCTGGCGACCCCCTCGAGATCCTCGACGAACGCCTCCAGGTCCTCCAGGCCGGCCACGGACGGCAGCGTCACGAAGACGAACAGTTCGTTGGCACGGCTTGAGTCCCCGGCCTCGTCGAAGGCCGCGTCAAGCGTGAGCGGGTACCGGTGCCGTATCCGGGCCGCCGTCGACTCCCGGGAGACCGTGTCTTTCAGGGTGAGATTCACCGAAACGACCGGGTAGGGAAGCGCCCGGAAGTCGAACACCGGCACGAACCAGACCGCCTGGTCGTCGATCAGTGCGGAGTACTTCCGAGTCATCGTGCGCGTCGAGATCCCGACGCGGTGGGCGATCGCTCCGAGGGAGCCCATGGGCGTCGCACGCAGGGCGCCTAGGATCCGCAGGTCCAGCGGAGACAGGGGGCGGCCGGGAGGGCGCACCGACCAGAGCGACGGCCCCTCGGCTTCGACGACGTCCGCGAGATTCCGTATCACGTCGAGCCGTCGACGGAGCGTCCCTTCGTCCGGGCCGACCATCGCGACGGAGATCCAGTCCCCCAGGAACTCGAGACCGGAGACGACCCCGTCGACGAGGGCCACGCGGCGGAAGACGTCCGACTTGGCCCTCGGTCGGCGCACCCGGATCGCCGACCAACCCCCGACCGCGGACAGAAGCGCTGGATTCGGCCAGACCGCGTACTTGGTGAGAAAACCCCCCTCGCGCCATGCGCGAAGTCGCGCGGCGACCCGGGCCCGTCCGACGCCCAGCGCGCCCGCCACCCGATTCGCGTTGAGCCGGGGGTCGATGCCGGTGAGGTTCACGGCCCGCCCGCGATACATCTCGCGGAGGATGCTCACGTCCAACGCATCCGGGCCGAGGAGAGCGGGGCTCACAGTTTCGCCCACCCGCGCCCGGCGCATCAGCGTTCCGATTTGTTCGATCGGCTCGAGAAATTCGGACACCCGGGGTCGCGGAAGTTCCGGATTCCTTCGGGGTCGGACCGAGGCCTTAACCTCCCGACACCCCTCTCCCCGCGCCGTGACGTCCACCGCCGAGCTTCCCGGTCGGGTCGTGTCCACGAACGTTTCCGAGTCGGCCGCCGCTCGACGGGGTGTGTTGCTGCTCGTCCTTCTCGCGGCGGCGGCGCTCATGGTGAACTACGTGGAGACGATGCTCGTCCCCGCGCTCCCCACCCTCGTGGGGTTCTTCGACGGCGTCCCGTACACCACGATCGCCTGGGTCGTTTCCGCCTACCTGCTCGTCGGTGTCTCGACCACCCCCCTGTTCGCCAAGCTGGGCGACATCTACGGGAAGAAGCGGATGCTCGTCGTCGTCCTCTCGATCTACGCGGCCGCGGTCTCGATCACCGGTTTCACGCCGCAGATCGCCGCAGGTCTCGGCATCTCCCGGTTCGACGCGGTCTACCTCCTGATCGGGGTCCGCGGACTCCAGGGCGTCGGCCTCGCCCTGTTCCCGCTCGCGTTCGCGATGGTCGGCGAGGAACTGCCCCCCGCCCGCGTCGGGCAGGCCCAGGGTCTGATCGCCGCGATGTTCGCGGTCGGGGCCGCGCTCGGGCTCTTCGTCGGGGCCTGGCTCATCCAGAACTTCGGATGGCAGTTCGCCTACCACACGGTCATTCCGGTGGCGCTGGCGATCCTCGGGCTCACGATCTGGGTCGTGCCGGAGTCGCGCCATCGCCTCCGGGTCTCGCTCGATACGCGGGGCGCTGCCCTGCTCGGCGGCGCCCTGGCGACGTTCCTCGTGGGCTTGTCGCAGGGTCCCTCGTGGGGCTGGGGTACTTGGGACGCGGTCCGGGTCGGGCCCCTGCCGCTCGGGGTGCCCCTCTTCTTCGCGCTCTCGGCGATCCTGGCCGTGTCGTTCTACGTCCAGGAACGCGTGGCCCGGGACCCGATGATCTACCTGCAGCGGTTTCGGGACCGGAACCTCGCGATCAGCTACTTCGGGATCCTGCTGGTGGGCACGGCGCTGTTCCTCGGCTTCGTCGGGCTCACCATCATCGTCGAGACCCCGCTCGCCGGCCTCGGTCGTTCCGTGTTCGATTTCGGCGTGCTGAGCGTCCCGACGACGATGTCGATGCTCGTCGCCGCCCCGTTCGTCGGGCGTGCCATCTCGCGGTTCGGGCCCAAGCCGATGCTGCTCCTCGGCTCCACGCTCGCCACGGTCGGCTTCCTGCTCCTAACCGTGTTCGACCAGACCTATACCGAGCTCTTGCTGGCCCCGATCCCGACGTTCGTCGGGCTCGTGATGATGATCATCTCGATCATGAACGTGGTCGTCCTCTCGTCCAAGACCGGTGAGACGGGAATCCAGACGGGCATGGCGGAGATGTTCCAGGACCTCGGGGCCAGCATCGGCCCGGTGCTCGTCGCGACCATCCTCGCGAGCCTTACCGCGAGCTACACGACCACGGTCACGACGCCGTTCGGACCGCTCGCGGTCTCGGTTCAGCTACCCTCCGCCGCGGCCTTCCACTGGCTCTTCGCGCTCGGGGCGATCCTCGCGGCCACCTGCGGCGTGATGGGCGTCTTCCTCCGCAACTTCACGTTCTCGGAGGACGGGGAGCGGCGCAGCGCAGCCGCCCCGGCGACGGCAAGCGCGACGGCTTCGACGACGGAGTGAACGGGGGGTCGCCGGTCACCCGAAGTACGTCTTCATCGGCTCCCAGTAGAACTGGTGCCAGCCGTCGTCCACGCCGTCGCGGAACCGATCCGGGATTCCCACATGGTCCACCGTCAACTTCGTTCCTTTCCCCCGGGCCCGCAGCTCCAGTCGGAGGACCGAGTAGGTCCCCGCTGGCCACTCGCTCGCGCGCCAGGCCTGCACGATCCGCTTTCCGGGCACCAGCTCGAGGTTGTATCCTGAGATGTAGGACCCGCCGGCCGTGAACTTTCCGCCCACCCTCCGGCTCATTTTCGCGCTCTCTCCCGTGATCCGGGCATGTCGGGCACTGTCGAGGTAGGCGTCGTAGATCTCCTTCGGCGTCGCGCGCAGCGTGACCTCCTGGTGAACCGGCCGGCACATCTTCGTCCTCGGGCCCGAATCGGGCGACTCCCCATGCGAGCGAATATACTTAACCGTTTGGTTTACTATTGCGATCGGTACGGATGACGCCCCGCCATAGCTCCCTTGCCCGGGATCGGCCGGAGGCTCTCGACCGGTTGTTCCACGCGCTCTCGGACCGGACACGCCGCCGGATCCTCGCACGGCTGACGCTCGGACCCGCGCGGGTGACCGACCTGG
>JASHSX010000191.1 GCA_030040865.1 Thermoplasmata archaeon | reverse complement strand
TCGGGTGCGACACGCCCACGGTGCGCAGCAGCTCCTGGTTGCGGGAGAGCAGCTCCGCGACCGATCGGCGATCCTCCAGCTCGATGGCGCGCAGTCCGGCGGCGGCCACGCCCTTGAACTCGTCCAGGAGTCGTGGGCCGTCGGGTCGTTCGAGTCGGGCGGTGACGGCGCGCACGGCACTGGCGGTCGAACGCGGGATGCCGCTGTAGCAGACGACCCAGACCCAACCGGGATCCGCGATCCGGCGGGCCTCCCAGCGCTGGTCCGGGCCGTTCACGGTCCAGATCGCCGGCCCGTCCCCGCCGTTGACGACGAGGTATCCTCCGCCGACGACGGCGGTGGTGTCCCCCGCGCTGCCCACGCCTTGCGCGGTGCGCTCGATCTCGTAGCTCAGCTGGGCGAGATCGGCCCGCCCGACGCCCCCGCGAGCCGCCCGCAGCGCGGCGGCGAGCGCGGCCACGAACGCGGCGGACGACCCGAGGCCCGCGGCGCGAGGGATCCGGGAGACCGCACGGACCTCGAGCGGGTTAGCGTCCGGCCAGCAGCGCTCGACGGCCGCGCGGAAGTACGGGTTGCGATCGGTCGCCTCCCGGTCACCGTTCAAGCTCATTGCTGCGGCAGGACGGACGAGCACCTGCGTGTGGAGATCGACCGCGAAGACGACTTCCGGCGCTCCGTGCACGACGGCGTGCTCCCCGAAGGCGATGCATTTCCCCGGGGCCCGGGCCGAGAGCGGAAGGGTCCCGGGCGGGATCGCGTCGTTCACGGGCGGCCCCCTGTACGTCGCGCGGGAACGACGCGCTTGCCGCGCGCGCTCGGCACGATCCGTTGTCGCGCACCGGGCCAACGGCCGCGTCCCGGGATGCCCCTAAGCTCGGCGAGCGTCACGGCGAGCGCGGCGACCTCGCTGTGCGGTTGCGTACCGATCGCCACGTTGTACGTCGCGACCCGGTAGAGGTCGGGAGGGACCTTGGCGCCGCCGACGACGACGAGCAGTCGGCCCGCCAGTCGGAGACGCGGGAGGACCGCCCGGAGCGGTCGACCGTACATCGTCAAGTGGACGACCGGTCCTGGAAAGTCCCGGACGACCGGCTTCCAGGCGTCGGCGCCGACGACCTCGAAGCCGCCCCCCCACCGTTCCGCCACCGATCGGACGCGCTCGGCGAGCTCGGGATCGGGCGGGTGGAGGAACATCCGCTCCGCGCCGAACGCGCGTGCCGTGAGCGCGAGGTGGGTCGTCAGCCGCGGGTCGCGGCCCGCGCGGTGTCCGACCCGAAGCACCGCCACGGCCGGCGGGCTACGGCGTGCTCTCCGACTGGAACCGCTCGATGCGGTGCCCACGGTACTCCAGCTTCTCGGACCGCTTGACCAGCCCCTTGAGCCGCGTCGGCGACATGCCGAGCTCCTCGGCGACGTCGGAGAAGAACCGCCCCTCGGTGCCCGCGGCGTCGTAGATCCGCTGCTCGAGCTTCGCGTACTCCTTCGGGTTCATCATCGCGATCGCGAGCACTTCCGAGATCTCGCCGAGCGGCGACGTCGTGTTGATGTTGATCGTCGAGTAGTAGAAGTGGTAGCTCTTGTCGGGCTGCCGGCGCCCTTCGCGGGCGACCCACCGCGTGTCGATGAGCCTCAGCTTGTCGAAGAAGGCGAGCGCCTTCACCCCTTCGGGGCCGAACTCGCTCTGGACGTCCTCGATCGTGAGCCAGTTCTCGCCCAGGCGCTGCACGAGCTTCAACTTGACCGGCGAGTCGACGGCGCGCAGGATCGGCACGAGGTCGCTCACGTCGTTGATGACCTTGATGCGGTGGATCTGCGCGGCCATCGTGCCTTATGCCCCCGGGCGGGCGGCCTCGGCGAGGAGGAGGCGCCGGTACTTGCCGTACCGATCGCTCGGGTCGAACCGCGCCGGGTGCGGCGTCCGGGTCGTACCGCCGCACTCGGGGCACTTTCCGCGGAAGGTGTAGCGCCGGCACCCGGGGCAGACGCGCAGGACGGACTCGGTCATGGACGGGAGAACGTCCCCTCGCCGCCGGCGGTCTTGATCGACTTGAGCGCCGACTCGGTGGCGCGCTTCATCGTCTCTTCGGCCTGCTTGTACTGGCTCGCCGAGACCCGGATGCGGTAGCGCGGGGCGCCGACGTACTGCACCTCCACGGCCTCGGGGTCGGTCTTCTCGGCGGCGAGGAGCGCGTCCCGGACGTGGTCGAGCCCCTTCGGGGACGGGTCCGTGAGCTCGAGCGTCCCCAGGATCGTCACGTGCGGCGGGACGATGTTCTCCCGCGCGACCTTCAAGAACGCGGAGGCCCACGGGGCCTTCTCCGTATCCTTCTGGAATCGCTTGGGGTCGGCCGAGGCGACCTCGAACGCGGCGAAGAGCGAGCCAAACTTCTCGACGAGCGTCGGGCCGAACTGCTCGGTCGCCGCGTCGGAGGTGATCTTCATCGACTGGGCGACCTGGTCGACGAGCCGCAACGCGCGCAGCTCGTTCTTCCACGCCTGGGTCTTCTCCCGGCGCTGGTGGTCGTTGATCCGTTTGAGGGACAGGTCGATCTGGCTCTTCGCGGGGTCGACCCGTAGGACCCGCGCGACGATCTTCTGGCCCTCGCGGATGTGGTCCCGGATGTATTTGACCCACCCGGTCGCGACCTCGGAGAGGTGGATGAACGCCTCGCGCTTGTTGTACTCGTCGAGGGTGACGAACGCCCCGAAGTTCCGGATCGACGTGACGGTCCCGATGACGAGGTCCCCCTCCTCGGGGTACTCGGCGCGCAGGGCCATCCGACTCTTACGCCCCCGCCTAGCCGGTCACCGGGCGGACGAGCTCGCCGCGCAGCTTCGCCTGGCCCCCGGTGGGGGTCGCGAGGGTCGCGCCGCAGACGGAGCAGCTCACGGTCATGGCGGGGCGGCTGAACATCGTCTGCTCGGTGGAGCAGTCCGGGCACTTCACGATCCAGAACGGGGACGGTCCGCGCACGCGATCGACTCTCCTAGTGGTGCTCCACGAGCTCGAGCTGGCTCGCCCGCCAGCTCGCGGGCTTCACGGTGTACTGGCACTTCTTGCAGCGGAACTTCAGGTTGACCCGGCGGACCGCCTTCGCCCGGCCTTCGGGCTTGGGGCGCGGGAATCCCCCGTAGCCGCGCGTGGCCCGGCGGAATCGCCGCTGCCCCCACTTGAGCTCGGAGGCCGGTCGCTTCTTGTCCTTCTCGACGTCGTGCTGCGTGTGCGTCTTGCACTTCGGGCAGTACGTGGAGACGACCTTCGGATAGTGCATCGGCGCGCGCGCAGCCCCCTAGGCTATATAGGGTTAGGGGCGCGGTTTCGCGGACTGCGGACGCCTCCGGACGGCTCCCGCACCGCCGGGGAACGTCGGCCGGATTTCGTCGCCGAGCGCGAGCGAACGCTTATGTAGGGAGGTCCGCTCGGCGCGGCCGCCCTCGGGGGTCAAGGTCGATGCCGGATCGTCCCGCGCTGGACGTGGTCACGGAGCTGCTCGGGAAAGCGCCCGAGCGGAAGTTCTCCGAGACCGTCGAGGTGTCGGTCAACCTCAAGGACCTCGACCTGACCGTCCCGAAGAACCG
>JASHSX010000190.1 GCA_030040865.1 Thermoplasmata archaeon | reverse complement strand
TCCGCGAACTCGTCGAGCCGACGCTGGGCGCTCACGACTTCGGCGCCGGGGGCCGGAGGGCGTCCTGCCCGGGCAGGTACGGGCGCAGCGCCTTCGGGATCGTCACGGAGCCGTCGGGCTGCTGGTACTGTTCCACGAGGACGGCGAGCGCGCGGGACGTCGCGACGGCGGTGGAGTTGAGCGTGTGCGGAACGCTCTTGCCCGGACGGCCGGCCTTACCGGTGCGGATCCCGAGCCGCCGGGACTGGTAGTCGGTGCAGTTGGAGCAGCTCACGACCTCCCGGTACGCCTGCTGCCGAGGGAACCACGCCTCGATATCGTACTTTTTCGCTGCGACGGTGCCGACGTCCCCGGTGCAGACGTTGACGACCCGGTACGGGACCTCGAGGCGCCGGAACACCTCCTCGGCGTTCGCCCGCAGCTCCTCGTGGATCCGCGGGGAGTCCTCGGGCCGGCAATAGACGAACTGCTCGACCTTGCTGAACTGGTGCACCCGGAAGATCCCCTTCTGGTCGACGCCGTGGCCCCCGATCTCGCGGCGGAAGTTCATGCTCAGCCCCACCATCCGGATCGGCAGCGCGTCCTCGTCGAGGATCTCCCCCTGGTACATCGCCCCGAGCGGGTGCTCGGACGTCGCGATGAGGTAGAGGTCCTCGCCGTCGATCTTGTACATCACGTTCTCGAAGTCGGCCAGGTCGGTGACGCCCTCGTACGGCGCGCGGCGCAGAAGGAACGGCGGCGCGACCGGGGTGAACCCGCGCTCGATCAGCAGGTCGAGGGCCATCCGCTGGAGGGCGAGGTCGAGGAGGACGATCGGACCGCGCAGATAGTAGAACCCCGCCCCGCTCACCTTGCGGGCCCGGTCGAACTCCGCCATCCCGAGCGCTTCGAGCAGCTCGGCGTGGGACCGTCGGCCGGCCGCCTCCTTCGAGGGGGTGCCCCACGTGGCGACGACCACGTTCTCGGTGTCGTCCTTGCCGTACGGGACGGAAGGGTCGAGGAGGTTCGGAATGCGCCGGAGCACGGTGTCGCGGGCCTCCCGAAGGGCGCCTTCCCGCGCTTCGATGGCGGCGAGCCGGTCGGGCAGCCCGGCCGCCTCCGACTCGAGCTCGGCCGACGAGCCGCCCCCGCGCCGGGCCTCCGCGATCGCGCGCCCGAGCTCGTTCCGCCGTTTGCGCACGGCGTCGGCCTCCTGGAGGGCGCCGCGCCACTCCTGGTCCCGCGCCCGGGCCTCGGCCGCGAGCCGGAGGTACTCGGGATTCCGACGACGGGCGAGGTTCTCCTCGACCTGCTGCGGGTCCCGACGCAGGAGCTCGACGTCGATCACGGGAGAGCGGAGGGCCCCCTATCGAAAGTCTTTGCTGCCGTGCCCCGACGGACCCGCAAACCCCTATGTACCCTCGCGCGAAGTCGCCGCCGGTTCGTTCGGGTCGTTCCATGACGCAGGAGTACGGGCTGTTCATCGACGGCAAGTGGGTCGTTCCGGAGGGCGCCAAGCGGTTCGAGACGGTGAGCCCGATCGACCGGAGCCCGGTCGGATCGTTCGTCGCCGGGACCGCGAAGGACGCCCGGGCCGCGATCGACGCGGCCGAACGCGCGTTCCCGAAGTGGAAGGAGACGCCGGCCCCGAAGCGGGGCGACCTCCTCTTGCGCGCCGCCGAGATCCTGAAGGCCCGCAAGTCCGAGCTGGGGCGGATCGTCACCCTCGAGATGGGGAAGGTGATCGGCGAGGGGCTCGGCGACGTCCAGGAGTCGATCGATTTCGTCGAGTACATGGCGGGGGAGGGCCGACGGCTCGCCGGGGAGACGGTCCCGTCGGAGCTCCGGTCCAAGTTCTGCCTCACCGTCCGGCAGCCGAAGGGGGTCGTCGTCTGCATCACCCCCTGGAACTTCCCGACCGCGATCCCGAACTGGAAGATCGCCGCGGGCCTCATCTGCGGCGACACGATCGTCTTCAAGCCGGCCTCGAACACGGCGCGCTGCGCCGCCGAGGTCGTCCGGGCCTACGAGGCGGCGGGGGTCCCGCCCGGCGTCCTCAACTTCGTCACGGGCTCGGGCAGCGCCCTCGGCCCCACCCTGCTCACCGACAAGCGCGTCCGGGCGATCTCCTTCACCGGGGGGGTCGACACGGGCCGCGAAGTCTACGAGGAAGGCGCGAAGGGGCTCAAGATGGTCCACCTCGAGCTCGGCGGCAAGAATCCGATGATCGTCATGGAGGACGCCGATCTTCCCCTGGCGCTCGACGGCGTGCTCTTCGCCGCGTTCGGCACGTCCGGCCAGCGGTGCACCGCGACCAGTCGGCTCATCGTGCACGAGAAGGTCTACGACCAGTTCCTCGGCATGCTCGTCGATCGGCTCAAGAAGTTCCCGGTCGGCGACCCGCTCGACCCGAAGACCGGCATGGGTCCGGTCGCGTCGGCCGACCAGGAGAAGAAGATCCTCGAGTACATCGAGATCGGGAAGAAGGAGGCGACCCTGCGGGTGGGCGGGAAGAAGCTCACCGGCGGCGCCTACGACCGGGGGTTCTTCATCGAGCCCACCATCTTCGAGACCAAGCACGGCACGCGGATCTCGAAGGAGGAGATCTTCGGCCCCGTCCTCTCGGTCCTCAAGGCGAAGGACTACTCCGAGGCGGTGCGGATCGCCAACGACGTCGACTACGGCCTCTCTTCGTCGATCTACACGCGCGACGTGAACCGGGCGTTCCACGCCATCGACGATCTCGAGGCCGGGATCACGTACGTGAACGCTCCCACGATCGGCGCTGAGGTCCAGCTCCCGTTCGGCGGCGTGAAGAGCACGGGGAACGGCGGCCGGGAGGCCGGCAGCGCGGCCATCGAGGAGTTCACCGAGATCAAGACGGTCTTCGTCGACTTCTCCGCGAAGCTCCAGAAGGCGCAGATCGAGGCGGCCGACCCGTGAGCGGGTTCCGCGGCTCCGACGAGGTGCTCGAGTCGGAGATCGCGGCGCTCGAGGGGACCGCGAAGGTCCGGCTGCGTCGGGCGGCGCGGGAGCTCTCCGAGCTCGACCGGGAGCTGCGGGGACTCAAGGCGGAGCGGGCGCGCCGGAAGGTCCGGGCCGAGCTCCCGGTCGCCTCGGCCGGCGTCCCCGTGACGGCCGAGGTCCCGGACGCGGGCTAGCGCGCTTTCGGCGTCACGGGGCCGGGGGGCCCCGGGGCCGCCGGAGCCGCCAGGCGACGATCCCGACGGCCGCCGCGGCGGCCACGCCGCCGACGACCAGGTAAAGGTCGATCGCCGGGAACGTCGCGGGCGGGGCCGTCAGTTCGAGGGTGGCCGTGGCGACCGCGTAGGCGCCCCGCTGGTCGACGACGATGACCTGGACCGCATAGTGGCCCCCGGCGTTCGGCGAACAGGTGAGCGTCGCGACGTTCGCGGCGGGGCAGCCCGGCGGGAGCCCCGACCACTCGTACCGGTAGGGCGGGAGGCCCCCCGAGGCGTTCACCTTCAGGGTGATCGACGCGGGCAGGTCCTCGGTCACGAGCCCGGGGCTGAGCTTCGCCGACGGGGTCGGGACGACCGGGAAGGAGAACGGGGCCGCCGCGGCGACGTCCCCGAGGGAATCGGTCGCCGTTGCGTTGAGCCAGACGGTGCCGGCGGCGAACGTGCACCCGCTGAGCTCCGTTCCGTTGTACGTC
>JASHSX010000189.1 GCA_030040865.1 Thermoplasmata archaeon | reverse complement strand
CGTGAGCGCCCCCTCGCCGCGCCGCTCGCCGATCCGGCCGCTCGCCCGGGAGGTCGTCGAGCAGATCGCCGCCGGGGAGGTCGTCGAGCGCCCGGCCTCGGTGGTCAAGGAGCTCGTCGAGAACGCGCTCGACGCGGGCGCGACGCGCGTCGAGGTGACGCTGACCCGCGGCGGACTGGACGCGATCCGGGTCGACGACGACGGGATCGGCATCCCGGCGTCGGAGCTCGCCTGGGCCGTCGCGCCCCATGCGACCAGCAAGATCCCGCCCGAGGGACCGATCGATCGGATCGAGACGCTCGGGTTCCGCGGGGAGGCGCTTTCCGCGATCGCCACGGTCGCCCGGCTCTCGCTCCTCTCGCGTCCCCCGGACGCGGAGGCGGCCGCCGCCCTCGAGGTGCGGGACGGGGCGAACGGCCCGATCCGGCCGGGGGCCCGGGCCCCGGGCACCACGGTCGAGGTGCTCGATCTGTTCGGGCGGACGCCGGCGCGGCGCAAGTTCCTGAAGAGCGCGGCGACCGAGCAGGTCGAGGTGCTGCGGACCCTGGAGCGGCTCTACCTCGCCCGGCCGGACGTGGCGCTCCGACTGCGCGGGGCGGACGAGGAGCTCGCCGAGTGGCCGGCCGCGACCGGTCTCACGGAGGCGGCAGCCCGGGTCCTCGGGCCCGAGATGCTGCGGGACTCCTTCGCCGTCGCGGGCGAGCTGCCCCAGGGCGTCGTGCGGGGAGTGATCGGCGGCCCGGGCCGCGCGGCGTCGTCGTCGCGCCGGCTCTTCCTCTCGGTCAACGGGCGGGCGGTCGAGTCCCGGCCGCTCGTGCAGGCCGTGCGGGCGGCGTTCGGCGACGCGCTGCCGCGGTCGCGGTACCCGGTGGGCGTGCTGCATCTCGAGATTGATCCGGGCCGGCTGGACGTGAACGTCCACCCGACGAAGCGGGAGGTGCGCGTATCGGGCGATCGGGACCTCGCCGAGGCCCTCCGACGGGCGGTCCGGGACGCGCTCCTCCGGACCCCGGTCGGAGTGGAGGCGTCGCCCCGCGATCGCGCGATCGCCGTCGGCCCACGCGCCGGTCCCTCCGTGGGAGCGACGCGCGGGTCGCAGACGCGCCTCCTCGAGGCCCCGACGCCCGCCGCCCGCGCCGTTCCCGCGACGCCCCATCGGCCGGGACTCTCGCTGCTGGGGTGTGTCGATGCCCTCTACTGGATCGCCGAGTCCGGCTCGGGCCTCGTCCTGATCGATCAGCACGCGGCCAGCGAGCGGTTGCTGTACGACACCCTGCGCCGGGAGGGAGCGCTCGCACGCCAGGAGCTGGTCGACCCGGCCCGACTTCGCCTCACGGGCGCGCAGCAGGCGGCGCTGCGCGCCCACGCCGACCCGGTGCGGGCCGCCGGGTTCACCGTCGAGGAGTTCGGGCGCCAGGACGTCACGGTCCGCTCGGTTCCCGAGTTCCGCGGTCGCCGCGCGCCGCCCGAGGCGCTGCGCGAGCTCCTGGACGAGCTCGCGGACGGCGGCCGGCCGACGCTCCCGGACGGGCTGGCCGAGCGGGCCGCCGCGACGATCGCCTGCCACGCCGCGATCCGCGCCGGGGACGCAGTGTCGATCGAGGAGTTCCGTCACGTGCTGGAGGCCCTCGCCGAACTGCCCGAACCGGCGCGAAGCTGCCCCCACGGCCGCCCGATCTTCGTGGAGCTGCCGCGCTCCCGGCTCGACCGCTGGTTCCTGCGGTCCGGCGCATGAGAGGCCCTCCGAAGCCCCGACGGCACGAGTCCGAGCTCGTCGAGCGCGTCGCCGCATTCCTCGTCGCGCGGGGCTACCGGGTCTACGTGGACCCCGACCGGGGCAGCTACTTCGACCTCGTCGCCCGACGGGGGGAGGAGGTCGGGCTCGTCGAGGCGAAGGTCTCCGATGCCCGGACCGTGCTGCGCCAGGCGCTCGTCCGGCGCGCCTGGGCCGACTGGTGCGCCGTCGCGGTCGGCGGCGAGCGGTCGGCCCGACGGCTCGCGGAGCGGACCCGGGGCGGTCGCGCCGAGCCGGTCGGCGTCTGGGCGGTCCGGGGCGACGACGTGCTCGAGGTACGCGCCCCGACGCCCTGGGCGTCGTCGACCGATCCGACCCCGTATCGCGAACTCAAGGAGCGGTTCCGCGCGATCCTCGACGCCGTGGACCGGGGCGAGATCCCGGCGGGCGTCGGCTGGGGCGGCGTCCCGGGCGCGGTGCGGCGCGCATCGGGCGGCCGCTCCTTTTCGGAGTGGCGGCTCGACGAGCTTCCGCCCGAGGGATCGAGCGAGGCTCAGCCGGACGGAGGCGGATCGGCGGAGACGACGAGCTCCGCGACCCGCTCGGGACGGAACCGGTCGGTGTAGCCCGCCGCTCCGGAGAGGGCCCCGCGCCGGAGCGCCGGGTCGGCGAGCAGCTCCGCCAGCGCGGAGGCGGCCTCGCCGGGGTCGTCCGACGGGAGCCGGCGGACGAGCGCCCCCGGGTCGAGCGGCAGGCTGACGGAAGGTCCCAGCACCGGGAGGCAGCCGGCGCGCAGGGCGAGCACCACGCCGGGGTCGAAGCCCCGCTGCGGACCGAGGAAGAGCGCCACGTCCGCGGCGGCGAACCCGGCCTCGAACGACGCCCGGTCCCGGGCCGGCACGCTCGCGACGCCGGGCGCGGCGGGGCCGCTCGATCCCACCACGAGCAGCCGCGCGCCGGGGAAAAAGGGCCGGACCCGGCGGAACGCCTCGACGGCCCGTTCCACCGGCACCGCGGCGGTGGGCTCGGCGATCGGGGCGACCACGACCGGGACGTCGAGCGGCAGCCGGAGCGCCTCTCGGGCGCGATCGCGGGTGGGCGGTTCCGGCGAGGAGCGGATCGGAGGGGGGGCGGGAGCGAGCCGGGCCGGCGGAAGCGCGTAGGTCTCGGCGAGCGCGCCGGGGAGCTCGGGCGAGTCGAAGAAGACCCGGTCGGTCTCCGCGAGCGCCGCCGCCTCGAGTCGGTGCACCGCGCGCCGGTCCCGCCAGGCGTCGAGGCGCCTCACGAGCCCGCCGCTCGGCCGGGCGGCGCGCTCCGCGTCCCAGCGCGCGAGCTCGAGCGCCCGCGCGAAGCCCACGACGGTCGCCGCGCCGCCGCTGCGGGCGAGGCTGAGCCGCCCCAGCCCGATCGGGTCTCGGACGACCACGTCCGCGTCCCGGCGGACCCGACGGCCCGCCGCGGTCGCGAACTCCGCGGGCTCGACGGCCGCTCCGGGGCGGCGGAGCGGGAGGTCGATGGCCAGCGACGGCAGCGCGGGGTCGGCGGGCTCGGAGGCGGGCGCCGACGGGTGGAGGACCCGCACGCTCACGGATCGATCGGCCAGTCCGCCCGCCAGCGACCACGCGGAGGCCGCCGGGTCGTACGGGTCGGAGGAGTAGGGGCCGGGCGCCAGCACGTCGATCGTCCGCGGCGCCATCGCCCCACCGGGCGAGGGAGGGCCGAAAAACGTTCCGCTCGAATGGGCGGCTAGGCCGCGGGGATGCCGAGGCGGGCGCCGAACGACCGGCCCCCGAGATCCGGGACCGGCCCGGCGCCCATCCCCTCGAGGATCGTGGGCGCGACGTCCAGCAGGCTCAGCGCCTCGTCCACCTGACCGGGACGCACGCCCTCGCCCGCGGCGATCAGGATGCCGTTCATCCGGTGCGTGCCGGTCCCGTAGAAGAACTCGGGGCGCTCCCGGATGAGCGGCTTCGGGTACCGGAAGTCCATCCAGGGTTCCGTCCGCATGCCGTCGACCCGGATCAGCAGCGACGGCGCCCGGTCGAGGTTGTGGCCCCGGTAGATCTCGCGGGGGTCGAACACCTCCATCCGCGCCTCGGGGTAGGCCAGCAGGCGACGCTTCAGATCGGCGAGCACCGCCTCCCGGCGCTCCGGCGTCAGGTCCGGGTTCTGGGCGTTGAGATAGATCCCCTCGGGCACGGGGTACGAGTAGGCGATCGTGCGTCGCCAGTCGATCTTGGGCGCCATCTCCTCGAAGGAGGTCGCTCCGCCTACGATCTTCGCGATCCGGGAGCGTCGACGGCTCGAGAACCATCCGGCGATCGGGGGCCCCAGCTTCCGCCCGATGGCGTAGCGCTGGGAAGCCAGGATGCCCCGGGCGATCAGGTTCCGGGTGCCCAGGGTGTCGCCGTCCTTGAAGACCAGCAGCTTCTCGTCGGCCAGCCACCGGTTCGTGAGGAAGTCGGAGCGCACCGCGCCGTGGCCGTGATCGCTCAGGACGAGGGTGATCGCCGGCCCACCGGCGGCCCGGAAGGCGTGATCGACCCCGGCGCACGCCTGGTCGACCGCCCGCCAGAAGCCGAGCAGGTCCTCCGGGATCTGGTCCACGGGCCGACTCAGCTCGCCCCAGTGCTGGTGTTCGATCCGGTCGGTCTCGCGGAAGAGCACGAAGAGGAAGTCCGGACGATGCGAAGCCGTCAGGGCGGCGGCCGCCTTCGCGCGTTGCGTGACGGCGCGGGTGGCTGCCCCCATCCACTCCGCTCGCCGAGCGGACTCATAGACCGGGAGCTCTCCCGGATACGGGCATCCGAGCGCGCCCTCGATCTCGGTCCGGATCTCGCGGGGGAACGTGTCCCCCTCGTCGGAGAAGAAGCCGGGCACCACGAACCCGTGGATCGGGTAGCCGGAGCGGAGCGGGAGGTTCAGCACGCCGACGGTGTGGCCCAGTCGCCCCAGTCGGTCCCAGATCGCCTCGGCGGGCCGGAACGTCTGGACGAACTTCGAGTGGCCCGGATCCCCCACCGGCTCGGTGAAGCCGAAGATCCCGAGCTCGCCGGGGTCCTTGCCCGTGGCAAAGGAGTACCAGGCCGGGATCGTCTTCGCCGGATAGACCGAGGTGAGCGGCGCGCGAAGCCCGCCCCGGACCATCGCGCGGAGGAACGGGAGCTCCCCCGCCTCCATCAGCGGGTCCAGCAGGTCGAACGTACCGCCGTCCAACCCCAGGACCAAGAAGCGGCGGGTGGGGCGGTTCACAGGATTCACCGTACTGAGAAGGCTCGAGGGCGAAGACCGAGGTTTCGCTATAAAGCGTTTCGTCCCACGAATTCGTACCAACGGCTCCGGAGCGGCCCGGGACCCCCCTCAGACGAGGCGGACGGCCTCGAGGTTGAAGGGGTTCCGGGAGTCGACGTTGAACCGCTTGTGGAGGCTCGAGCAGAGGTCGATCGTCTTCGACTCCTCGCCGTGGTTCAGGATGATCGTCCGCGGCCGCGGATCGAGCGACGCGACGTAGTTCATCAGCTGGACCCGGTCCGAGTGGCCGCTGAACCCCTCGATCGTCGCGATGTCGAGCCGGACCGGCACGTTCGCCTGTCGGGGGCCGTCGGTGAACTGCGCCTCGGTGAGCCCGCGCTGGAGGCGCTTGCCGAACGTTCCCTCCGCCTGGTAGCCCACGAACAGGAGGCCGTTCTTCTCGTCGGGCGCCCACCCGCGGAAGTACTCCATCACCGGCCCGCCGCTCATCATCCCCGACGTGGCGAGAACGATACACGGTTCCTTGTCGTCGATCACCGACATCCGCATTTGTCCCGAGTCGACGCGCCGGAAGACGTCGGAGAGGAACGGGTTGTCCCCCTGCTGGAAGATCTGCGTGCGCAGCTGGCTGTTCAGGAACTCGGGGTACGCGGTGTGGATCGCCGTCGCCTCGAAGATCATCCCGTCCAGGTAGACGGGGACGCGCGGGATCTTCCCCTCGCGCATCCGCTCTTCGATCACGAGCATCACTTCCTGCGACCGCCCGACCGCGAACACGGGCACGATCAGGTGGCCGCCGCGCGCGACGATCTTCGTGGCGAGCGCCGTGAACTGCTCGGTCGCCTGCTGCCGGCTCGGCTGCACGTCGCGGAAGCCGCCGTACGTCGACTCGAGCACGAGGGTCTCGAGCCGCGGGAACCGGTTCGCGGCCGGATTGAACAGCCAGCTCCGCTCGAACTTGATGTCCCCGGAGTAGGCGAGGTTGTGGTCGCCCTCGCCCAGATGGAAGTGGCAGATCGACGAGCCCAGGATGTGGCCCGCGTTGTGGAGCGTGAGCCGGATGTCCGGCGCCACGTCGGTCGTCTCGCCCCAGCGCAGGGGGATCGTCCGGGTGACGAGCTCGCGCACGTGGGACGAGTCGTAGAGGCCCCGGCGCGCCTCCTGGTTCACGACCTTGATCGCGTCCAGGAGCATGAGCGTCATCAGGTCCCGGGTCGGGGCCGTGCAGTAGATCGGCCCCTTGTACCCGTACTTGAGGAGTACCGGCACGAGGCCGCAGTGGTCGAGGTGCGCGTGCGTCACGACGACCGCGTCGAGCGAGTCGAGCGGCAGCAGCTCGGGCGCGTTGAAGAACGGGGTGCGCTCCGACCCGGGGTCGATGCCGCAGTCGATGAGCACTTTCGAGTTCTGCGTCGTGAGCAGGTGGGCGCTGCGGCCGACCTCGCGGTACCCGCCGAGCGCGGTGTTGCGGGCCCAGAGCTTCTCGGGCAGCGGGTCGCGCGCGATGCGGATCCCGACCTTCTTCAGGAACGAGCGCCGGTCGTCGAACGAGTTGCGGAGATGGATCCGCACCTCTTCCACGGTCTTCGACGGGATCGGCGGCGTCCGGACGACCGTGGGGACCCAGCCGATCCGTCGCTTGAGGTCGTTCAGCACCGAGCCGCCTCGGCCGATCGCCGCGCCGGGGTTGGCGGCTTCGATGGTGACCTCGCCCGTCTCGGGCTCGAAGAACAGCTGGTTGATCTCCGCCTCGGGCGGGATCAGCTCGCGGGTGAGCTTCTCGGCCTCCTTGGGATCGATCAGGGTCTCGGGGTCGCTGCGGACCAGGACCCGGCGGTGGAGGCGCTGGGCGATCTGGCGGAGGAGGTCGCCGCCCGAGAGGAAGGCGTCGAGCTGCTTCGTGTAGAGGACGATGTGCGGGCCCTCGAGCTCGATGTCGGTGACCTCGATCGCCTCCGGTAGCACCTCTTTCAGTGCTTCCCGGGTTTGTTCTATCAGAGAGTCGAAACTCATCCACGGAGGAAGGGGTTGGGCCCGGACGGCCCCGGCGGACTACGGGAGCGCCGGAGGCAACGGAATCTTGAGGGCTTTCAGGCGCTTATTAATTTCGTCGTCGTCGAGCTCGCGGTAGCCTTTCGGCGAAATGACGTGGACCAGGTAGCCGTCACCGCTCGCGCTGTCGCGCTTCATCGCCGCGGTGAGCCCGCGGAGGGCGAGGTCGACCCCGTCGCTCGTCGACATGTCCCGCGAGTACCCCTCCTCGAGGAGGCCGTAAACGAACGTCGAACCCGAGCCGACGGAGACGAACCGGTCCTCGATGCAGCCTCCCGCCGGGTCGACCGAGAACACGTGTCCGCCCTTCGCGTCGACGCCGCCCAGGATGAGCCAGGCGTAGTACGGATAGTACCGGTTCCCGGAGAGGATGTTGGCGAGCAGCGTGGCGGCTCCCTCGGCGCTCAGCGGCGCGCTGCGGCGAAGACGGTACAGCGAGACCTCCGCCTTGAGGTAGCGGGCCAGCACCTGGGCGTCCCCGACGAGGCCGGCGATCGTGATGCCGATGTTCTGGTCGATGCGGAAGACCTTCTGGGTCTGCTTGTTCGTGATCATCGAGCCCGCGGTGGCGCGGCGCTCGGTGGCGAGGACGACCCCGTCCTTGCAGACGAGGCCGATGGTCGTCGTCCCCTTGAGCAGACGCTCCTCGTCGGCGGCACTGATCGGCTGCGACATCATGGACCCTCGATGGGAAACGGTGCGACCGACCGTAGGTCGCTATATAACGGCTCACGCGCCGATTACGCCCGGGTCACCGAGGAACCCCGGGGGACCTCGTGGCCGTGCTTCCGTCGGCCCGGTCGTCGCCCGCCGGCCGTCACCGCTTAAGTTCCGCCCGGGTTAGGCGGGTCCTCATGCCCAAGCACGAGGTCGTGGTCGTCGGGGCCGGCCTCGCAGGACAGCGCGCGGCACTGGCGGCGGTCGAGGCCGGCAAGGACGTTGCGCTGATCTCGAAGCTCCATCCGCTGCGGTCGCACTCGGGCGCGGCGCAGGGCGGGATCAACGCGGCCGTCGGCGCGGAGGACTCCGTCGAGACGCACATCTACGACACGGTGAAGGGGTCCGACTACCTGGGCGACCAGGACGCGATCGAGTTCTTCTGCCAGCGAGCGGGCCCCACCGTCATCGAGATGGAGCACTTCGGCACGGTGTTCAGCCGGGCCGACGACGGGAGCCTCGCCCGGCGGGCGTTCGGCGGCGGAGCGTTCCCCCGTACGATCTACGCCGCGGACCGGACCGGCCTCGCCCTCCTGCAGGCGCTCTGGGAGCGCCTCGGCACGGAGGACTTCACGCTCTACGAGGAGTGGGACGTCACCAACTTCGTCGTGCGGGAGGGTCGGGTCCAGGGGCTCGTCGGGTTCGACCGCCGTCGCGGGACGTTCGACGAGATCGCGGCGCCGGCGGTCGTCGTCGCGACCGGCCCGTTCGGCCGTATCTACGGCCGGACGACGAACGCCCACAGCTGCACCGGCGACGGCACCGCGGCCGCCTACGCGGCGGGGGCCCAGCTGAAGGACCTCGAGTTCGTCCAGTTCCACCCGACCGCGCTCTTGGAGTCGGGGATCCTCATCACCGAGGGCGCGCGCGGCGAGGGCGGGATCCTGAAGAACGCCCAGGGCGAGCGGTTCATGGCGCGGTACGCCCCGCACGTGCTCGAGCTCGCGTCGCGGGACGTCGTCTCCCGGGCGATCGTGACCGAGGTCGCTCAGGGACGCGGGTTCACGGGACCGTACGGCGGCTACGTCCACCTCGAGCTCATGCACCTGGGGCGCGAGCGGGTCGAGAGCCGCCTCCAGGAGATCGTCGACTTCTCGCGGCACTTCGCCGGCATCGATCCGGTCACCCAGCCGATCCCGGTGTATCCGGCGCAGCACTACATGATGGGCGGGATCGGCACGACGATCCAGGGCGCCACGAACATCCCGGGTCTCTTCGCGGCCGGCGAGGCGGCGTGCGTCTCGATCCACGGGGCGAACCGCCTGGGGGGCAACTCGCTGCTCGAGACGCTCGTCTTCGGCAAGGAGGCGGGCGCCGCGGCCGCCGCCTACGTCGACCGCGCGCCGGCGCCCGCGATGCGCGAGACGGACCTCGAGGCCGCGACCGGCCCGATCCGGATCTGGAGCGCCCGGACCGAGGGCGAGGACCCGTCGGCGCTCCGCGCGGAGATGCAGGCCGTCATGGAACGGTACGTGGGGATCTACCGGAACGAGGCGGACCTGCTGGAGGGCCTCAAGCGCATCCGCGCCTTGAAGAAGCGCTTCCAGTTCGTCCGGGTCGTCGACCGCTCCTCGGTCTACAACCTCAACGTCTCCGACGCGGTGGAGACCGGTCACATGCTCGAGCTCGCCGAAGTGATCGTCGTCGGGGCGTACGCCCGCACCGAGAGCCGGGGCGCGCACTCGCGGACCGATTATCCGAAGCGGGACGACGCGCACTGGATGAAGCACACGATCGCGACGAGGACGCCGAACGGGCCCGCCCTCACCTACGCCCCGGTCGCCTACACCCGGTGGGAGCCCAAGGAGCGGGTCTACTGATGCCGGAGGCGACGATCCCCGCGGAGTTCGAGGTCTACCGGTTCGACCCGGCGAAGGACCGCGCGCCGCGCTACCAGCGCTATTCGCTCGACCTCGCGCCGCACACCCCGGTCCTCTCCGCCCTGCTGAGGATCCGGGCCGAGCAGGACCCCACGCTCACGCTCCGCTACTCCTGCCGCAGCGCGATCTGCGGGTCGTGCGCGATGCAGGTGAACTCGAAGAGCCGCCTCGCCTGCGAGACGCAGATCGGGCCCGAGATGGAGCGACACGGAACGATCGTGGTCGAGCCGATGCGCAACCAGCCCGTCCTGCGCGACCTCGTCGTCGACCAGGCGCCGTTCTGGCAGCAGTACGAGGGGATCGAGCCGCACTTGATCCTCGACCCGCAGCACCCGATGCCGGAGGGGCGCGCCACGTCGATGACGCCGGCCCAGGTCGAGCGGTTCAAGGAGACGCCCCGGTGCATCGCCTGCGCCGCCTGCTATTCGGCCTGCCCCGCGGTCTCGGCCGACCCCGGCTTTCCCGGGCCGATGGCCCTCGCCAAGCTGTACCGGTTCGTGGTCGACCCGCGCGACACGGCGGCGCGCGCCCGGCTTGTCCGCATCCAGCCGAACGGCCTCTGGCTGTGCCTGCGGTGCCATCTCTGTACCGAGGCGTGTCCGAAGGACGTGCGCCCGTCCGAGCGGATCCGGGACCTCAAGGAGCTCGCGATCGCCGAGCAGGGGGGGACGGAGAACGGCTCGCGCCACGCCGTGGGGTTCAAGGAGAACATCCGGGACCGCGGGCTCTTGAGCGAGATGAAGATCGTTCGCCAGACTTCGGGGGTCCTCGGGCTCGCGAGCCAGGCCGGCCAGGGGATCCGGATCTGGCGCAAGAAGCCGGAGATCCTGAAGCGCCCGCCCCCGATCGAGGGGCTCGACGAGCTCGAGAAGATCTACGAGGCGCTCGACACTCCGCCGAAGGAGGGGTCGTGAGGCTCGCCTACTACCCCGGCTGCGTCGCCCAGGAGTCGGGAAAGGAGCTTGACATGGCCACCCGCTGGGTCTGCCGGGCCCTCGGTATCGAGCTCGCGGAGTTCCCGAACTTCTCCTGCTGCGGTTCGGGGTTCGTCGACGAGGCGAACGAGGTGCTCAACGTCGCGATCAACGCGCGCAACCTCGCCATCGCCGAGCGCGCCGGGCTCGACGTGCTCACGATCTGTTCGACGTGCCAGGGGATGCTCACCCTGGCCAACGTGCGGCTCCGAGACCCCGCGGTGAAGGGCCGGGTCGACGGCGCGCTGAAGCCGCTCGGCATCGAGTACCGGGGTTCGGTCCGCGTGAAGCACCTCCTGAAGGTACTGACCGAGGACGTGGGACTCCCCGCGCTGAAGGCGAAGGTCGTCCGGCCGCTGGGCGGGCTCAAGGTCGGCGCGTTCTACGGCTGCCACCTTCTCCGCCCGGCGGACGAGATGGGTTCGGAGAGCGCGGAAGAGCCGCACGCCTTCGAGGACCTCCTGGACGCGCTCGGGGCGACGCCCGTTCTCTACCGCGGACGGGTCATGTGCTGCGGGTTCCCGATCCAGTTCGTGAAGCCCGAGACGGCGCAGCGGATCGCTGCCACGCAGATCGACGACGCGAAGGCGCACGGCGCCGACGCGATGGCGACCCCGTGCCCGCTCTGCCACATCTCGTTGGACTCGTTCCAGAACAAGGCCGCGCGCACGGTGGGACACGCGCTCGACCTGCCGATCTTCCACCTGCCGCAGGTCGTCGGGCTCGCCCTCGGGGCCTCCCCCGACGAGCTCGGTCTCCCGCGCCACCTCGTGCCGACCGATGCCGCGCTCGCGAAGATCGGGACCCGCGCGGTGGCGTAGCGTCCGCGGTCCCGACGGCCGCGAGCGCGTCACGAGCGGCACCCCGTGGGAACCGAGGGTCGGCTACTCCCGGGCCGTCCGGGTGGGTTCCCGCGTCCACGTCTCGGGGACGACCGCCACGGGGCCGACCGGCCGGATCGTCGGGGCCGGCGACCCGTACCGCCAGACGGTCCAGACCCTCGACAACATCGAGCGGGCGCTCTCCTCGACGCGCTCGTCGCTCGCTTCGGTCGTGCGCGTCCGCATCTTCGTGACCGACATCCAGGACTTCGCGGCGATCGCGCAAGCCCTTGGGGAGCGGTTCCGTCCGATCCGTCCGGCGATGACCCTCGTCGCGGTGAGCGCTCTGGTCGACCCGGCGATGCGCGTTGAGATCGAGGTCGATGCGGAGGATCCGGCGCCTCGGCCGGTTCGGTCCCCTCGGTCGAGGCGTACGGCCCGAGCGCCGCGAGGCTACAAGTAGCGGAGGCCTGTCCCCGCCGCGTGGCGGAACCGACGGTGCCCCGCGGGACCCGGGTGCGGTCCGCCTACACCGACCGGATCCCCCCCGGCGAGGACCTCTCCCGGATCATCTCGCTGACCGACGGCGTCTTCGCGTTCGCCCTGACGCTGCTCGTCCTCTCGCTGACGGTCCCGACGGCGCTGAGCGCGCCGAACGCCGCGATCCTGTCCGGGCGACTCGGGGCGGCGCTCAACAAGGACTGGCCGTCGTTCCTCGCCTACGTCTTCGCGTTCTTCCTGATCACGAACTGGTGGATGGTCCACCATCGGTTCTTCAGCCACATCAAGCGGTACGACGGGACCCTCGTGGGGATCAACATGGCGATCCTGCTCGAGGTCGCCGTCATGCCCTTCGTCCTCAGCACGTTCGCGACCTACTCGGACACCCTGGTCGCGGTGGTGTTCTTCGCGGCGACCCAGGCGATCACCGGAATGACGTTCCAGGTGCTCTGGCAGTACGCGACGTACCACCACCGGTTCGTCGAGGAGTCGCTCGATCCCCACCTCGAGAAGTACTACAAGGAGCGCGGCCTGGTCACCCCGGCGGTCTTCCTCGTCTCCATCGGCGTCGCGTTCGTGAGCGTGGGGGCCGCGGAGGTCTGCTGGATCGGGAGCTTCATCCTCCCCCGGGTGATCCAGCGGTTCGGCCTGCGGGAGCCGGCGACCGACGTGCCCTAGGCGCCGAGGAGCCGCGCGCCCTCGCCCTTGGTCACGTAGACGTGGAGCGCGTCGCACGTACCGCGGAAGTACGGGGTCCCGTCGGTACCGAAGACCGCGCGGAGCCGCGCGTCGATCTCAACGTCCGTGAGACCGGGATCGATCCGAGGCGAGAACATGCACTGGAAGACGAGGAACCGGCGGCCCTCGATCTCGAACCGATCGGTCTCGGGCGAGCCGCAGAACGGGCACGCGAGCACGATCGAGAAGGTTCCCGAAGCCGCTTAACCCTTGGCGACGGGGTTCCTCAGTCGATGTACCCCAGGCTGCGCAGCCGCTCCTTCAAGTTCCGCTCGTCCTCCTCGCTGAACGAACCGGCGCCCGGCTCCTCCGCGAGCCGGGCGAGGACGAAGGCGACGAACGCGTCGACCGAGGCGAACGCGGTCCCGCGCATCCGGGCCTCGAGGGCCTTCACCACGTCCTCCGGGACATGGACGGTCCGCATCCGGGGCTTGGAGGACGGGGCGGCCATCGTGCGGACCCGGGCGAACCGACCCGCCTCTTAGTCTCTTCGGACGGCGGGGCCGGCCTACTCCCACTCGATCGTCGCCGGCGGCTTGTCGGTCACGTCGTAGAGCACGCGGACGACCTCCTGGGTGAGCTCCCGGGTGACCCGCTCCGCGATCCGCGCGAGGAGCTCCCGCGGCACGTCCATCGCGACGGCGGTCATCGCGTCGATCGAGTCGACGATCCGCACGCTCACCGCCTCCCCGAAGACCCGGTTGTCGCCCGTGACGCCGACGGTCCGCACGGGCAGGAGGACGGCGAAGTACTGCCACGGGCGCTTCAGCGCGCCGGCGGCGACCGCCCGCTCGACCTCCTCCTCGACGATCGCGTTCGCGACGCGGGCCCGCCGCACGCGGTCGGGCGTGACCGGCCCGTTCACCCGCACGGCGAGTCCCGGCCCGGGGAACGGCTGCCGGTCGGAGGCGGGGATACGGAGCTCCCGCGCGACGGCCCGCACCTCGTCCTTGTAGAGGTCGCGGAGCGGCTCCACGAGCACGAGGCGGCTGTCCTTCGGGACGCCGCCCACGTTGTGGTGCGTCTTGATCGTGTCCCGGAGCGCCCCGCCGCTCTCGATCCAGTCGGGGGCGATCGTGCCCTGGACCAGCCGGTCCGTGCCGAACCGGTCGGCCTCCGCCTCGAAGAGGCGGATGAACGTCTCGCCGATGCGGCGCCGCTTCTCCTCGGGCTCCGTGACCCCGTCGAGGGCCGCGAAGAACCGGTCGGCGGCCGGGAGGACTTGGAAGGCGAGCCCGCTCGCCCGGAAGAATCCCGAGACGGTCTCGACCTCGTGCGCCCGCAACAGCCCGGTGTCGACGAAGATCGCCCGCGCCCGCTCGCCGAGGGCGCGTTCGGTGAGCAGCGCGGCCGTGGTGCTGTCGATGCCGCCGGAGGCGGCGACGATCGCGCGGCCGGGAACGTCGGCGCGGAGCTTGCGGACGGCCTCCTCGCAGAAGGCGGCCGCGTCGATCACGGATTCGGACCGGAGGCGGGCGCCGGCTCCTCGCGCCATTTCGCCCGGTACTTCTCGAGGGCCGCCGTCACCTCCGGGTACTTCATCGCGACGATCTCGGCCGCGAGGAGGGCAGCGTTCTCCGACGCGTCGAGGCCGACCGAAGCGACCGGGATCCCGGGCGGCATCTGGACGACGGAGAGGAGGCTGTCGAGGCCGAGGCCCCGGTGGAGCGGAACGCCGACGACCGGTTTGAGCGTGCGCGCCGCGACGACGCCGGGCAGCGCCGCCGAGAGGCCGGCCATCGCGACGAAGACGTCCGTCGCGGGGTCGCGGACGAGCCGGTCGACCTTGTCGGGGTTTCGGTGCGCCGAGGCGACGTGGACCTCCGACGGGATCCCGAGCTCGGTGAGCCGGACCTTGACCTTCTCGGCGATCTCGAGATCCGACTTGCTGCCGACCAGGACCGTGACCTTCACGGGGAACGGCGAGGCCCGGCGGGGGAAAACCTTTCTCGCGCCGACTCCCGCAGCTTCATACCCGACGGGACGACTCCCGGCTCCGGATGGCCCTCCGCCTGCACCGTCACGGTCGGTTCCGCCGGTGGCTCGGGGCGAGGCTCGGCGGGGACGAGGCGCGCGGCGACCGCGCCTGGCGCCGCATCCTCCACGGGCTCGGTGCGGCCGCCGTCGTCTACTACGTGATCCCGAACGACTTCTTCCTCGTCGCGCCGAAGGAGTGGATCCTCCTCGCCGCCCTCGCGTTCATCCTCATCCTCGAGGCGCTCCGGCACCTCGCCGGCCTCCAGCTCCCCACGATCCGGGAGTACGAGGTCCACCGGATCGGCAGCTACGCTCTCTACTCGATCGCGCTCGTGCTCGCCCTGCTCGTCTTCCCCGAGCCGATCGGCGCCGCGGTGATCCTGGGGACCGCGATCGTCGACCCGGTCGCGGGCGAGCTGCGCGCGAATCCGGCGTACCGGTCGTGGGCGCCGGCGCTCCCGTTCGCCCTCTACTCCGTGCTCGCTTTCGCGGGGCTCGCGGGCGTCGGGCGGTGGCCGCTCCTCGACTCCGCCGCTCTGGCCGTGCTCGCCGGCGCGCTCGCGGTCGTCGTCGAGGGTCCGACGATCCGGTGGATGGACGACGACCTCGCGATGGTGATCGTACCGGGCGTCGCGGTGTACCTCACCGCGTACTTCGCGCTCGGACTGGTCCGCTAGCGTCGGGTCAGACGACCGGCGTGAGCACCGCGTGCGGCGGGCCCTTCTCGGGGTCCGGGCTGATCGCGTAGATCGTCGTCCGCGGCCGGATCCCGTAGATGCACGGGGCGTTGTCGACGTTGATGATCCGGAAGTACGTGTCCATCATGTTGAGGATCTCGCTCGAGACGAGCAGTCCCGGCTTCAGGAGGCCGATCCCCAG
>JASHSX010000188.1 GCA_030040865.1 Thermoplasmata archaeon | reverse complement strand
CACGATGACGTCCCTCATGTACCAGAACTACACCGACATCTGGCTCGTCGTCCCGACGTCGTTCGCGATCTACTCCACGTACCTCCACGGCGTGGTCGAGAACCCGATGGCGAGCGCCGAGCCGTTCGCCTTCCTGTTCAATACCCAGTGGGCGAGCTGACCGCCGCAGCGGCCGCGCCGCCCTCGGTCGAGAGGAGCGCCGACGGCGGGATGTCGGCGACCTCCTCCGCGCGGTGGCAGGAGACGAGCCGACCGGCCGTGCCGGGGATCTCTCGGAGCGGCGGGTACTCCGCGCGGCAACGGTCGATGACGAACGGGCACCGCGGCGCGAACCGGCACCCGGGCGGGGGGTCGATCAGCGTCGGGATGTCGCCGCCGATCCGGTAGCGGGTGTGCCGCCGGGCCGGATCCGGTTCGGGGACGGCGGCGAGCAGGGCCTTCGTGTACGGGTGGATGGGGCGTTCGAGGACGGTGCGCACGTCCCCGACCTCGACGAGCCGGCCCAGGTACATCACCGCCACCCGGTCGGCGACGTATCGGACCGCCGCCACGTTGTGGGTGATGAGCAGGAAGGCGATCCGCCGCTGCCGCTGGAGCTCCACGAGCCGGTTCAGGATCTGGGCCTGCACCGCGACGTCGAGGGCGCTCGTCGGCTCGTCGAGGATGATCAGGCGCGGCTGGACGCTGAGCGCGCGGGCGAGCGAGAGCCGCTGGCGTCCTCCGCCGGAGAACTCGTGGGGGTACTGGTTGAGACAGTCCGGCGGCAGCCCGACGTTCGGAAGGGTCGTGCGGACGCGCTCCCGCAACGCCTTGCGGGTGAGCCGCGGGGACCGCCGGGGCGGGTCGAGCAGCGGCAGCTGGGGTCCCGGCGGCGTGCCCCGCGCCGCCCGGCGGTTCGCGGCCTCGCGCCGTCGGTTCTCCTCCCGTACCCGCTTGCGCTCCCGGCGGAAGCGGACCCGTTCCATCTGGTCCTGGGCCCGCAGCGGCTCGCTCACGATCTGCCAGACCCGTAGGCGCGGGTCGAGCGAGCCCACCGGGTCCTGGAAGACGACCTGGACGTTCCGGCGCCACGCCCGCAGCTCGTCGCCCGAGAGGTTCGTCACGTCGGCGCCGGCGAACCGGATCGTCCCGCCGCTCGGTTCGTGGAGCCGCGCGAGCACCCAGCCGAGCGTCGTCTTCCCCGAGCCGGACTCTCCGATGAGGCCGACCGTCTCGCCGGCGCGGATCTCGAAGCTCACGCCGTCGACCGCGTGGATCGACCGCCCCGACTTCCTCCCGAAGTACTCGGAGACGCTCTTCGGGAGCGGGAACCGCTTCTCGAGCTCGACCACCTGGAGGAGCGGGGCGTCGGTCACGGCAGCGACGCGACCTCCGCCGCGAAGTAGCAGGCGGAGCGGTGCCCCGGGAGCCGGCCCGGCGCGGGGTCCAGCGGTGGCCCGGGCTCGTCCCGGCACCGCGGCTCGGCGAGCGGGCAGCGCGGGTGGAACGGACATCCCGGCGGCGGGCGGGAGAGGTTCGGCACCGAGCCCGGGATCGAGTCGAGCGGCCCGTCGGCCTTGTAGCGCCGGGGGGCGGCGCGGAGGAGCGCCTTGGTGTACGGGTGGCTGGGGTGCGCGTAGACGTCGGCCACCGGGCCGAACTCGACCAGGTGCCCCGCGTACATCACCCCGATCTCGTCCGCCGTCTCCGCGATGACCCCGAGGTCGTGGCTGATGAACAGGATCGAGGCGTGGACCTCGTCGATGAGCTCCTTCATCAGCGTGAGCACCTGCGCCTGGATCGTCACATCGAGCGCGCTCGTCGGCTCGTCGGCGATCAGGAGCGACGGCTTCTCGCTGAGCGCCATCGCGATCATGATGCGCTGGCGCATCCCGCCGGAGAGCTCGTGCGGATACAGCCCGAGGATCGTCTCGGGATCGTTGATCCGTACGAGACGGAGGTACTCGAGGACCTCCTCCTTCAAGTCGGGCCGGGCGCGCGCGGCCCGGTGCATCGCCGCGTCCTGGGCGGTCGGCGGCACGAGGACTTTCGAGAGGACCGCGCCGGCGCCGGGTCCCTCGGGCGGGCGCGAATAGTCGTACGGCGCCTCCCCGTCCGGGCGCACCAGGGTCCGGCCCGCCTCCCGGTGCTGCCGGATCCGGACCGCCTCCGCGAGCTGGTCGTAGATCCGGAACGCCGGGTTGAGCGAGTTGAGCGGCTCCTGGAAGATCATCCCGATCCCGGTGCCGCGGATCGTGGGGAACTTCCAGCGCGGGAACGTCACGAGGTCCGTCCCCTGGAAGAGGATCTTGCCCGAGCGGTACTTCGCGGGTGGCTCCGGGAGGAGGCGGGGGATCGCCTGGGCGAGCGTGCTCTTTCCGCAGCCGGTCTCGCCGACGATCCCGACGACGTGCCCCGTCTCGATCTCCAGCGAGACGTCGGCGAGGGCGTGGAACGTTCCGGCCCCCACCTCGTAGTCGATGGTGAGGTGCTCGACCGAGAGCACCGGCGCGCTCACGACGCCTCCTCCGCCCCCGGGGTCGGCGACGGCGCCTCGGGCCCCCCGTCCGCCGGTTCGGGCGGCATCGCCGACGGAAGCTCCGCCGCCGGGGTCTCCACGCTCCCGGAACCGCGACCGGAGCTCGCCAGGACGCGGCGGCTCCGCGGGTCGAGAACGTCCCGGAGGCCGTCGCCGAGCAGGCTGAACGCGAGCACGGTGACGAAGATCGCCGCGCCCGGCGCCAGCACCGTCCACGGGTAGGCCGTGATGAGGCCGTTCGACTGGTAGTAGGAGATCATGCTACCCCACTCGGGCGTGGGCCCGGGGTACGGGATCGCGTGCGCGACGAACCCGATCGTCGAGAAGGTGACGAGGACCGTGCCGATGTCCAGCGTGAAGTAGACGATCACCGGCTCGAGGATGTTCCGGACGACGTGCCGGAGCAGGATCCGGCCGTCCTTCACGCCCGCCGCGCGGGCGGCGCTGATGTACGGGAGGTGCTTCAGCGCGAGCACTTCGCCCCGTACCAGCCGGACGTAGTACGGCCACCAGGTGATCAGGACGGCGAGGACCGTCTGCCACACCCCTTTCCCGAGCGAGACCGAGATCGCGAGCGCGAGGATGAGGCTCGGGAAGGCGAGGAAGATGTCGGTGATCCGGAGGATCACGACCGAGGTCGCGCCCCCGACGGTCCCGGGACGATCCCAGTAGCCGGCGACGAGACCGAGCGCTCCGCCCCCGAGCAGCGAGACCCCCGCGATGAAGATCCCGATGCCGAGGTCGAGCGGGAGCGCCAGCATCACGTTCGAATAGATGTCGTAGGAGTTGCCGTCGGTCCCGAACGGATGCTGCCAGGACGGAGGCTGCCAGTTCTTCGTCTCGTTCGTGATCTGCGTCGGCCCGTACGGGACGATGAGGTGCGGCGCGACCAGCACGATCGCGGCGGTGATGCAGATGAGCGCGACCAACAGGAACCCGACGAGCGAGAGGACGTTCGCCCGGAGGATCCGCCAGAACAGCACGATCGACGCGGCGGCCGTCACGAGGCCCGTGCGAGCGGCTCGGAGTCCGCGCCCGGTCGGCGCGGCGGGGGGTGCTTCGGGGGGCGCCGGTTCGCTCGACACCGATCGCTACCTCCAATCCACGCGCGGGTCGAGGAGGCCGTACAGGATGTCGGCGATCAGGTTCGCGAGGAC
This sequence comes from Thermoplasmata archaeon, assembly GCA_030040865.1. Lineage (GTDB taxonomy): Archaea > Thermoplasmatota > Thermoplasmata > Lutacidiplasmatales > UBA184 > Lutacidiplasma. Next base: position 5,390 of record JASHSX010000188.1, on the reverse strand, counting down.
CACGCCGACGGCGAAGACCGCGACGACCGCGATCGCCCCGTCGAAGTTCGGGGCCGTGATCGCGTCGTAGGCGAAGAGGCCGATCCCCGGCCACGTGAACACTTCCTCGACGACGACGGTACCCGCGAGGAGCCCTCCGGCGGTCACGCCGAGGACGGTCGTGGTCGTGATGAGCGAGTTGCGGAGCGCGTGCTTGTACATCACGACGAACTCGGAGAGGCCCTTCATCCGGGCCGATTTCACGTAGTCGAGCGGCATCACCTCGAGCATCGAGCTCCGGGTCATCCGGGTCGCGATGCCCATGTTGATGAACGCGAGCACGGCCGCGGGCAGGATCAGGTGTTGGAGCGCGTCCACGGTCCATGGGAGGTTACCGGCGATCAGCGCGTCCACGACCGACATGTGGGTCCATTCGCGGAACGGCGGGGGTCCGGAATAATCGCCGCCCGACGGGAGTCCTAAGTACGGCGCGATGAAGATCGCCACGATCACCGCCCCGAGATACGTCGGCGTCGCCCAGCCGCTCAGGTAGAAGATACGGACGAGATGGTCCGGCCAGCGGCCCGAGGACTGCGCGGCGATGACCCCGAGCGGGATCCCGATGAAGATCATCAGGAACAGCGAGGCGAGGACCAGTTCGACGGTCGCCGGGAGGGCCATCGCGATCTGCGGGTAGACGAGGACCCCCTGCTGCGACTGCCCCCAGTTCCCCGTCAGGAGTCCCTGGAAGTACTGGAAGAACTGGACGTAGATCGGCTGCCGGAACGTGGCGTAGCACTGGTTGAGGATCGTCTGCTTCGCGTGGGGGTACCAGATCGCGCAGGGGTTCACGACGGAGATGTGCGTGAAGACGAACGCGAGGACGATGATCCCGATGAGGACCGGGACGAGCTGGAGGAGCCGCTTGCCGACGAAGATCAGCAGGTCGACGAGGCTCCGTCCCATCCTCCGCCCCTACCTCAGGAGCGAGGCGGAGGGGTCCGCCGGTCCATCCGGGGCCCGAACGACCTCATGCTATTAAACCGAGGACGGCGGGGGCCCCGGGCGCCGATCAGAGCTGGTAGTCGCGCGGGAGCGTCCTCAGCTCCGTGAACGTCTCGTTGACGACCGCGAGGAAGCGGTCGATCTCCTTCTCCCCGTGCGCGCTCGAGAGGGTGATCCGCTCGTAGTTGTCGGGGTGGATGTAGATGCCCTTGTCGAGCAGCAGCTGGTGGTGCCGGAGGAACAGGTTCCAGTCAATCTGGAGCGACTCGCGGTAGTTCTGGATCTTCTTCCTCCGCGTGAAGAAGAACTGCAGCATCCCGTTCACCGACTGGACGAGGACGGAGATCTTCGCGTCGCGCGCCGCCGCCTCGATGCCGCTGTGGAGGCGCTCGGTGAGCTTCCCGAACCGCTCGTAGAGGTCGTCGCCGCCCTTCTGGAGGAGCTTCAGGCTCGCGAGCGCTCCCGCGAGCGAGACGTTGTTCGCGAAGTAGGTGCCGCCGAAGGAGATCCGCCCCGGGGCGATCAGGTCCATGTACTCGGTCTTCCCCGAGACGGCCGAGATCGCCACGCCGCCGCCCAGCGCCTTCGCCCAGCAAGAGAGGTCCGGCTCGATCCCGTAGAGCTGCTGCGCGCCGCCGGGCGCGACGCGGAACCCCGTGAACACCTCGTCGAAGATCACCAGGAGCTCGTTCTGGTGCGCGATCTCGACGAGCCGCTTGAGATAGTCGGGGAGCGGGGCGATCACCCCGGCGTTCGCCATGATCGGCTCGAGGATCACGGCGGCGAGGCGGTCGCGGTACCGCTTCACCATCCGCTCGAACGACGAGATCGAGTTGAACTGCGCGACCATCACGTAGTCGGTGACGCCGGGCGGGATCCCCGCCGAGTTCGGGAGCGGCCGCGGGAACTCGTCGAGCCCCGCGACGATCGGGGGCGCCTCCGCGCTGATGAGCGCGTAGTCGTGCTGGCCGTGGTAGTGGCCCTCGAACTTCAGGATCCCGTCCTTCCCCGTGACGGCCCGCGCGATCCGGATCGCGTTCATCGTCGCGTCGGAGCCGTTCGAGCAGAACGCGACCTTCTCGTTGTTCGGGACGAGCTTGTGGAACAGCTTCGCGACCTCGATCTCGAGCGCGGTCGGCGCGGCGAAGTGGAGGCCGAGCTCGACCTGCTCCTGGATCGCCTTCACCTGGGCGTCGGGCGCGTGGCCGTGGATGAGGCAGCCGTAGCCGAGGTTGAAGTCCAGGTACTCGTTGTCGTCCTCGTCCCAGATCCGGGGGCCCTTCCCCTTCTTGATGAACGGCGGGCACGGGTCGTACGACGCGACCCGGATGAGCGAGCTCGACGCGTTCGGGATGTACTTCTTGCCTTCCTCGAACAGCTTCGCGCTGCGCTTGAGCTTCGGGACGAGCCGGGCGATCGAGATCGGGAGCTCCGCGGGCTCCTCGGCCGCCGGCTCGGGCGCCGGCAGCGCCGCCTCCTTCTTCGACTCCTTGGCCGGCACCGCCGCCGGCAGCACGTCGGTCCCGGTCGAGGGAGGCGGCGAGACCGCCGTGTCGGGAGCGCTCACACGGGCCGGCAGGACGGGACGCGTGACGGAAGTCGACGGAGCCTCCTCCACTACGGGGAGGTCCGGTACGGGGGCGGGTTGCAGTTCCGCCATAGAGCACGCATCGCGGCGCGGCTCGGACCCCGAGCGGGCTATATATAGATGGCTTACGAGGAGAATACGGTATACCGGTGCAATATCGTATCACAACCGGGGCTTAGTCTTAGAGTTCGTGCACGAACCCCATTCAAACCGACCGATAATGCCCCTATATTCAACGCTGATACGGGCGAATCAACCGTCGGAATGCAATTTTTGGCGGACCCACTCCGTCGGGAGCGGCGGCTCGGGCGGGACGATCGCCGTCACGATCCCGCGGCGCGTTAGGGCCTCGCGGAACGGCCCCGGGGGGACGCACCGTTCGGGCGGGACCACCCCGCGGGCCGTCACCTGGCCGTCGGCGATGAGCTCGGCCCCGATCGCGCCTGCGACCCCGACGGCGTACTCGGTCGCCGTGAGGTGCCAGTCCGGCCGCGGAGGGAACCGGGCGAGCGCGTGCCGCACGACGGGCGAACCGCGCTCCGACCCCCGGATCTCGATGTCGCACACCTCCCAGTCGTCGACGGTGATCCCGGCGGGCGCCCCGAGGAGCTTCTCCCGGCGCAGGAGAGCGAGGGTGAAGTCGCGCGGCGCGACGGACTGACCCTTCACGTCGAGCGGTCGGTCCGAGGCGAGCCCCAGGAGGGCCATCGTGCGGAGGACCTCGATCCCCGGACCCCCCTCCTTCCACTCGCAGTGCTCGAGCCCCTTGTCGCGGAGGCTGTCGGGCAGCGTCGCGGGCTCGGAGTGGAGGGTACGATAGACCCGCGTCCGCCCGACCGGGGTCGCGAAGTCGTACTCCTCCGCTCCGCTCATCGCGGGGACCTCCCGGTAGGCCCCCTGGTCGAACACGATCGCGGGCAGGACCATCTCGTCGAGGAAGGTACTCGGCGACCAGGTGAACGAGATCTCGGGACCCCCGACCGTGAGGTCGCGCCACCCGTCGCGGATCACGACCGAGGTGACCCGGTCGAGGTCCTGGCTGGCCTGCATCGCGAGGACGTTCGAGACTCCCGGGACCTGCCCCAACCCCGGGATCGCGATCAGCCCGGCGTCCCGGAACGCCGCGTCGCGCTCGAGCTGGCGCCGCGTCATGTGGAAGAGGCCCCCGAAGTCGAGGTACGGGACCTTCGCCTCGAGCGCGGCATCCATGACCGTGAGGTTGAACCCGTACTGCACCGCGTTCACGCAGACGGCCGCGCCCCGGAGCAGCTGTACGAGGCCGGCCCGGTCCCGCACGTCGAGCGACTCCGCCGAGGCGCGCGCGCCGGCCGCCTTCGCGGCCGCCCGCGCGAGCTCCGCGTCCAGGTCAGCGGCGACGACGGAGTCGAACCGGCCGCTCGTCGCGAGGTCGCGGACGGCGCACCGCCCGGTGAGCCCTCCTCCGCCGAGCACGACGGCGCGCACGATCCCCTCCCTCCCGGGACCCCCCGAGGGGTGACCCCATTAGAGCGCTTCGGGGCTCCGTTCCGGGATGACCCGTCACGACGGCGGACGCGTCCGACGGGCCCGCGACGGCCGGGTCGGGGCCGCGGAGTTCGGCGCGGCCGGCGGGGCCGACGATGCCGACGCGGCGGGCGACCCCGACGCGCGCTCCAGGAGATCGCGGAACGTCTCGAAGTGCCGGAGGAACGGGTCGGCCCGACGCCGGTCCTCGAGCTCCCCCAGGGCGATCTCGAGCATCGCCTTCGCCTTCGGGTCCCCCGTCGACGCCCGAACGAGATAGACGCACAGCACCTGGTAGTGGGGAAGGACGAAGGCGTCGGTCCGCGGGGTGCTCATGTCCCCCTTCCGGGGCCGGTAGATCCGCTCGATCGGGACGGCGGCGGCGACCGCCTTGCGGTGCGAGAAGCCGAAGTACCGCCCTGGCCCCAGCACCCGGGTCACGTCCCGGACGTTGTTGTTGAACGCGTTCGCGAGCCGGTCGCACTCGTGCCAGCACCAGAGGCCGAACCCGTAGTCCCCCTCGCGGTACGCCTCCCACGCCCTCTCGTAGATCTGCCGCTCGCGCTCCTCCTCGGGGAGCTCCGGCGGCACGGAGGCTTTCCAGTCGGCGACAAGGACGTCGACCCGCATCGACGGCGAGAACTCTCGCTGGACCGGCACGTCGACCGGGGTCGCCACGTTCGGGCCGGGGGTCCCTGCGGATTTAGCGATTTGTCCCGCCCGACGCCCCCGGTCCCACCGCGATGCGCTCGCCCGCCACCCAGGTCTCGAGGACCCCGGCGGCCCCCGCCGCGAGGGCGGCCTCGGCCGTGCCGGCGCGCACCAGGACCAGGTCCGCCGGAGCGCCGGGCTCGAGGGTCCCGAGCCGGGGCTCGCCCAACACCTCGCCCGCGTTCCGCCCGTAGAGCCGCAACGCCTCCTCCGCGGAGAGCGCCTCCTCGGGCGCCGGGTTCGCCGACCGCCCGTCAGCGTCGACCCGGTGGACGGCCGCGCCGAGACCCCGCCATGGGTCGACGGGGTCGTAGGGAGCATCGCTCGAACCGGCGAGGAGGTGGCCGCGGTCCGTGAGCGTTCGGAACGGGTAGGCCCACCGCGCACGTTCCGCGCCGAGGCGGTCGGCGAGCCAGTGGTCGCTCAGCAGGAAGCCGGGCTGCACGACCAGCGCCGGCCGGGATCGCTCGAGGGCCGGGAGGATCTCGGGCGGCACGAGCGAGGCATGCTCGATCCGGGGCCGGGGTCCCTCCTCGGTCCGGTACGGCGCGAGCAGCCGGGCGGCCCGCTCGACGGCGCGGTCCCCGATCGCGTGCAGTGCCGG
>JASHSX010000187.1 GCA_030040865.1 Thermoplasmata archaeon | reverse complement strand
CGAACCTGCTCGTAGACGGCCCCGGAGACGCACACTCCTCCCGGCAGGGCCAGCGGCTCGATCCGGGCCGCGATGTTCACGGCGTCTCCCAGAATGTCGGTCCCGTTCTGGACCACATCTCCCAAGTGGACCCCGATCCGAATTCGAATGGGGTTCTGGCCCCCTTCGGAGTTCCGCTCGTAGATGCTGCGCTGGATGTTGACTGCGCACCGTACCGCTTTGAGCGCACTATCGAACTCGACCAGGAAGCCGTCGCCGGTCGACTTGATCTCCCGGCCCTGATGGAGCGACAGGAGTGGGCGGAGCAGTTCGGACTGCTGACGGAGCAGTTCGAGGCTTCGACCTTCGTTGGCCTGAGTCGAAGCCGTGAAGCCGACGGTGTCGGTGAACATCACCGCGGCCAGGCGACGACCCGGGGCCACGAGCGTCGGATACCTTCTGTCACTAAAGCCTTCGGGCTCCGCCAAAGCGGGGTTCCTCCGTGCGCGGGCTCCTCGGGAACGCGCGAGCGGTTGTTAGTGGCGTTACAACCGTTGGTGCTTGCTTGCGCGTTCCGCTCGCAGTCGGTAGAGCTTCGGAAAGCCTTCCGCGGATTCGACTCCAAGGCGACGAAGGTTGATCCGGACTGCGGCAGCTCGATAGATTCATTTCGAGCGCCCCGTAGCTAGCCGTGTTGCCAGAGCTCGAAGTCCCGCCGATATCCCGGTTCGCCCAACACTGGCGGTACGGGGACGTGGCATGGCTCCGACCGGGCGAGCTGTTGTTCACTACCGACGTCACGGGCCAGCTCAACCTTTGGCACCAGTTGGTTGGACCGAACGGCGAGAGGGGTTTCGCACGCCCGCTCACCGCTTATCCGAATCGAACGGTCCGTACTATCGTCCCCTCGCCGAACGGTCGCTCGGTCCTCTATACCGCAGATCAGGACGGCGACGAACAGGTGCAGATCTATCGGGTGAGTGCGCGTGGTGGGGAGTCAATTCCCATCACAACGAACCGCCGCGCGCAATACCTCATCGCGCGGGGAGGACTGGACGCTAGCGGGCGTCGTCTTCTCGTCTCGAGCACGGAACGCAATCCGTCCGACCTCGATGTCATCGTGTTCGATCTCGTCCGCGGGACCTTCAGCCGCCCGCTTCCGGAGGGCGCGATGTGGTCCAGTCCCGCCTGGGAGCCCACGGGGCGGCGCTTTTCCGTCGTCAAGGTAAGTTCGAACACTAAGATCCAGACGTACGTCCACGACCTCGCGAAGAGGACGACCGTCGAGGTCCTACCGCACGAAGACGATGCCCGGGTGACACCGGAGGGATGGACCGCCGACGGCCGAAGTCTCTTGGTGGTGAGCGACGTCGGTCGCGAGTTCAAGCAGCTCGAGTTGGTGGACATCTCCTCGGGCTACCGGAAGGTAATGGCTGCGCCGAAGGGGGACGTAGAGAAGGTCGCATTCTCCGCTCGAGCCTCGAAGTTGCTCTACAGCGTCAACGAAGACGGCTACTCGACGATGTACGCCGGACGGCTGGGCGGTCCCTATCGTCGGATCTCTTCCCTGCCCCGGGGGTGCCTCACCACGTTGATCTGGGGGGAATCGCTCGACATCTCACCGGACGGCTCGGCGGGGGCGGCGATCTGGGAAACCGGAACGGGTCCGCCCGCCATCGTCCGGTTCTCAACGGACGGGCGTCGGTTCAGCGAACTCACCGAGACCATGGTCGGCGGAGTCCCGGGTGGGCCCGTGCCCCGCCCCAAGCTCGTTCGGTTCCGATCCTTCGATGGACGGTACATTCCCGCCTTCTATACGGTGCCCAAACGGAGGGGGCGAGGCAAGATGCCCGCGGTGCTCCGCATCCACGGGGGTCCCGAAATGCAGTCCCGGCCGGACTGGGGAGAGACCGGAGCCCTGAACGCGTGGTTGAACGCGAACGGGATCGCGACGCTCCGTCCGAACATCCGGGGTTCGACCGGATACGGAAAGACCTACCAGAAATTGATCCACCACGACTGGGGTGGCGGAGAGCTACTGGACCTCAAGGCCGCAGTCGAGTGGCTGCGGTCACGTCCCGAGATCGACCCGGCCCGGATTGCTGTCGACGGAGGGAGTTTTGGCGGGTTCGCCACCTTGAGCTGCGTGACGCGCCTTCCCGAGTATTGGAAGGCCGCAGTCGATGTGTTTGGTCCGTCGAACCTGCTGACGTTCGTCCGTTCGGTACCTCCATCCTGGAAGCGCTTCATGGACGAGTGGGTCGGCAACCCCGACACCGAAGCCGACTTCCTGCGGGAGCGGTCGCCGATCACCTACATCGACCGAGTACGCGCCGATCTGCTGGTCCTTCAGGGCGCGAACGATCCCCGAGTCGCCAAGGCGGAATCGGACCAGATGGTCGAGCGACTCCGGTCGATCGGTCGCCCGGTGGAGTATCTCGTCTTCGACGACGAGGGTCATGGCTTCGAGCGGCGCTCCAACCAGCTCCGAGCACTCGAAACAGCGGGTCGCTTCCTCGTTGACCATCTCAAGTCCTGACCCGAGAGGTTTTCGGTCCCCGGACTGGGCTCGGTCGGCAGCCGGTGCATGATCGGCCGGGGCTCCGGTGGGTGTGGCTGGATTCGCACAGAGCCGGGCAGGGCTCGTCCGCCAGCGCCGTTGCGGCCACCCGCTCGGCCGGGGCGGGCCCCGAGACCCGAGTGCGACGAGCTCGTTCCGGTGTCGGTGGTACCGGGGCGGAGTGTTTCGCTGGCTCCCCGACGAGATTATCCCCAGGCTCCCATCGATTCGCGCTGATGGACGCCCTGGCTGCCCGATCCCTTTCCAAGACTTACGTCGCTCACACCGGGACGGTCCGCGCGCTGGACTCGGTCGATCTTACGATCCGCAAGGGCCAGCTCTTCGGGTTCCTGGGTCGAAACGGCGCCGGGAAAACGACGTTCATCAAGATCGCCTCAGGGCTCCTGCTTCCGTCGTCCGGCCATATCGAGCTGTTCGGCCTTGATGTCATCAGTGAACCGCGGGCCATCCGGGAGCGCATCGCGATCGTTCCGCAGGAGGGCAAGCCGTTCTACCACCTCACGCCGCGAGAACACGTCGAGGAGTACCTTCGAGTTCGAGGTAGCTCGGCCGAGTCCGCGAAGAGCACGGCGGACGAGATCCTGCACGCGATGGGTCTGGATCCGTACTCCAAGATCCCGGCCATGCGGCTCTCGGGAGGGCTGCAGCAGAGGACCCTCGTCGCCATGATCCTCGCGACGCGAGCCGAGTTCCTGTTCCTGGATGAGCCGACGCTCGGGATGGACCCGTTCGCGCGACGGCAGGTGTGGGACGTGATCCGTCGTGCCGTCCGCGACGGATCGACGGTCCTGCTCACCACGCACTACCTCGACGAAGCGGA
>JASHSX010000186.1 GCA_030040865.1 Thermoplasmata archaeon | reverse complement strand
CTGCTCGCGGCCCTGACCGGCCGCTCCGAGTCGGCCGAGGAGCTCGCGACGTTCGCCCGGGAGATGCGACGTCGCGCACGACCGTTCCCGATACCGGCCGGCGACGCTCCCATCGATCTGTGCGGCACCGGGGGATCGCTCCACCCGACGTTCAACGTCTCGACGGCGAGCGCGTTCCTGGTGGCCGCCGCCGGCGTGCCGGTCGTGAAGCACGGGAACCGGAGCGCCCGTGGGCCGTGCGGCTCGAGCGACCTCTTGGAGGCCTTGGGACTTCCCGTCACCCGCGACCCCGAGCTCGCCGCGAGGAGCTACCGTGCCCTCCGGCTCGCCTTCCTGCATGCGCCGCTCTACCACCCGACCACCCGCGCGGTGGTGGACGCTCGCCGCGTCCTGGGCGTGCGCACGATCTTCAACCGGCTCGGTCCGCTCACCAATCCGGCGCGGGTCCCCTACCAGGTGGTCGGGGTCCCGGACCGTCCGTCGGCCCGCCGGACCGTCGAGGTACTCCAGAGGCTCGGCACTCGTCGGTCGCTCGCCGTCACGGCCGCCCCCGGATGCGACGAGTTCTCCCCGATCGGCTCGACGAACGCGGTCCATCAGTCGCGGAACCGGCTCACCGAGCGTACGGTGGCCGCGGCCGACCTGCTGCCTGTCGAGGACCGCCGGGGACCGTGGGGTCCCCTGCCGCCTTCGGCCGCCGCCGCCGAGGTGGAGCGGATCTTCGCCGGCGGCGGGGGCGCACGTCGCGGCTCGATCCTGCTCACGAGCGGCGCGGCGCTGTGGATCGCCGGCGCCGCCCCGAACCTCCGACGGGGCGTCGAACGGGCGCGCGAGGTGCTCGATCTCGGCGGGGCAGAGCGTACGCTCGCGGCAATGCGGTCGCTCCCCCGGCGAACGCGCCGGAGCACGAGGGCCCGATGATCGACGTGCTGGCCGACATCGTACGGGAGACGCGGGACGCGCTCCAGGACCCAGCGTACTCCGCGGGGATCCCCACCCCCTCGAAGGCACCCCGTGCGAGCCTCTCGAGCGCGGTCACGCGGGCCCGCGAGCGGGGCGCCCTCATCATCGAACACAAGCGGGTCTCTCCGGGATCCGCGTCCCCGCGCCTGCCCGTTCGGCCGATGGACGAGTTCGTCCGACTCGCGGTCGCCGGCGGAGTCGACGGGTTCTCGTGCCTCGCCGCGCGGCCCCGGTTCGAAGGGAGTCCCCGGGACGTCGCCGAGCTCTGCGGGCTCACCGGACGGCCGGTGCTGTTCAAGGAGTTCGTCGTCGACCCTACCCAGGTGGCGGTGGCGTCGCGGACCGGGGCGAGCGCGATCCTGCTGCTCGCCCGACTCGCTCGTCCGGCCTACGGAGTGCCGATCCGGGAGCTCGCCCAAGAGGCACATCGCGCGGGACTCGAGGTGCTCCTCGAGTTCCACGACCGCACAGAATTAAGTCTCGTCGAGGGCGTGGCCGCCGACATGTACGGGGTCAATGCCCGAGACCTGGCGTCGCTGCGGTTCGATCGGTCGGCGGCCGCCGACACGATCCGGGCCGCGGCGGACCTACGGCCGATGCTGGGGATGAGCGGGGTGGACGGCCCCGAGGAGGCCCGTCGGTTCTGGGAGCTCGGGGTGGACGGGCTCCTCGTCGGCACCGCGTTCGCCCGCGCCGCCGACCCGGTGGCGTTCCTCCGATCGCTCCGACGTGCCGGTGGGGGGGACGCATGAAGACGTTCGTCAAGTTCTGTGGGCTCAAGGACGCCGAGTCGGTCCGCGCCGTTCCCGCCGGCGGTGCCGCGGGGTTCGTCGTCGACGTGCCGGGGTCGCCGAGGAACCTCACGGCCGACCAGGCGGCCGCGCTGCTCGACCAGGTGCCCACGGAGGCCGAAGCGTGGGCGGTCGTCGTCGATCCGACGGTCGACCTGGTCCATACCCTGTTCGACGAGGTGGGCGTCGACCGGATCCAGGTCTACGGGGCGATCCCGGCGGGTCTCGAGTTCCTCGAGGTGCATCACCTCGTTCCCTCGATGCCGATCGCGCCGCCGGGGTCCGACGCACCCGAGCCCCCCGTCCCGGCGGCCGAGGACTACCCGCGCGTCCATCTGGATGCCGCCGGCCAACCGGTCCCGGGAGGCAGCGGAGCGCGACCGAACTGGGAGGTGTGCGCCCGGATCGTCGACGGCCACCCGGGCCGGAAGTTCGTGCTCGCGGGGGGACTCACCCCCGAGAACGTCGCCGACGCCCTCGCCACCGTGCGCCCGTGGGGGGTCGACGTCTCCTCCGGCATCGAGAGCGCGCCCGGCGTGAAAGACCCCGCGCGGATGGCCGCCTTCGTCGAGGCGGTGCTCGGTTTCGAGTCGAGCCATGCCTAGGCGCTTTGGGCCGTACGGGGGCGCGTACGTCCCCGAGACCCTCGTGCCGGCGCTGACGGAGCTCGAACGAGCGTGGCGGGACGCCCGCTCCGACCCGAAGTTCCGGTCGGAGCTCCGCCGACTCTCGACGACGCTCGGCGGCCGACCGACCCCGCTCTACCTCGCGGAGAACCTGACCCGACGCGGCGGGGGTGCGCGGATCTGGCTCAAGCGGGAGGACCTCGTCCACGGCGGCGCGCACAAGTTCAACAACGCCCTCGGCCAGGGACTCCTCGCCCGTCGAATGGGAAAGCCCCGGCTCATCGCGGAGACGGGCGCCGGTCAGCACGGCGTCGCGACCGCCATGATCGGGGCGGCGCTCGGGCTCTCGACCGAGGTGTACATGGGCGAGGTCGACATGGAGCGCCAGCACCCGAACGTGGAGCGGATGCGGCTGCTCGGCGCCCGGGTGATCCCGGTCCGGACGGGGAGCCGCACGCTCAAGGATGCGATCAACGCCGCCCTTCGCGACTGGATCGCGAGCGTCCGCACGACGCACTACCTGATCGGCTCGGCGGTCGGCCCCCACCCGTTCCCCTCGATCGTGGCGGACTTCCAGTCCGTCATCGGACGCGAGATCCGCCGCCAGTCGGCCCGCAGCTTCGGTCGATCGCCCGACCTCGTCGTCGCGTGCGTCGGCGGGGGCTCGAACGCGATCGGGACGTTCCGCCCGCTCCTTCGGACGAAGGCCGACCTATGGGGGGTCGAGGCCGGCGGTCCCCGGAACTCCGCGCACGGAGCGGCCTCGCTCTCGCACGGCGCCCCGGGGATCCTGCACGGCAGCCTCTCCTACGTCCTTCAGGACGACGACGGTCAGGTCGCGGAGACGCAGAGCGTCTCGGCCGGGCTCGACTACCCCGGCGTCGGGCCGGAGCACGCGATGCTCCGCGACTCCGGTCGCGTCCGGTACCTCGCGGTCCGAGACCGGGACGCGCTCCGGGCCTTCCACTGGCTCGCCGAGGACGAAGGGATCCTACCCGCCCTCGAGCCGGCCCACGCCGTCTTCGCCGCCGTCCGTGAGGCGAAGCGGAGGGGACGAGGACGTGAGATCGTCGTCACCCTCTCCGGTCGCGGCGACAAGGACCTCGAGGTGGTGCTCCGTGCCGGCGCTCAGTAGGTCGATCGTGGCGGCACGGCAGGGCGGGCGGGGAGTGGTCGTACCGTACGTCCTCGTCGACCGGCGTCGGCTCCGCGACCTTCCCGCGACGATCGACGCGCTGCGACGCGGCGGCGCAGCGGCCGTCGAGCTGGGCTTCCCGTTCTCGGATCCGATCGCGGATGGGCCGGTCCTCGCGGCGGCGCACGACCGGGCGCTGCGCCACGGCACGCGGTGGCGCGATCTGCTCACGGCGTGCCGGATCGCGAGCGAGCGCCTCCCCGTGGCCGTCATGACCTACGCCAATCCGCTCTGGCACCGCGGACTCGACGCGTCGATCGGGGCGCTCGCGGCCGCCGGCGCCTCCGGTCTGATCGTCCCGGACCTGGCGCTCGAGGAGATCCGTCCGTTCGAGCGCTCGGCGCGGCCCCGCGAGCTCGAGCTCGTCCTCCTCGCGGCGCCCGGCGTGTCGGCGGATCGTCTGGCGACGATCGCGCATCGGAGCCGGGGGTTCCTCTACCTGGTCTCGCGCTACGGGACCACGGGACGGACACGCGGTTCGTCCCCGGTCGACCTGACGTCGATGGTCCGGATCGCCCGGCGGGCGGCACCGCATCTTCCGGTCCTCGTCGGATTCGGGGTCCGCGACCGGGCGTCGGCCGCCCTCGCGCTCGCGAGCGGCGCGGACGGGGTGATCGTCGGCAGCGCGGTCGAGGAACGCCTCGCGCGTCCTCGGGGCGTGGCCTCGCTCGAGCGTTGGCTCCGGGGGATCGGGGGGGCCGCCCGAACGGTGGCCGGATAGGAGGCGACGTGGCACGATCGTCCCGCAACACTCCGGCGCCGGCGGTCTGGGTGCAACTGGCCCAGGCCCTCGTCGCCCGAGAACTGGTGGCCGCGTTCGGACTCCCCGAGCGCAAGGCGGCCGAGCTGCTCGGCCTGGCTCCCAGTGCGGTCTCGCAATACCTTTCCGGTCGCCGACTGGGTGGGCTCATGGTTGACGTCGCCCGCGACGAGCGGGCCCGCGCGATCGCGCGCGGCGCGGCCGACGAGCTCGCGTCGCACCCGGGAGCGTCGGGAGAGACGCTCGCGATCGTGCTCGATACCGCGCGACGCTTGGCCGACGCCGCGGGGGTCCGGTCCGTCGGGGGGTCGCCCGCGTCGGGAGCACCCGTACCGGCCGAGGAGCTCCGGCGCATCGTCGACTCGCTGCGCGAGCGGATCGCGCTCGAGCAATCCGCCGTCGCCGAATGCATGCGGCTCGCCCAGAAGTCCCGCGACGAGCTCACCCGATCGGTGTTCCGTCAGATCGCGTCCGACAGCCTGCGACACGCGGAGATCGTCGCGTCGATCCAGACGTACCTTGACCGCGGGGTCCACCGGCCGCTCGCGAGCGGCGTCACGCGGAAGGACATCGAGGCCCTCATCACCCGCGAGCGGGAGGCCGAGGCGCGCGGCACGGTCGACCCCGGGGCCCTCTTCGGGGGGATCATGTCGGTCCTCTGGGAGAGCATGGTCTCGGACGAGAGGAAGCACGAGGAGCTCCTCGATCGGATGCTCGCGGCGGGATTCCCGGCCCCGCGCCGTCGCTCCCGCGGGCGGGGTCCCGGGGCCGACGGGGGCTCCTGAGCCCTCCGACCGCTCAGGGCCGCACGCGCTCGAGCGAAAGGAACTCGACCTTCGCCGCGGGATCGACCGCGGCGACCACGAACTCCTTGCGCACGCCCTGGGCGACGCGGACGCTGCCGGCGACCTCGGGCCACGCCGCCACGTGCGTCGCCGGCACGGCCTGGACGAGGTAGCGCGCGTGGGCGTGCTCGGGGTTGCGGGGGTACGCACGAAAGTGGGCACCGTACTTGAACCCCGTCTTGACGACGAGCTGGCGGCCGCGCAGCTCGCGGTACGCGGCGAGCCGCTCGCCGAACTTGGGATCGAGGCGGCGCGCGCGGCGTGCGAGCCGCTCCGCGGGAACGGTCCGGCCGGAGGCGGCGTCCTTCAGCGACAGCTGACCGCTCTCGACCAGGTAGGCGGCCTCCAGGAGGCTGAGCTCAAGTCGGTTCCCCACCCGGCTCCCATACGCGAGGGCCTTCCCGAGCTCGGCGACGGCGTCGGGTTCGTGCACGGTCACCCGGTCCTCGGACAGCCAGCCCTCGGTGGGGCGGCGCAGCGGTGTCGCCGGGAGCGCGCCGTTCGGGGACGGACGCCGGACCCGGTAGTACGTGAGGTCGGACTCCTCGTCGACCACGCCGAGCAGGAGGAGCTTCTTCGCGCTCTGCGCGCGTCGCGCGAGGTCGAAGACGCGGGCGAGGTCGAACGGCGAGCGCTCGCTGATCGCCTCGACCCAGTACCGGGACGGCGTCTTGTGGAGGACGCCCCCTCGGGGGAGCACGCCGAAGGCGACCGGCGGGGGATTGGCCCGGACGACGTACCCGCGCTGGCGGAGGTCTCGGTACACCAGGTACCGGACGGGAAACTCGGGATCGCTGCGCACCGCGCGCCGGTACGCGATCGGCCACGCGACCGCGCCTCCGTTCCGATCGGCGAGGGCCAGCCGCTCCATCTCGGCCAGGTACACCGTCTCGAACCGGTCGAGGGCGAGGCCGCCGTCGGCCGCCGGTGTCCCGAAGTATCCCTTCGCGTAGACCTGGCTCGCTTCGGCCGGATCGTCGACCCGGGCGCTCGCGTCCGGCAGCAGCCTCCCGCTCACCGGCGAGCTCCGAGGAGCTCCGAGAGCGCGACGAGCGGCTCGAGCGCGACCCCGACCTGGGCGAGATGCTCTCGCGCGCCCGCCTCTCGGTCGACGACCACGAGCGCCCGCTCGACGACCGCGCCGGCGGCCCGGAGGATCTCGATCGATCGGACCGAGCTCCCTCCGGTCGTCGAGGTGTCCTCGATCAGGAGCACCCTCGACCCCGCCGGCACTTCGCCTTCGAACGCCTGGCGCGTGCCGTGCTCTTTCGCGGCCTTGCGGAGGACCACGTAGGGGAGACCGGTCTTGAGCGCGACGGCGACCACGAGCGGTACCGCTCCGAGCTCCATGCCGGCGAGCCGGTCCACCGAGCCCACGCGCCGCGCGAGCGCCGAGGCGAGGGCGTCGAGGCGCTTAGGGTCGGTCCATGCGCGCTTCACATCGATGTACAGGTCGCTCTTCTGCCCGGAAGCGAGCGTGAAGTCGCCGAACCGCACGGCGCCCGAGTCGAGGAGAAGTCGCACGAGCTCCCCCGTCGTCGGCCCGTTCCCGGGGGACCCGCCGCCTACCATGGGACCTTCTTCAGCCCGACCTTGTAGCCGATCCAGTTGAACCCGGCGTGCAGTCCGAGCGTGTAGACCACGACCCATAAGACCGCTTCCCAGCTCACGAACGTCGGCACGAACAGTCCCGGATACACGGCGAGGCCGATCGCGATCGGAACGAGCACGAACGGGATCTGATCCAGGAGGAAGGTCCGGGCCCCGCTCTCCGCCCCGAGCCGCCGCTTCGTGAACGAACCGAGCGCGTCCCCGCCCATGGCGCCGAACGTGAGGACGGCGACGACGGGAACGGCCGCGAGCACGCTCGGCGCGAACTGCGGGACGAGCGCGAGGTTCGGTGGGGCCATCAGGATCAGCCATGCCTCGAGGAGGCCGAACGGCATCGCGCCGAGCGCGGCCACCCAGAAGCCGGACCAGGTCTTGGACGGGCCGAGGACCCGACGGCCGTCGCGGGACCAGATCCGGCCGAAGTCCATGGGCGGCCCGCGACCGCGGGGCAGGGTGGCGAGGGAATTGGCGATGTACGCCGGGAGGAGGACCCAGAGGACCGAGAGCGCGCTCGATTCGAGCGGGTTCAGCACGGCGTCCCTTCACGACTCCCGCACGTACCGATCGAGCGCCCCGCCCTGCCGGACCTCACCGCAGGGCGAAGGCGATCGCGACGGAGCCGGCGAGGAGAAGGAGGAAGGTCGCCGCGAACATGTTCGTGAACATCGAGAGCGTGTCGCCGAGGGAAGTCAAAAGGCGAGCGGTGTGGCCGGGACCCAGGACCTTGACCGCCGGCACCGGCGCGGTGCCGAACCGGGGTTCGGCCGGTGAGAGGTCGGCGACCGCTGCCGCCATGACCTCCTTCGCCTCGCGGCAGAACGCGTCGAGCGAGTGGCGCTCCCCGAGCGGATTGATGCCGCCGTCGACCTCGTGGACGACGTGGTTGTCGGTCGTCATCACTTCGGCGACGGTGACGACGGACTCGAGCGCCCGCACGATCGGGTCGCGGAGCTTGACCACGAGATTGTTGCCGTCGATGAGGAGATACCCCGTCGTCGTGCCGCCCGTTCGGATCGCGAGCGCCCTCATCCCTTGGGACCCGATCCCGTCCGCCCCGATCGAGTAGCCGCTCCGCACCGCAACGCCGACGGCGATCGGCCCGTCGACCGCCGCCGCGACGGCGGCCCGGACCGCGGCCCGAGTGTCGGCGAGCAGCTTCTCCGCGGGCGGAGTCCCGTAGACGATGTCGCCCTGGCCCTCCACATACGAGTTGTGAGCGTCGATGAGCGCGACGCGGGGTCCGCCCTCGCGCGCGAGCTCGGCGACGATCCGGTCGGCGACGCTGAACGCGATGTCGTCGGTCGGCTCCGGAGACTGGCTCACTACGACGAGCGCCACGTCCCCGAACAGCTGGGCCCGGGCGAAACTCCCCGGATACGGGGAGACGAGAGGGCTCGCGCGCGCGGGAAGCGGGGCGCTGAGGGCGTGGAGGATCCCGCGGGCGGCCGCCCCGATCTTCGCGACCTCCGACTCGGACGGAAGGTCGAGGTCGTGATCGCACGGCGTGTGGGGGACGAGGACGGTGCCGGCCTCGGGCCCCAGCTGCTCCGCGATCTTCCGCGGCAGGTCGCTCGCCCCGAGCGCTGCGAAGGGGCCGGGATGCACGGTCGGCAGCGCCACGGTCGCTCGGGCCGTCCCACCGCGGAAGAAGGAGAGCAGGCTCACGGAGAGGTCCGCAGGGATCGCCGCCTTGAGGAAGAATCCCTCGAGGGCAGCGGTCGCCTCGGGGTTCCGGTCGCCGACGTGGTCGAGCAGGGGCCGGATCAGGGCGACGCCCGAGGTCTGGAACTCGCGCTGGATCGGGCGGTCCGAGGCCCGCAACAGCATGACGGCGGCGCCGAACGCGAGCACGAAGAAGCCGGCCGTCGCGACGAGCGCCCCGACGGTCGGCGGGACGAGCACGAAGAAGCCAACGAGCGCGAGGAGCGGCTGGACGAGCGAGACCGGTAGCATCCGCCCATGGCTGGTCCGGGAGACGCCGAAGAGGCTCATGTGGCGGAACCAGAGCACGGGTCCCGCGAGGAGCGGTCCAAGGATCACGAGCGGCGGCACGATCGACGGCCAGGCGGCGAGCGCGAGGACCCAGACGAACGCGATCGGAAGTTCGAGGAGGAGGGCTACGAGCGCGAGGAAGACCGAACGGTGGAACTCGAAGCGGCCACCCAGGAGCGAGGTCGCCGGGGTAGTGACCGCGGCCGCGACGAGGGCCGGTCCGACGAAGACGAGCAGCCACCCTTCGAGCACCCGCGTCCAGCTCGGGTAGAACAGGAGGAGCGCGAGGGCGAAGCCGGCGAGCAGGATGAGTCCGGTCGCGGCCGGCGGGCTCGGGACCTGGAAGAGCACGTGGCCGCGGCGGACATCGACCTTCGCCTCGCTCGGCGATCGGGCCTTTTCATCCGCCACGCGCGCGTCTCACCTCCGCGAGGATGCTCCGGAACCCGTCGCCGAGCCCTTCCTCTTCGGTGACGGTCCCGGTCACGAGCACGCTCGCCCCGGCGGCGAGGAGCGGACCCGCGTCGTCGCCGGACCGGATCCCACCCCCGACGACGAGCGGGATTGAGAGGACCTCCCGCACGGCGCGGACCATCGGGACCGGCACCGGTGCGGGGGCCCCCGATCCCGCTTCGAGGTACACGTAGCGCATCCCGAGGTATTGCGCCGCGAGCGCGTAGCCGGTGGCCGCCGCGAGGTCGTCCCGCGGCACAGGATCCGCCTGGCCGACCTCGCCCACGCGCATTCCGGGCGCGATCACGAGGTACCCCAGGGGGATCGGCTCGAGCCCCATCGCTCGAACCGCAGGAGCGGCCTGGGCGTGGACCCGGATCACGAGATTGAGGTTGCGCGAGTTGAGCATGCTCATGAACAGAACCGCGTTCGCCTCGGGCGCGAGCGACCCGGGCCCCTCCGGGAAGATGATCACCGGGACCGACACGGCCGCGCGGATCGCCGTCGCGGCCCGGCCCATCACGTCGCGCGAGATGCCCGTCGAGCCTCCGAGCAGGATCGCGTCGCTGCCGAGCGCCACCGCCCCGCGCGCGATGCCGGCGGCCCGCTCCCCCGGGCTCTTGTCGGGATCGATCAGCGTGAAGTGCAGCGGTCCGCGGGCGAGATGCTCGGTAAGATACCGCTCGACCGTGCCGGGCGACGCGGGGACGGTCACCGGAACGCCACCGCCAGGAAGGCGAACAGGGCCACCGTCATCGCGACCTTGCTCATCGTCTGTTCGTAGTGGAGCCGCTCTGGCAGGAACCCGACCGATACTGCGAAGAGGATGTCCGCCGCGAGCACCAGCGCGAGGTAGATAATCCCGGCGAGGGTAATCGGTGGGACGAACGATAGCGTCGGCAGGATGCTCAACGCCATCGCGAAACCCACGGCGACGCGTGCGGTGCCTCCCGCGAACCCCAGCCCATGGGTCTTCGGGAGCGTCGTGCGGCCCACGTCGCCGGCGACGTCCTCCATGTCCTTGATCACCTCGCGGCTCAGGGTCGCCAGGAATGCCATCGCCGCGAACGGGGCGACCATCAGGAGGGATCCCCCAACGGCTCCTCCGTACAGGAAGACGAGTCCGGTGAGCAGCGCCACGACCCCGTTGCCGACGAAGCCGCGGGCCTTGAAGCGGAACTCGTAGCCGAGCAGGGACCCGACCGCGACCGCGAGGATCACGCCGAGGACCGGCAGGGCGATGACGACCGGGACGACCACCACGACCCCGACCACGAACAGCGCGGCCGCCAGGGCTTTCGCCGCGCCGACCGTGACTTCTCCCGTCACCAGCGGCCGGTCGGGGTGGTTGGTCCGGTCCCCGTCCCGGTCAAGAACGTCGTTGAGAACGTTGCCTCCGGCGGTGATCAACGCGGTGGACGAGGCAGCGAGCAGCAGGTAGACCCAGAAGACGACCGGAGCCCCGATTCCCGTCCCCCGGGAGACCAGCCCGCCCACGAGCGTGCCCACGAACGACACGCCGAGGTTCCCGGCCCGGACCAACCTCAGGGCTCCTCGCACGACCGCCGATGGCGGAACCGCTCGCTTAACGGTTGTGTTTTTGCCGTGGAGCCGCGCCGGGGGGTCTCGTCGCTTTCCCCCACGCCCGCGGCGGGTTATATGCCGACACGTCTCGAGACCCCCGATGGCCCGAACGGCGGTCGCCCGGCCTCGACTCCATCGTTGGACCCTCGACAACGGCCTGCGCGTGGTCCTGGCCCCTCAGTCGGAAAGCCCGACCGCGAGCGTTTGGGTCTGGTATCGGGTCGGCTCGAAGAACGAGCACCCGGGCATCACGGGCGCCTCCCACTGGGTCGAGCACATGCTGTTCGAGGGCTCGCCGCGGTACGCGAAGGGGGAGATCGACCGGGCGGTCGTCAGCGTCGGCGGCGAACTCAACGCCTTCACCGACTGCGATTTCACCGCCTACTTCACCACGGTGCCCCGGGACCACCTCGAGGTCCCCCTCGACATCGAGTCGGACCGGATGACGCGCGCTCTGATCTCCGATGCCGAGGTGGAGCGGGAGCGCACGATCATCTTCTCGGAGCGGGAGGGGAACGAGAACTACCCCGAGTTCCGCGTCGAAGAGGAGCTGTACCAGCTCGCCTTCCGCGTCCATCCGTACCGCTGGGACGCGCTCGGCCGGAAGAGCGACATCGAGTCGATGACGCCTGCCGAGTTGCGGCAGTACTACCGTCGTTTCTACGGTCCTCGTAACGCCGTGCTCGTCGTCGCTGGCGGGTTCGACCCCGCGGCGACGGCCCGCGAGATCCGACGTCGTTTCTCCCCCCTCCCGGCCGGCGGCGACGACGTGACGGTCGGTGCCACGGAGCCACCGGCACGAGGGGAGCGACGTGCCGAGCTCTCGGGGCCCGGTACAACTCCGTACCTCCAGATCGGCTGGCACGCACCGGCGCTCGATGATCCGGCGACTCCCGCGACCCTCCTCGTCGACGCGGTCTTGGGAGGGGAGACCCGGATGTTCGCGGCCGGCCCCGGCTGGGGACGCTCGTCGGAGCACCCGAGCGCGCGCCTCTACCGCGGCCTCGTCGACCGGGGCCTGGCCGTCCGGGCGACCAGCGAGTGGCGGCCCCGCGTCGATCCCGGGCTCTTCACGATCCAGGCCCAAGCGGCGGGCGGAGTGACCCTGGACCGCCTCGAGGAAGCGATCCACGACCTTCTGGCTCGGTTCGTCCGCACTGGCCCAACGGCGACCGAGATGGACGACCTGAGGACCAAGATCCGCCGGGGCGCGGCGCTGGCGTACGAGGGAGCGTCCCGCACCGGTTTCCGGCTCGGGTACTTTTCGGTCCTTCGGTCCCCGGAGTACGAAGACACTCTCCTCGACGCGCTCCTCCGCGTTCGCGCCTCGCACGTTCAGGAACAGGCCCGCGCGATGTTCCGAGCCGAGTCCCGGGTGGTCGTCCGGTACACGCCGACGAAGGAGGCCGCCGATGGCTGAGCGGTCGGATCCGCTCCGGGTCGAGTACGTCGCCGACCTCGCAGGAATGACGGTCGTCCGACAGGCACCGCCCGCGGGATCGGCGAGCTTCTCCGCGACGTACGTCGGCCCCGCGGGATGGGCGTTCGATCCGCGAGGCCGCGCCGGGACGGCGCGTCTTGTGAGCCGGCTGGTCACGTCCGGCGCCGGCCCGTACGATCGGGTGGCGCTCGCCCGACGGCTCGACCGGGCCGGGGCGACGCTCTCGTCGCAGAGTGCCCCCGAATCGGGCGAG
>JASHSX010000185.1 GCA_030040865.1 Thermoplasmata archaeon | reverse complement strand
GCCGCGCACGATCCCGAGACCGGCGCGACCGTCCACCTGGTCACGGGCGACGTCGACGGCGGACCGACGATCGCGCAGGAGCGCGTGCCGGTCGAGCCCGGCGACACGCCCGAGACGCTGCGCGCGCGAGTGCACCCGGCCGAAGTGGCGCTGCTCGCCGCGACGATCCGCCGGTTCGCGGACGGCGCGCTGCCGCTCCCCTATCCCGGGCCCGACGCCCCCGAGGCGCGGGGTCGCGAGGGCTTGGACTCGCGCGACTGACGCGCGCGGGCGTCGAACAGCCGAGCGAGCGGCGTCGGGCGCGGCGGCAGCTGAGTGGTCAGCCGGTGGCGGGTCGTCTTCGGCGGGTACAGGCGACCCGCGTGCGCCCGGCGCACCACTTCGTCCTTGGCGAGCGGGGGACCCGGTCGCCATCGGTCGAGGTGGATCGGGCCGTCGTGGTAGTCGAACACCCACGCCGGCACGCGCACGGCACCGAGCCGGCGAAGGGCCGCGACCCGGTGGTGCCCGTTCAGGATCACGTCGCTGCCGCGGGCGACCCAGATCGGGTCGTCGAACACGCCGCGCGTCCGGATCTCCTCGACGAGCGCATCGACCTTCTTCGGCTCGATCCGCTCGTGGGACTTCAGCCGGGCGAGCGGAACGAGGGCGAACGTGGGCGCGCCCGTCATCCCGCCCGGACCTCCCGCACGTCGGCGAGCGCGCGCCGCACGTACACCCCGACCATGCGGCGACGGTAGTCCGGCGCGAGGAACGTGTTGTGCACCGGCCGCACGGACCGCTCGAGCCGGGCGGCGAGCTCGCGGACGCGGTCGTCCGAGAGCGCCCCGCCCTCGAGCGGCCGGGTGAGCTCGTCGAACTGGCGCGGTCGCGGCTCCACGCCGCCGATCGCGATCCGGAGCCCCTGCACGCGCGCCCCGTCGAAGCGAGCGGCGACCGCGACGCCGAGCTCGGGAAAGTCGAACGACGGGCGCACCCTCAGCTTCCGGTACCGACCGCGCCAGCTCCCGGCGTCGGCCGGGAGGTGGACCGCGACCAGGAGCTCGCCGGGCGCGATCGCGAGGCGACGGATCCCGTCGCCCTTCGCGTCGTACAGGTCGCCGAGCGGAAGGCGTCGCCGACCGGTCGGCCCCGCGATCTCGACCTCCGCGCCGAGCACCATCAGCGCCGGGGCGAGGTCGCCGGAGAACGTCGCGTAGCAGACTTCCTTCTGGGGGACGACGTGGCACTTGTCCCCGTCCGCCTTCAGGCAGAACCCGAGGCTCTCGCGCCAGAAGTAGCTCTGGTTGAAGAAGAAGCAGCGGGTCTCGACCAGGAGGTTCCCGCCGACGGTACCGCTCGCGCGGACGAGCGGGGTCGCGATCTCCCCGACGGCATCGCCGACGACCGGGTACGCGGTCCGGTACGCGGCGTCCTCGTCGATCGCGGCGAGCCGCTCCATGGCGCCGATCCGGGTCGGCGAGTGCCCCGAGAGCTCGGCGACGTCGTGCAGGGCGATCAGGTGGGGTCGCAGATTGAGGTGCATCTTGTAGTTCGGCAGGAGGTCGGTGCCGCCCGCGAGGTAGTCGAACCGCCCGTGGAGCTCGTGCGCGAGCCGGACGGTCGCCTCGACGGACGTCGGACGGTGGAGCTCGAACGGGTCCAGGTGCACGGCGCTACGCCCCCTTCCAGACCCGGCCTTCCTTGCGTCGTTCGTCGATCCCCCGCAGCACCCGGTCGGGCGTGATCGGGAGCTCGTGGAACCGCACCCCGATCGCATCGTGCAGCGCGTTTCCGACGGCGGGCAACGTGGCCACGAGAGGTCCCTCGCCCGCCTCCTTGGCGCCGAACGGTCCCTCGGGATCGTCGCCGCCGACGAGCAGGATCTCGACCTCGGGCATCTGCTGCGGCATCGGGATCTTGTACTCGAGCAGGGACGGGTTGAGCAACCGGCCGCCCCGGTAGCTCATCGTCTCGCCCAGGAGCTGGCCGAGCCCCATGTGGATCGACCCCTCGATCTGGCCTTCCACCGCGAGTCGGTTGAGGGGCCGCCCGCAGTCGAAGGCGGCCCAGATCTTCCGCACGGCGATCTCGCCCGTCTCCTCATCGACCCGGACGCGTGCGACGTAGGCGGCGAAGGAGTACGCCGGCGCGGTGCCCGCACGGGCGCCCTTGAACGACCCGCCGACCGGGCGGGTCTGGTACGAGCCCGTCGCGGTGAGGGCGCCCACGTGCTCCATCGCGCGATGGAGCGCCTCGAGGAACGAGACTCCCCGGGACGGGTCCGCCCGCAGCCGGAACCGCTCGGGGACGAGCTCGAGCTCCTCCGGTGCGACGTCGAGGAGGTTCGCCGCCGCGCTCGCGAGCTTCCCCTTGAGCTCCTCGGCGGCGGCCCGGGCGGCGTTCCCCATCATGAACGTGACCCGGCTCGAGTACGACCCCAGGTCGATCGGGCTCACGTCGGAGTCGACGCGCTGGACGTGCACGCGGTCCAGGTCCACCGCGAGCACCTCGGCGACGATGGCCGCGAGCAGGGTGTTCGAGCCCTGTCCGATGTCGGCCTGCATCGAGTGCACGGCGATGCCGCCGTCCATGTCGACCTTCAGGTGGACGGTCGACTGGGGCATCTTCGGCGTGAAGTGGATCGGGCTGTTCGAGCCCGAGATGTAGAAGCCGCAGCCGAGCCCCATCCCCTCGCCGTACGGGAGCTTTCGGAACGTCGCGTCCCATCCGCTCGCCGCCCGGGCCGCCTCAAGGCAGGCGAGGAACGACGTGGAAGTGATCCGGAACTCGTTCACGGTGGTCGAGTTCGGCGGCAGGGCGTTGCGCGTCCGCAGGACGAACGGGTCGACGCCGAGCTCCTCCGCGAGCTGGTCGAGCGCGACCTCGACCGAGTAGCGGATGTTCGTGCCGCCGTGCGCCCGCATCGCCCCGCTCGGGGGCTTCGTGGTGTAGACGCGCCGGCCCTTGTAGCGGAAGTTCGGGACCCGGTACGGGCCCATCGCGAGGACGCCGTTGTAGTACGTCGTGACCGTCCCGAAGGAGCTCCAGGCGCCGCCGTCGATGAGCGCGTCGATGTCGTAGGCGAGGATCCGCCCCTCGGCGTCGGTGGCGATCCGCACGTCGTTCTGCGTCGGGTGCCTCCCGTGGTTCGTGTAGAAGACGTCCTCGCGGTCGACGAGGATCTTGACGGGCCGGCCGGTCTCGAGGGCCAGCGCCGCGCAGACGATCTCGTGCGGCAGCGGGTCGGACTTCCCCCCGAACCCCCCGCCGACCTCGGGCTTGATGACACGGATCCGGTGCATCGGGATCCCGAGCACCTCCGAGAGGGAGCGGTGGAGGTAATGGGGCACTTGCGTCGCGCTCCAGACGGTGAGCCGCCCGTCGGGCGTCGCCTCGGCGACCGTGACGAGCGGTTCCGTGAACGCGTGGGTCACGCCGGCGAACACGCCCCGGACCCGGGTCGTGTGCGCCGCGCGGGCGAACGCCGCGTCGACGTCGCCGAAGTGCTGTACGACCTCCTTCTGGATGTTCGTCCCGGCGAGGCCCCGGGCGTGGATCGGCTCGGCGACCTTCTGGAGCCCGACCCGCGGGTCGAGGTACTCCGGCAGCGGCTCCGCGTCCACCCGGATCCGCGCGAGGGCGGCCTCCGCCGTCCGCTCGTCCGCGGCCGCGACGGCGGCGATGATGTCGCCGATGTACCGGGCCTTGCCGACCGCGATCGCCGTTTCGTCGTGCGTGATCGGGAGGACGCCGAACGGGGTCGGGTACCGCTCTCCCGTGAGGACCGCGAACACGCCCGGGAGCGCCCGGGCCTCGCGCACGTCGATCGATCGGAGGCGGGCGTGGGGCCAGGGGCTGCGGAGCAGTCGGCCCACGAGCATCCCGGGTCGCTTGATGTCGTCGGTGTACTCGGCGCGGCCGGTGACCTTGAGCGGACCCTCCACGTACGGGATGCGGCCGCCGAGCAGGCGGTACGGGGACGGCGCCGTCGAGGCCATCAGACGGTCTCCCGCGCGGCCGACTCGATCGCCTCGATGATCTTCGTGTAGCCGGTGCACCGGCACAGGTTGCCGGAGATCGCCCGGACGATCTCCTCGCGGGACGGGTGCGGGTGGTCCCGGAGCAGCGCCGTGGCGGTCACCACGAAGCCGGGCGTGCAGAATCCGCACTGCGTGGCCCCGTGCTCGACGAACGCGCGCTGGACCGGGGAGAGCCCCTGCGGCGGCGAGATCCCCTCGATCGTGTCGACCGACCGGCCCTCCATCAGGGCCGCGAGCGTAAGACAGCTCAACGTCGGCCGCCCGTCCACGAGCACCGTGCAGCAGCCGCAGGTGCCGAGGTCGCAGCCCCGCTTCGTCCCGGTGAGCGAGAGGTCCTCCCGAAGGAGGTCGAGCAGGATCCGCGCGCCCTCGCACGGCACGGCGACCGGCTGGCCGTTGAGTCGGAACCTAAGCCGATCGGGTGACGACATCGTCCTCCGGGTCCTCGACCGGCCGTTCCCGGACGGCGGACGGGATGGCGTCGGGGTGCAGCGATCGTACGATCTCGGCAGCGATGCTGACGGCGATCTCGGGGGGGGTCTCCGCGCCGATCTCGAGCCCCACGGGCGATTGGATCCGGGCGATCGCCTCGCGACCCACGCCGCGGTCGCGCAGGCGCGCGTAGAGGTGCTCCCGCTTCGAGGCGCTCGCGATCAGTCCGATCACGTTCGGGAACCGGTCGATCGAATCGGCGAGCAGGGTGAGGTCCTTGAGCGCGTCGTAGCCGAGGAGGTAGAGGTGGGTGAACTCGCCCGGCTCGAAGACGTCCCACACGTGTTCGGGGGGGACGACCTCCCGCCGATCGGCCGCGGGGAACCGGTCGATCCCGACCCAATCGGGGCGATCGTCGGCGACACTGAAGTCGAACTCCAGGGTGGGGAGGATCGTCGCCAGGGCGTGGGCGACGTGCCCCCCGCCCCAGAGGAGGAGGTTCGGCCGCGCGGCGACGTATTCGAGCGCGATGTCGACCGAGCCGCCGCACAGGCTCGGGAGCCCTCCCGACTTCCAGCTCTGGAGGTCGAAGTGGTGGAGCTCTCCCGCGCGGGACGCGAAGACCCCCTTCGCGAGCTCCTTCACCGACTCCTCGAGCGCGGCCCCGCCGACGGTGCCGACGCACCGGCCGTCGGCCTCCAGAAGCATCGAGGCGCCGAGCTTTCCGGGCACCGAGCCGGTCGTCCGCACGACGGTCGCCCGCACGAACGGCCGGTGGGCGTCGAGCAGCCGGAGCGCCTCGCGCGTCAGTCTTCGGTCCATCGTCACTCCTCCCCGCGCGCGAGGAAGGCATCGAACGCGGCCTGATACGAATCCGGGTCGTCGACGTTCGCGACGACCCCGGGATCGTCCACCTCCACGCGCCGGACCTGGGGCCCGAACTCCGGCAGGAGCGAACGGATCGGGGCATCCGGGCGCAGCTCGAGCAGGTCCCTCCGCACGAGCGCCCGCCAGAGGACCGGGTGGCCGCCCCGCTCACGGTGCGTCGGCAGGAACCAGACCCCGAGGAGGTCGCTCTCGGCCACCCGCTGCATGATCTCGACCGTGCTCCGTCGCACGAAAGGATGGTCGACCGGCCAGAAAAGCACGTCCCGGTCGTCGGGGAGCGCGCGGAGCCCGGCCTGCACGGAGGCGGTCCGGCCCTGCCACCAGTCGTCCGCCGTGACGACCCGCACCGGGAGGTCCTTCAGGTCGTGCGCGATCGGCCCGCCGTGCGCACCGACCACGACCGTGACCGGGTCGAGATCGAGGGCGAGACAGATCTCGCAGATGCGCCGGACCCCCGAGCGCGGTCCCGTCGAGAGGAGGGCCTTCGGGAACCCACCGAACCGGCGCGACTCCCCTCCGCTGAGCACCAGGGCACCGGTAGTCATCGAGGGTCCCGCGTCGCGTGGGACGCCGGTGACGCTCCACGGCGCGGGGCTTAGATAAGTCCGCGGCCGAACCGGTGAGGGTCGACCGTCCGGGAAGCGCGGAACGACCGTCTGGCCGTTGCGTCCCTCGGTGCGCGCGCTCGCCCTTAAATAGGCGGTCCGAGTGGGCGCGCCGCTCCATGACCCACCCCCAGGACGTGCCGCCGTCGCGCCTCCTGCCCAAGCTCGCCGACGAGCTGAGGAGCCGCAAGGCGGTCGACCCTCCGCCGTGGGCGATGTTCGTGAAAACGGGGGTGCACAAGCAGCGGGCCCCGGTGCCCGTCGACTGGTGGTACCTCCGCAGCGCTTCGGTGCTCCGGAAGATCTACCTCAAGGGGACCGTGGGCGTCGAGCGGCTGAGCTCCGAGTACGGCGGCAAGCGGGACCGGGGCAGCGCGCCGTACCACGCGCGCAACGGTTCGCGGGCGGTGCTCCGGGAGATCGTGCACCAGCTCGAGAAATCCGGACTCGTCCAGCCGTTCAAGACCCGCGGGCGGCGCGTGAGCCCCGAAGGCGCGAAGCTCGTCGACGGGGTCTCGCGCGACGTCCTGAAGGCGCTCGTCGCGGAGCGCCCCGAACTCGCCAAGTACCTCTAGCGGGTGGTCGGGGGCGGGAGGACCGTCGCATGGCGCAGGGCGACGACGACGAGCTGGCCGAGCTGAGGCGGCGGCGGGTCCAGCAGCTCCAGCAGCAGACGAGCCAGGACGCGGTCAACGCGCAGGCGTACGCGCAGCAGGAGGCCGAGATGGCCCGCCGCGAGGCCGAGCGCGCCGAGATCCTGCGTCGGATCCTGACCCCGGAGGCCCGCGAGCGGCTCGGGCGGATCCGGCTCGCGAAGCCCGAGGTCGCGAACTCGGTCGAACAGCAGCTCATCGCCCTCGCGGCGAGCGGTCGGATCCAGCGCGCCGTCGACGACGCGACCCTGAGGGCGCTGCTCGAACGGATTGCGCCGGAGCGACGAGAAATCCATATTACCCGCCGGTGAAGGGGGGCGGCGGATGGCGAATCGCAGGAAGAGCCTCGCGCGGAAGATCCGGCTGTTCCGCGTCGTGAAGGGGAACCGCCGCGTCCCGGCGTGGGTGATGCAGCGGACGAGCCGACGCGTGTCGCGGCACCCGAAGCGCCACGTCTGGAAGCGGGGCCATCTCCACAAGTAGGTCGCGGGAGGATCGGACGTGCCGGCGAAGAAGGGCGGGGAGAAGCGGACGGAGGAGCTCGAGCGGGAGTACGTGATCCCGCTGCGCCCGAGCCAGCACCAGCCGTCCCGCCGCCGACGCGCCGGACACGCGCTCGAGACGGTCCGTCGGTTCGTCGTCCGGCACATGAAGGGCAAGAGCGAGGACGTCTGGATCGACCCTCGCCTCAACGAGCACATCTGGGAGCGCGGCATCCAGCACATCCCCTCTCAGGTCCGGGTGAAGGCGATCCGCTTCGAGGACGGCCTCATCGAGGTCGACCTTCTCGACACGGACTAACCCCGCCCGGGGAGAGCCCACGCGTGCCCGTTGGTCGCACTCTCTTCCGCGGGAGCCCGTACCTCGGGGTCTATCTCCGCACCGGCGAGCGGGCGACGCTCGTCCCGCCGGCGACGCCGGGGCCGCTCGAGCACGACCTCGCCCGCCTCCTCGGCGTGGAGGTCGTCCGCACGACGGTGTTCGAGAGCGAGGTCGTCGGGGCGCTCGTCGCCGTGAACAGCCACGGGGTCGTCGTGGGCGACGAGCCGGGCGAGCGCGAGCGGGCCGCGCTCGAGCGGATCGGCCCGGTCTCGGTGGTCCGGCACCGTCAGAACGCGATGGGCAACAACGTCCTCGCGAACGACCACGGCGCCATCGTGCACCCGGAGCTCCCGCGCGAGGCGGTGGACGAGATCGGACGGGCGCTTCGGGTGCCCGCCCGCCCGGGGACCGTCGCGGGACTCGGCACCGTCGGGATGGCCGGCGCGGCGACGAACCGGGGGGCGATCGTCCACCCGAAGGCGACCGAGCGCGAGGTCGCCTTGCTCGAGGAGGTCCTCGGCGTTCCGGTGCACCGCTCCACGGCGAACTTCGGTGTGCCGATCGTGGGCGCCTGCCTGACCGCGAACTCGCGGGCGTTCCTGGTCGGCCGTCCGACGACGCCCGTCGAGATCGTGCACCTTCAGGACGGGTTCGGCATCTTCGACTGACGGCGGCCGGCCTTCCGGGGCGCCTACGTGCCGCGCTTGCGCTTCATGTAGCGCGTCGCGTAGCCCGCGATCCGGTTCGCGAGCTTCTTGTGCGTCACCTGAATCTTCCCGTCGACGACGACGCCGAGATCGGTGAGCTCCAGCACCTTCTGCTTGTTGTGGGCGAAATCTCCGGAGAAGTCGTTGGGATAGTGGCGGATCAGCTCGATCGCGACCCGCTTGATGTACGTCTGGCGGATGTTGCCCATGCGGGCGCGGCGACCCGGGTGCGATTTATAACCTTGACCCGCTCGCGATGCACGGTCGGTGGCCGGGACCGGCTCCGGTCGCGTCCCCCGTCCTCAACCCCGGCGGAAGCACCAAATACCCCGTCCTAGGTAAATGGTTCGTGCGCAGTGGCGGAGCCGACCGGGAGGGCTCCCGGAACTAGTGGCCGGAGCCCCCGAACCGACCGTGGGCGCATCTTCGATGGCGGACGACGGGACCACCCCCGCGGCGCCGGTCCCCTCGCGGGAGCGGAACGTGCTGTTGCTCGACCTTTCCAAGAGCATGCTCGCGCCGCTCCCCG